>DASSDL010000047.1:0-4060 GCA_035697145.1 Acidimicrobiales bacterium
CCCGTGGGACAGGTCGAAGCCGCGCAGGCCGTCGGCCTGTCGCCCCCCAAGGTCCTGCGCCTCGTGGTGCTGCCGCAGGCCCTGCGGGCCGTCATCCCGGCCATGGTCGGGCAGTTCATCAGCCTGTTCAAGGACACGTCGTTGCTGTCGATCATCGGGTTCCTCGAGCTGCTCGGCGTGGCCGACATCGCCACCGAGCAGGACCGCTTCCGGGGTCAGGGGCTGCAACCGCTGACCTACGCCTTCGTGGGCTTCCTGTTCTGGGCCGTTTGCTCGACGATGTCGCGTGAGAGCCAGCGGCTCGAACGCCGCCTGGGAGTGGGAGAACGATGACGGCTCAGCCCGGCCAATCCGAACACGAAGACCTCGCCGCGCTGGCCACCGAGGCGGGCGGCACCGGCGAGCCGATCATCGTGTGCGAGGGGGTGGAGAAGTGGTTCGGCCGCTTCCAGGCGCTCCGCGGCATCGACATGTCCGTGGGCCGCCAGGAGGTGGTCGTGGTCATCGGGCCATCGGGGTCGGGCAAGTCCACGCTCATCCGCTGCATCAACCGCCTCGAGGAGCACGACCGGGGACGCATCGTGGTCGACGGCACCGAGCTGAACAACGACGTGCGGCGCATCGCCGAGGTGCGGCGCGAGGTCGGCATGGTGTTCCAGTCGTTCAACCTGTTCCCCCACCTCACGGTGCTCGACAACGTCACGCTCGGCCCCCGCAAGGTGCGGCGCTGGCCCAAGGCCAGGGCGGAGCAGGTGGCGCGGGAGATGCTCGAGCGAGTCAAGATCCCCGAGCAGGCGAGCAAGTACCCGGGCCAGCTGTCGGGCGGTCAGCAGCAGCGGGTGGCGATCGCCCGGGCGCTGGCGATGCAGCCCAAGATCATGCTGTTCGACGAGCCTACGTCGGCCCTCGACCCGGAGATGATCGCCGAGGTGCTCGACGTGATGCGGGAGCTGGCCCGCTCGGGCATGACGATGATCGTGGTGAGCCACGAGATGGGCTTCGCCCGGGAGGTGGCCGACCGGGTCATGTTCATGGCCGACGGTCAGATCGTCGAGGTGGGTACGCCCGACCACTTCTTCCGCAACCCCACCGAGGAGCGCACCAAGCTGTTCCTCAGCCAGATCCTGTAGCCGGATCCCGTTGCCAGCGGTGCCGAAGGCGTAGAAAGGGCGGATGGCTCGTCCCCGGGGGCCGGTGTACGGACTCGACATCGAGACCGATACGTCGCTGAACGGGCTCGACCCGGCGGTCGGTGGGATCGTCACCGTGGCCCTGTCGATCCCGGACGGCGAAGAGGTCTTCGACGGGCCCGAGGTCGAGATGCTCGCCGCCGTCGACACCCGCCTGGCGGGGCTGGCGCCCGGCGTCCTAGCCACGTGGAACGGCGCCTTCTTCGACCTGCCGTTCCTGGCCGACAGGGCGGCCCACCACGGGGTGGTGCTTGGTCTGCAGCTCACCCTCGACCCGCGCATCCCCTCGCGTCGCGACCCGCTGCCCGGACATCGCGGCGCCTACCGGGCCTGCTGGCACGGCCACCGCCACGTCGACGCCTACCAGCTCTACCGCAGCGACGTGGGGCCGGCCCTGGGCATCTCGTGCTCGCTCAAGACCATCGCACGGCTGGTGGGGCTGACGCCGGTCGAGGTGGACCGCGCCCGGATCCACGAACTGGCGCCCGATGCGCTCGCCGCCTACGTCGCAAGCGACGCCCGCCTGGCCCGGCTCCTGGCCGAACGCCGCGCCTGGTGAGGACTCATTCCCAGCTGTTGAGCTGCGACCCGGCAACAAATTCCCACGCGGGGTGCCTGCCGAACGCCCTATCCGCGGGGCCTCTTGGCTGTCACAGTCCCTCGTTAGTGTCTCGCATCACGGGTTCGTGATCGCCCCGCCGGCGCCGTCCGGTGCAGATCGCCTCTTGCACGGCATCTGCAGCACCGGAGGCATCCGATGTCATCGCCCGTTCCACCCCCGCCCGATCGCGCCCTCGCGGCCCACGTCGAGACTGCTGACGCCACCCTGGCTGGGCGCGGCGCTCGTGCACCCACCAGCGCGCTGCTGCGGGTGTCGGCCCCGGATGCCCACCCGCCGGGTGCGCTCGCTTGCTACCCCATCGATCCAATCCATCCGCTCGACCTGCTGCTGGGCTTCGTCGCCCCGGTGCACTGGTGGGCGCTGGGTGTGTCGAGCCGTGGCCTGCAACATCCGATCGGCGACGACGGCCGGGTGGTGCGCGGTGTCGAGTCGCCCCGGGTGCGCGTCACGGTGCTCATCGACCGATCCGGTCGGGGCACTGGGCTGCTCCGCCGCGGCGACCAGCTCACAACCCTGCCGGGCCCGCCCGACGGCACGGTGGCCGACGCATGCCGCCGGGCACTGGGTCTCAGCACCGCACCGCCGCCTCCCACCACGGTCGGGCTGTGGACCCTGTCCTGGCTCGACCGCATGGTCGATGCGCTGGCCAAGTCAGCCGGCGCCGGCTGCGCTGGCCAGGGCCCGCGCACGTGGCGCGACCTGACGCGGCTCCACCCGGCGTCGTCGCTGGCAACCATGCGGCGGTCCGGCCTCGGCCCGGGCCCCGACGGCGACGCGCTGGCCGACGCCACGCGGGCGCTCGCCGAGGCCTGGCCGTGGGCCCGCCTGCGCGCCGACCCCGCCGCGGTCGACGTTCCCGGGCCCCTGCCCGATGCCCGCGTGGTCGCATGGATGGACGACGGCATGTGGGCTCGATGGTTGCTGTCGGCGTTCCCCGCGCTCGACGACCTGATCGACGCCGCGTGCAGCCTGCTGCCACCCAACCTCGCGAGGGCGGCGAGGCAGGTCGTCCAGGCGTCGGTCGGCGGGGCGGCGTCCGCGCCCGAGGAGCCCGCCTGATGCGCCGGACCGTGTTGGCTGGCAGGTCGGAGCGTGGCGATGACCGCGAGCAGCGCGCGATCCATCACAGACAGGGGCGCGGCGAGGGCGATTTCGGGGTGAGATCGCCCACTGGTGCGGCGCGCGAGGGTCGCCACGATCTACGGTGACGACCGTCCTGGGGAACCGTCGACATCGCCGCTTGGGGGGCGGCTGGCACCAACGTATGGCGCCTGATGTTGCGAAAGCATTGCGATAGTGACAAACTCCTTTCACCAACCGCATAGGTCGGCACGCGCTGGGGCGCCCCTGGTTGCAGATCCCACTCATCTTTCCCACGTCCCGCCGCGCGCTTCGACGCAAGGAGTCCCCCCCTGATGTCCGAGCGGACGGATCACCCTCCCAGTACCAACGGCCCGTCGGGCGCACCGACACCGGATCGCACGATCCGGCGGGCCATCGTCGGTGGCCTGCTGGGCCTGGCTCTCCTGGTAGGGCCCGTGGCCCTGGCCACCGTTGTCCTCCCCGACGGCAACGGCGACGATCGCGTCGAGGCCGCCGGAAGCGACTCGGAGACGTCGCTCATCAACGCTCGGCAGCCGCTTCCGCTGCAATACGAGAAGGATCGCGCGCTGGGCCTGAGGACCACCACCACGACGGCGCCACCGACCACGACCACCACGGCGCCACCCACGACCACCACCGAGCCACCTCCGCCGCCGACGACCGAGCCGCCGACGACCGAGCCGCCGCCGACCGAACCGCCGCCGCCACCCCCGCCCGACAGCGGTGGTGGGCTCGGCGACCCCAACAGCTACGCCACGTGGGACGCCCTGGCAGAGTGCGAGTCGGGCGGCAACTGGCAGATCAACACCGGCAACGGTTACTACGGCGGCCTGCAGTTCTCGCTCGGCTCCTGGCAGGCGGTCGGTGGCACCGGCTACCCCCACGAGCACTCCCGCGAGACCCAGATCACGATGGGCCAGCGGCTCTACGCCTCGTCGGGTTGGGGGGCATGGCCCGCCTGCACCGCGCAGCTCGGCTGGCGCTGATGATCGACACGTAGCACCCGGTCTGGGGGCAGACGAAGGCGGCGCCCGCTGGGGTTGCGCCGCCTTCGTCGCGTCCGGCCTCAGATGGCCGCCGGCGAGCCCACGCGTGGCCCCGCGCACACGAAGACGCCGGTCTCCTTGCTGATCCGCATCCGCCC
>DASSDL010000048.1:0-41786 GCA_035697145.1 Acidimicrobiales bacterium
CGGCCGACGCGAGCGGGTCGTGCACGAGCAGACCGGCGCGAACGAGCCTGTCGATGAAGACATCGGCGTTGTCCGGCCCCGGAAGTTCCCACGCGGACCCGCTAAGCCAGAACGATGTGTTCGTCGCCTGTGGCAATGTCACCGACCGGTCGACCAGCTGCCCCGGCTGCAGCCTCGGCATGAACGTGCCGAGGCTGAACTGGATCCCGAAGAACTCAGCGTCCGCAGGGATCGGCACGGTCGTCGCCCTCCGCTCGGGCCCTCGCACCGTCAGCCGAGCCGCGGCCCACTGCCGCGTGACGACCATCTCCCAGTGGCTCGCCGCCACCGAGATGAAGGAGCCCTCAGGTTCACTTCGTGCCTGCCACGTCTCCTCGACGAAGGGCGAGCGTGACGGTCGTCCCTCGATGGTGAACAGCTCGACTGCGCGCTTCATGCCCATTTCGATGGGTCGCGGGGGCGAAACTCATCGGTCGAGACCACGGGCCCGCCGCGGCGGTGTCGCTTGACAGTGTGCTGTCATTAAGACAGAATGCAGTCAATGGCGTAGGGAGGATCACATGCAGGCGACCAAGGTGCACATGGCGGTCTACGACACGCTGGCCGATTGGGAGGTCGGATTCGCGACCGCCCACATAAACAAGCACGACTGGCAGCGGGAACCGGGGCGCTACGCCGTGGTCACGGTGGGCGAGACCGCGGAGCCGGTGACGACCATGGGCGGAGTCCGGATCACGCCCGACATGACGCTGGGCGAGCTGCGCCCGCAGGACAGCGCCATGCTCATCCTGGCCGGTGCGGACACCTGGCTCGACGGCGGCAACACGGCGTTCGCCAGGAAGGCGCGCGAGCTCCTCGACGCTGGTGTCCCGGTGGCTGCCATCTGCGGCGCCACTGGGGGGCTTGCCGCCGAGGGGCTGCTCGACGACCGGCGCCATACCAGCAACGCCGCCGAGTACCTCGCCGCCGTCGGCTACGGCGGCGGCGACCACTACGCGGATGCGCCGGCCGTGACCGACGGCGACCTCATCACCGCCAGCGCTACGGCGCCAGTCGAGTTCGCGCGTGAGGTGCTCGCCCGCCTCGACGTCTACCAACCGGCGGTGCTGGAGGCGTGGTACAAGCTGTACGGCCTCCACGACCCCGCCGGGTACTTCGAGCTGATGGCCGCAACCTCGTGAGCACCTCATGAGGCGCGAGCAGGACCTGCTGAGCGGCGCGGCCTTGGCGGTGTTCCGGTTGAACGGACAGTTCCTCGGCGTCGCCGAGGAACTGTCCCGGCCGGCCGGGCTGACGGCGGCGCGCTGGCAGGTCCTCGGCGCCGTGCTCGCACGCCCGCTGCCGGTGGCGGGGATCGCCCGGGCCATGGGGATCACGCGCCAGAGCGTGCAACGTATCGCCGACCTCCTGGTCGAGCAGGGCCTGGCCGAGTACCTGCCCAACCCCGCCCACCGCCGGGCCAAGCTGCTGCGGCCCACCCAGGACGGCTACGACGCCGTCCGGCGCATCGATCCTGGGCACGCAGCGCTGGCCAAGCGGCTCGCCGACGAGCTCGGGAGCGACGAGCTCGGGTCCACGCTGCATGCGCTCACCCGGTTGTCGGCTGCGCTCGACACGGTGGCACCGACCCCCCCGCGCTAGCACCCTCTCAACCGGCCAGGCGACGGGCCTCGTCGTACAGCGCCTGCACCGAAACCCGGAGCTGCTCGGTCAGCTCGCGCACCACCCGCCGGCGGACCCGGCCGCTGCCGTCGCCCACCGGCGGAGGGATCGGCTCCCCCACCACCATGACGATCTTGTGCGGTCTGATGAACTTGGAGCCCACGGGCATCGCCTGGTCCGAACCACCGATCCCCACCGGCACCATGGGCGCGCCCGTGCGAGCGGCGATGTAGGCGGGCCCGTCGAAGAGGTCCTCCACCACCGGCCCCGAACGCCGCGTCCCTTCGGGGAACATCACCAGCGGCTCACCGTTCTCGATCACCTCGAGACAGGTGCGCAACGCCTCCCGGTCGGCCGAGCCGCGATGCACGGGGAACGCACCCAGCATCGCCACGAACTTGCCGCCCCAGCGCCACTTCCAGATCGAAGCCTTGCCCATATAGCGCATGCGGGTGCGGGTGAGTGCCGACACCAGGATGAAGTCGAGGTTCGACCGGTGGACCGGGGCCAGCACGAACGGCCCGTGGCTCGGCACGTGTTCCCGGCCGCGGATCTCCAGCCGGAAGTAGGGCTTGGCGAGCACGGCGAACGCGCCCCGAATCGCGCCGTACGCGAACCGCTCGAGGCGGGTCGGCGGGTGGATGTCCACCGCGTCCACCCGCGCCGTGGCGGCGCCCGCGTGCCGGACGGGCGTCGCCTCGGCGACCTCGTCGGCGTCAGTCATCGATCCTCCGGGCCAGCTCGGCGACGATCTCGTCGATGGTCATGTCGCTCGTATCGAGCTCGATGGCGTCGTCCGCCACGCGGAGCGGATCGGCTAGGCGCCCCTGGTCGAACGCGTCGCGGCGGGCCATGTCGGCGGCCACCGTCTCGTAGTCGAGGTCGGACACCTCCGCCGCCCGACGCTCAGCGCGCACCTCGGGACGGGCATTCAGGTACACCTTGAGCACCGCGTCGGGGAACACGACCGTGCCGATGTCCCGGCCCTCCAGCACCCCACCGGCGCGCTCGTTCGCCCACTCCCGCTGCCGGCGCACCAGCTCGGCACGAACCTGGGGGTTCGCCGCCACCAGCGAGACCGCACGCGACACTTCTGGGCCACGGATCTCGATCGTGGCATCGACCCCGTCGACCCGCACGTGGTCGGTGGTTACGTCGAGGTCGACGACTCGGGCGAGCTCGGCCACCGGGGCGGTGTCTGCGGGGTCGATGCCCCGCCGCAGCGCCGCGAACGTGATCGCCCGGTACATCGCCCCGGTGTCGAGGTAGTCGAGCCCGAGGTGCTCGGCCAAGCGGCGCGCGACCGTCGACTTGCCGGAACCCGCGGGCCCATCGATGGCAATGACCTTCACGAGCGGGCCACCCTACCCGGGCTCCCTTACGCGGGACGGAGCCGGTCGAGGGTGTCCCAGTAGCCGGGGAACGTCTTGGCGACGCAGTCGGGCCCCTCGATGTCGATGCCCGGGACCCGCAGCCCCAGCAGGGCGAAGCTCATCGCCATCCTGTGGTCGTCGTAGGTCGCCACCCGCGACGGCTGCGGGATCCCCGGATGGACAACGAAGCCGTCCGGCTCTTCCCGGGCGTCGATCCCGCAGCGTCGCAGCTCGCGCACGGTGGCTGCGATGCGGTCGGTCTCGTGGCCACGGATGAAGTCGATGCCCCGCACCCTGGTGGGGCCATCTGCGAACACGGCCACCGCCGCGAGGGTCTGGGCCATGTCCGGCATGGCGGACAGGTCAACGTCGCCGAGCCCACGCAGGTGGGCCGGGCCGATCACGGTGGTGGCGGCTGCGGATCGCTCGACACCGGCGCCCATGGCGGCCAGGAGGTCAGCGAATCCGGCGTCACCCTGGAGGTTGTCATCCCCCAGTCCCTCGACCGTGACCCGTCCTCCACAGATGGCGGCGGCGGCCAGGAAGTACGACGCCGCCGACGCGTCGGGCTCGACCCGGTAGCCGGTGCCGCGGTAGCGACCGGCCGGGACGGTGAACACCGGGCCGTCGACGTCGTCGGCAACCGCGACGGCGACGCCAAACGCGGCCATCACTGCGACGGTCATGTCGACGAACGGGCGTCCCACCAGCCGGGTGGCCACGCGCAAGCGCAGCCCGTCCCGGCAGTACGGCGCCGCCAGCAGCAACCCGGACACGAACTGGCTCGACGTGTCGCCGGGAACGTCGACCTGCCCGCCGACCAAATCCCCGGGGGCGACCACGGTCACCGGCAGGTGGCCAGCCGGGCCGTGCGGCTCCACCCGAACGCCCAGCGCCTCGATGCTGCCCAGCACCGGTCCCATGGGCCGGGCGCGCAGCGGGGGACGCCCGTCCAGGCGGTAGCGACCCCTCCCGAGGGCAACCACCGGCAGCAGGAACCGGCTGGTGGTGCCGGACAGGCGCAGGTCCAGCCCCAGCGGCCCCGGCGCCAGGTCGCCACCGGTGCCGGTCACGGTGAGGCGTGCGGGCGCGGGGACACCGCCGCCACCCTCCCGATCGCTCCGGCCGGCCACGATGTCGGCGCCCAGCGTGCGCAGCGCGGACGCCATGGCCTCGGTGTCGTCCGCCACCAGCGCACCGTCGATCGCCGTGACGCCCTCGGCCAGCGCCGCGCACACCAGCGCCCGGTTGGTCAGGCTCTTCGACCCGGGCACGCTCACGGTGGCGTCCAGCGGTCCCGCGACCGGCACGATCGTTCGCACGTAGGGGCGGCTCGGTGGACTCATCGCACCGGGGGTTCGAGGGCATGCACCGACGGCCGGTAGCCCCGAGCCACCAGGCCGCCGCGCAGCACCTCCACCGTCGAGGCCTCGACCAGGAGGATCAGCACGCCCTGCGCCCCCTCGGTCGAATGGGCGATCTCGAGGTCGACGATGTTGACGTCGAGATCGGTGGCGAGAGTGGTCACGTCGGCCAGCACGCCCGGGCGGTCGGGCACGGGGACGCGCACCTCGCGCAGGTCCTCGGCGGTGCGGAGGCGGGGCGGCAGGTTGACCCTGGCGGCGCGGGCCCGTTCGAGCGCTTCGAGCAGCCCGGACCGGTTGCCATCCGCCACGATCTCCCGCATGCGCCCGAGAGCCGCCGTCAGCTCGTCCAGCACGTCGACGATCGCACCCCGGTTGTCGCTGCAGATGTCCGGCCAGATGCCCGGATGCCCCGCGGCGATGCGGGTCATGTCGCGGAAGCCGCCCGCCGCCAAGCGCAAGAGTGCCCGGTGCTCCTCGCTGCGGACGTCGGCCAGGCGCATGAGCGTCGCCGCCGTGAGGTGCGGCACATGCGACACGATCGCCACCAGCACGTCGTGGCGGTCGGGGGGCAACGCCACGACCTCGGCGCCCAGGGTCCCGATGATCTGGCGCACCTGGGCGTAGGCGCCGGCGTCGGTGCCGGCGGTGGGCGTGAGCACCCAGGTGGCGCCCTCGAACAGGTCGGCGGTGGCGCCCTCGATGCCCTCTTGCTCCGACCCCGCCATGGGATGGCCGCCGACGAATCGGGAGTCGGCGACCGCCTCGACGATCGACGCCTTCACCGAACCGACGTCGGTCACCAGCCCGGGCCTCGTGGCGAGGGCCTGCCGGGCCTCGTGGGCGATCGTCCGCACCGGAGTGGCGACGAAAGTCACGGCCGCGACCGGGTCGTCACCGACCGCGTCGAGCGCCCCCAGCTCCAACGCCCGCTTGGCTCGGTCGTCGTCGAGATCCCGGCCGGTGACGTGCCAGCCCGCATGGCGCAGGCGCATGCCGATCGAGCCGCCGACGAGGCCGGTGCCGACCACGCTGGCGCGCCCCGGTTCAGGAGGGCGTCCGAGCACCATGGTTGCTGCTAGCCGGGCAGGTCGTCGCGCAGGTTGCGCGCGCCCTCGAGGTAGACGTGATGGAGCTGGTCGCGGGGCACGTCGGATGTGAAGTGGATCATGACCCTGATGCAGTGCGGCGTCCCGCCCTCGATGTCGAGCTCGCGGGCGCAGATGAGGGGCACATCGCCCAGCCCGAACTTGCGGGCTGCCTCGGCCGGGAAGGCGGACCGGATGTCGCCGGTGGCGGTGAACAGCACGCTGATGAGGTCGTCGTGGTGGATGCCGTTGCGCTCGAACAGCGCCTCCAACAGGGCGATCACGCGCTCGAACAGGTGATCCTTGTCATCGAGGTCGACGGTGGTGGCGCCCCGCAGGGCTCGTACGGCGGTTGGCCTTGCTTCCCGCTCTTGGCCTTCGGCCGGGCCGCTCGGGCCTCGCTCGCTCTCTCGCCCTCCGGGACGCTCGCTCATGACGAATCGAGCCTAGTGGGCGGTCCCGGAGCTCAGCGTGGCGCGCCAGGCCCCGCCGCGGCCCGCTCGAGGGCCCGGACCTCGTCCTGCTCCAGCGCCCGCCACTCCCCCGGTGCCAGCCGGCGGTCGGCGATCGGACCGATGCGCACGCGCGCCAACCGGACCACAGGAAGGCCCACGGCGTTGCACATCCGGCGTACCTGGCGCTTGCGGCCCTCGTGGATCGTGATCCGCAGCAGCCGGTCACCGACGAGGGAAGCCTTCGCCGGCGCGGTGCGGCCGTCCTCCAGGTCGACCCCCTCGCGCAGCCGCCGCAGCGCGCCCCGCGTGGGCCGGCCTTGCACCTCGGCCAGGTACTCCTTGTCGACCCCGAACGATGGATGCGTCAGTCGGTGGGCCAGCTCGCCGTCGTTGGTGAGGAGCAGCAGTCCCTCCGTCTCCGCGTCGAGCCGGCCGACCGGGAACACCCGAGGCTCGGCGGGCACGAGTCCCACCACGGTCGCGCGCCCCTGAGGATCCGCAGCGGTCGTGACCACTCCCGCCGGCTTGTTGAGCAGGTAGTGGACCAGGCCCGCTCGGACCCCGACGACTGCGCCGTCGAGCTCGATGCGGTCGGTCTCGGGATCGGCTCGATCCCCCAGGGTCGCGACCTCACCGTTGACTCGCACCCGCCCCGCGGCGATCAGCGCCTCGGAGGCGCGGCGACTGCCGAGACCGGCGCGGGCCAGGACCTTCTGCAGCCGCTCAGGACTCGTCACCAGGTGCGGTGCGCTCGGTGTCCGTGTCCTCGAGTCGTGACAGCGAGTCGCTCAGCGGCTCGGCGTCGGGACGGAGCCCGTGCTCGAGCTGCTCCACCACGTCGGCCCCGGGGACGAAGTCACCGATGGGAGGCAGTGCGTCGAGGCTGTCGAGGCCCAGCTGTTCCAGGAACGTCCGGGTGGTGCCGAAGAGGTTGGCCTGGCCCGGCCCCGGATCGCGGCCGACCTCGGTGATGTAGCCGCGGTGCTGCAGCGTGCGCATGACGCCGTCGACGTTCACGCCCCGGATCGACGCCACCTGAGCCCGCGAGATCGGCTGCTTGTAGGCGACGATGGCCAGGGTCTCGAGGGCGGCGGCGGAAAGCTTGGCATGCTGGCCCTCGAGCACGAACCGCTCGACGTAGGGCGCCTGGCCGGGGTGGGTCTGGAACCGCCAGCCGCCGGCCACCCGGACCAGCTGGAACCCCCGGCCCTGCTCCTCGTACTCGGCGGCCAACTCCAGGCACAGCTCCTCGACGATCGCGGGCCGCAGCTCGAGCAGCTGGCCCAGCAGCCCGGCCTCGATCGGCTCCTCGGTCACGAGGACGACCGCCTCGACGGCCCGGCGAGCCTCGGCCCGCACGTCGTCGCCCAGTTGGTCAGCAGGACGCGCCATGGGAACCTCGCTCATCCGTCGTAGGCGTCGACGGTCGCCAGGTCCTCGAGGCTGTCGACCTCGCCCACCTCGCGAGCGCCGTCCTCTCCCCGCCACACGATGCCGATGTCGCCGAAGGTGCGGGGCTGGTCGAGGTCCACGAGGCCCTTCTTGAACAGCTCGAGTACCGCCAGGAAGCGCACCACGACTTGCAGCCGCTCGACCAGGTGGCTGGTGAGATCGCGGAACGTGGTGCGCCCGAGCCGGGGCAGCTCCTCGACCAGCTCGGTGATCGCATCGGTCACGGAGATCCGGATGGGGGCGACGTGCTCGAGGTCGATGCGCGGTACCGGCCTGGGGACCATGGCCCTGAGGAAGGCCCGACGAACCTCCTCGGCATCGACGCCCTCCAGAAGATCGGGCATGAGGCCCAGGAAGCGGTCGTCGACCCCCACCACGCGGGGCCGACTGCGGCCGGCCTCACCCGCCAGTACCTGGAGCGCGATGGCGGCCTCCTTGAATGTCTTGCACTCGACCAGCCGGTGCAGCAGCAGATCGCGTTCTTCCCAGACCGCCAGTTCCTCGTCGAGGTCGAGGTCGTCGCCGACGGGAAGCAGGCGCCGGCTCTTCAGCTCCACCAGGGTGGCGGCGATCAGCAGGAACTCGCTCGCCACCTCCAGCTCGAGCTGTTCCATCCGCCCGAGCTCGCGCAGGTAGCCGTCGACGATCGCCGCCAGGCTCACCTCGTAGAGGTCGACCTGCTCCTGGAGGATCAGATGGAGCAGCAGGTCGAAGGGCCCCTCGAAGACGGGTGTCTGCACCTCGTAGGGCATCATTCAGATGATAATCACAGCGTTGTGGTTCCCCGGTGATCGTTGTCCGAACGTATGGGGGCCACCCAGCACCGACGTTCTAGCATCGCCCCTCATGGCCCGCGTGTTCTCCGGCATCCAGCCCACCGGCGAGGTGCATCTCGGCAACTACCTCGGCGCCGTCCGGCGCTGGGTGCGGGCACAACACGACGACGACGCCATCCACTGCATCGTCGACCTCCACGCCCTAACGACGCCCCAGGACCCGGCGGTGCTCCGCGCCAAGATCATCGAGGTCACGCAGATCCTGGTGGCGGCAGGCCTCGACCCCGAAGTCTGCACCCTGTTCGTGCAGAGCCAGGTGGCCGAGCACACCGAGCTGAGCTGGGTCATGGAGTGCACTGCGGCCTTCGGCGAGCTGCGGCGCATGACGCAGTTCAAAGAGAAATCCGACCAGGCCGAGTTCGTGTCTGCAGGGCTGTTCACCTACCCCGCCTTGCAGGCGGCCGACATCCTGCTCTACGACACCGAGAAGGTGCCCGTGGGTGACGACCAGCGCCAGCACCTCGAGCTGGCCCGCGACCTGGCCATCCGGTTCAACAACCGCTACGGCGAGACGTTCGTGGTGCCCGAGCACGCCATCCCGCCGGTGGCTGCCAGGGTCATGGACCTGCAGCACCCCGAACGCAAGATGTCCAAATCCGTCGATTCGCCGCTCGGCACGGTTCTCGTGCTGGACGAGCCGGACGTCATCCGTCGCAAGTTCCGGCGGGCCGTCACCGACAGCGGCACCGAGGTGCACTACGACCCGGCGGCCAAGCCGGGGGTGGCGAACCTGCTTGCGATCCTGGCGGCCGCGACCGACGACAAGCCAGAGGCGCTGGCCGGCAACTACAGCCAGTACGGGCCGCTCAAGGCCGACGCCGCCGAGGCCGTGGTCGAGCTGCTCCGGCCCCTGCAGGAGCGCCTCGCCGAGCTGGCGGCCGATCCGGCAGAGACGCAGCGCATCCTGGCCACCGGCGCCGCTAAAGCCCGGGCCATGGCCGGGCCGACGATGACCCGCGTCCGCGAGCGGCTGGGCCTGCCCCCGCTCTGACCGTCACGGGCTCCCCGTCAGGGGCAGCTGTCGGACTCGAAGCGCTGGGCCTCGTCGGTGCCCTCGAACTGGCCGCACACCTCGTGCTCACCGTCCAGGCAGCCGCCCTCGGGCTCCTCGACGAACTGGCCGGGCGTGAAGCCCGGGTGGGCCGCCGCGGTCTCTGGGACGACCACGCAATACTGTGCGCCCGACGACTCGGACCGCATGCCGGCCAGGCAGCCGCCCAGGAACAGGGCGGCACCACCTGCTGCCAGCCATCTGCCGTCCATCGCTCACCCCTCCCACGACCCCGCCCCGACCAGGACGGAACGGAGTCCTAGTATCACTCAACGAACGGTGCTGCCGTTCGTTGGCCGGGTCAGTCGTCGTCGGCCGCCTTCAGCACCGCTCCGACCTCGGCGGCGACGGTCCATCTCTCGGATGGCAGATGGTGCTCGCGGGCCCACGCGGTCGTGAGGGCGTCGCTGCCGGCGGCGACCAGCAGCTCGGCGCCGATCTCGTCGTGGCAGAGGTAGCGGCCGACCCGGCCGACCAACCCTTCCCGCCTGCGCCACCGCCTCGCCGCATCGTGTCCCGCGACCATCCCCACCACCGTGCCGGCCGCACGGCGGACGGGGCCGAAGCCGCTTTCGATCTTGCCCACGTCGTGGAGCAGCGCCGCCGCCAACACCGGCCGGGTCGCCGCCGGGCCCAACGCGGCGTCCACGCGGCGGGCGACGGCGACGGCATGGCGCCGGTCCGGCGAGCTCATCCGTCGCCACAGGCCGGCCTCGCCGGGCGTCATCCGGCCAACCGCCCAGGCGTCGTCCGCGGCCGACGGACCACCCGGCCGGAGCGATCCGAAGAACCGACGAATCAGGTGGCCGAGATGACGCGCGACGCGCAACCCTTACGCGTGATTCACGCAGAAGCGCGTTGCCGGGATGGCCTCGAGCCGCGCTTCGGCGATCTGCTCGCCACAGCGCTCACACAGCCCGTACTTGCCCTGGTCGAACTTGGCCAGGGCACGCTCCACCTCGTCGAGTTGCTCGTTGAGCTGGTTGAGCAGCGCCATGTTCTCGCCCAGCTCGGCGGCCACCTGGCCGGAGTCGGCGAAGTTCTCGTCGTACGACAGCGTTCCCCCGCCGCTGTCGAGCGTCGAGATCTGAGCTCGAAGCCGGGCGCGCTCGCTCTCGAGTTGCTCTCGGAGGTTGGACAGCAGCGTCTGGTCGGGCATCACGGCAAGGCTACCGGACCGTGCCCATACCGGTGGCCGGTGGGGGCTAGCGAGGCCCCATCCCCGCCTTCCACTTGATGCTGCATCGGGTCATCCGGCGCGTCGGTGTGAACGCAGGTGCGCTCCGGTGCTGGTCAGAGCAGCTTTCGCTCCCGGCGAGTGCACCCGTAGGTGCCTTGGTCAACCCTCTACGGCGTAGAGGCGCCATGCTTGGGGAACGCCTTTGAGGTCATGTTCGCCTCGATCGACGAAGCCGATGCCGGACCCGGCGGTGAGATCGACGACTGTTCGTGAGAACAGGACCTGGCCTGGTTCTGCGCGTGAGGCGACTCGGGCGGCGATGTTGACGGCGATGCCGGCCACGTCGCCGCCCCGTTGTTCGATTTCACCCGTGTGGATGCCAGCTCGGATGTCGATGCCTAGTGGACGGACGGCGTCTCGGATGGCACATGCGCACCGCACGGCACGTCCCGGTCCGTCGAAGAGGGTGACAAACCCGTCGCCGGTGGTATTGACAACACTTCCCCGAAACCGCTCTACCTGGCGCCGCACGACCTCGTCATGCCTGTCAAGCAGTCGTCGCCAGCGCTGATCCCCAAGCTCGGCGGCCGTGTCCGTTGACCCCACGATGTCGGTGAAGAGCACGTTGGCAAGTAGTCGGTCAGGGACCGATCCCGCCGCCGCGCCGGTGAGGAACTTCTCGATCTCATCCGCGAGGCCGTCCAGATCGCCGACCCAATACAGGTGGTCCTCCCCTGACAGGACGACGTGGCATGCGTTCGTGATGTGTTCAGCCAAGAAGAGGCTTTGCTGGGGCAGGATGTAGGGGTTCCCGGCATGGGCGATCACGAGCGTCGGCGCGGAGATCGTGGGCAGCACCGAGGTCAGGTCGGAATCACAGACGAGGCGTTGGATAGCTACCGCGGTGCCCGGACTCACGGAGAGACGCTCGGCGCGTGCTAGTCGACGACGAAACGTGGGATTGTCGGCTTGGCTAGGGGCGACGAACCGCGTGAAGTCGCCCGTGCCCCACCCCTCCTCCAGCCAGTCCAAGAACCGGTTGATCATCTCCGGAGGGACCGCCCACGGCTGGTCATCGGACTGGCGAAGTCGAGCGTACGCGTCGACAAGCACCAATGCTCGGGTCCGCTCTGGGTAGCTCGCGGCGAACAACAGGCTCACTAGGCCACCGTCGCCATGACCTATGACCGCCGCGTCGGGCCATTGCGCTGCGTCAAGCACGGCCCGTAGGTCGTCCATCCACTCTTCTAGCGTTGGCAGCGCGTTGAGCGCGACCGGATCGGACAGTCCTGTGCCCCGTTGGTCGAAGACCAGCACTCGACAGAACGAGCCGAGGCGGTCATAGAACTGAGCGACCCCGGGTTCTTCCCACGCGGCCTCAACGTTGTTCCACCACCAGGGCACGAATATCGCGTTGACAGGCCCATCGCCGAACAACTGGTAGGCGATGTGGACGCCGCCGGTCCTGGCGTACCGGGTGTCCGGCGTGGCGTTCATCGCCGCACATTCTCCTCCACTAGCTCTCCGGCCACCTCGCCAGGGTAAGTGCTGGTCAGCGGCCCGCAGAGCCCGGTTCCATGCCCGGCTTCCATTTGATGCTGCAACCCACGCTCGGCCTCTGGTCGGACGGGACCGGTTCGCCCGCCAGAACGGCCCGGACGGCCGCGTCGAGGTCGGCACCGGTGACGGGCACGCCGTTGGAAGGCCGGCTCCCGTCCATCTGACCCCGGTAGGCCAGGGCCCGACCGCGATCGAAGAGGAAGAAGTCGGGCGTGCACGCCGCGCCGTAGGCGGCGGCCACTCGTTGGGACTCGTCGTACAGATAGGGGAACGTCCAGCTGTGCTGGGCGGCGAACGCAGGCATCAGCTCGGGAGCGTCCTCGGGGTAGGCGTCGACGTCGTTGGGGTTGATGCCGAGGACGGCCAACCCGTCGTCCATCCAGTCGGCGGCGAGACGGCCCAAGCCGTCGGCCACGTGCTTCACATAGGGGCAGTGGTTGCACAGGAACACGACCAGCAGGCCGGCGGCATCGGCGACGTCGTCGAGGGACACTGGCAGCGAGCCGTCCGGTGCCGGCAGGCGGAAGTCGGGCGCTTGCGTGCCGAGCGGGAGCATCGAGGAGGGTGTGGCGACCATGACCCCAGCATGGCGTCCCGGGCGCCCGGAGAGCGCCACGCGTGGGAATTTGTTGCCGGTCGCAACTCAACGGCTGGGCCTCCCAGCAGCTCTGACCACCGCAAGCCAAGCGAACGTCCCCATCCGCTGATGCTCTCAGCGCACTGCTCGGGGGTGGGCCGCCCGGTAGGCGGCGAACAGCCGATCGGTCGAGACCTTCGTGTACACCTGCGTGGTGCTCACGGAGGCGTGCCCGAGCATCTCCTGGACCGCCCGGATGTCGGCGCCGTGGTCGAGCATGTGCGTGGCACACGAATGCCGCAGCACATGGGGCGTGAGCTTGCCGTCGAGGCCCGCCACGCCGCCCCAGCGTTTGACCACCAACCATGCGCCCTGGCGGGTGAGGCGGCCGCCCCGCCGGTTGAGGAAGACGGCGTCGGCATCGCCCCGGCGCTTCCATTGCTCCGGGGCCAGCGCCGGCCGTCCGCTGGGGGCCAGCCACTCCACGAGAGCGGCGATGGCGTGACGGCCGACGGGCACGACCCGCTCCTTCGATCCCTTGCCGAACGCCCGCAGCAGCGCCGACTCCAGGTCGATGTCACCCAGCCGTAGGCCCACCAGCTCCGAGATCCGCAGTCCCGTCCCGTAGAGCAACTCGAGGATGGCCCGGTCTCGCCGGGCCACCGCGTCGTGGCCGACGACGGCGGTAAGGAGGGCTTCGATCTCCGGCTCCGAAAGCGCCTTGGGAAGCCCGGCGGGAACTCTCGGCGCCTCGACGTCGGCGCCGGCATCGCCCGGGAGCCGTCCCTCCTCGGCCAGGAAGCGGTGCAGCGACCGGGCGGCCACCACGGCCCGCGCCACCGTCGCCGGAGCCAGTCCCGTGTGACGGAGGTGCGCGACGTACGCCTCGAGGTCGGGCTCGCGCACGGCGTCCAACGCCAGTCCCCGTGGACGCAGCCATGCGCACCAGCGCCGCGCGTCGCGGCGGTAGGCCTCCAGCGTGGACGCCGCCCGACCCTTCTCGGTCGCCAGCCATGAAAGCCACTCCTCGACCTCGAGGGGAAGCAGGTCGGCATCGTCCGCTATGTCGGTGATCGCAGCATCTGCCATCGGCGAGGCAACGGTACGGCGCCGACCGGCACTAACGTTGCACCCGTGCCGCTCTACGACTTCCGTTGCCGCACCTGCGGTGACACATTCGAGCTGCGCCGATCGATGGCCGAGGCCGACGCACCGGCGCCGTGCCCGCAGGGTCATCACGACACGGTCAAGCTGTTGCCGCTGGTGACGGTCGGCGGGAGAGCATCGGCCAGCCCCGCATCCGCGGCCGGCGGCTGCTGCGGCGGAGCGTGCGGCTGCGGCTAGGAGGCCCAGCGGATAGGGCGTTCCGCAGGCACCCCGCGCCGGAATTTGTTGCCGGGTCGCAGCTCAACAGCTGGGCCTCCCAGCAGCGCTGACCACCGAGAGCCAGGATGACGTGCCTGGTCCGCGCACGTTCTAGGGCACTCCAACCGTTCTGTCAGCGCTTGGCTCCGATGCGGTACCTCCCGTCTGACATAACGAGTTACAGGCCCCGCCGAGCCAGGGCGAGCAGCGCGATCACGGTCTTGGCGTCGGTGATGCGGCCGTCGTCGACCATCGCCAGCGCGGTGTCGAACGGGATGCGCTCGACGTGCATGTGTTGCTCCTCGGCCTCCTGGCGATCGTCGGGCACCTCGCTCAACTCGGTCGCCAGGTAGATCACCACCGCCTCGTCGGCGAAACCGACCGAGTTGTGGAACATTGCCACGTACTCGAGCCGACCGGCGCGGAGCCCGACCTCCTCGGCGAGCTCACGTTGCGCCGTCTCCTCGGTGGGCTCGTCGGCGACGTCGCGCATGCCAGCCGGTATCTCCCACAGGGCGTCGCCCACGGCCACGCGGAACTGGTTGACGAGCGTCACAGTCCGGTCTTCGTGGAGCGGCACCATGGCCACGGCCCCCGGGTGGTGGACGATCTCCCGCTCGAACCGTTCGCCGTGCGGGCCCTCGACCTCGACAAAGGCGACACTGATCCGGCGTCCCTGCCACGCAGGCCGCTCCCCCACGATCCGGAACGTCACGATGGTCTCGAGAGAGGTCTCAGGACGCCGCCGACCGCAAGGCGTCGCGCTCGGCGACCGGGAACAGGTGGGGGCGCCGACCCTCGGCCCGGTCGAGCGCTGCCCCCACGAGCTCGCGGAACAGGGGCGCCGGCCGCGTGGGGCGGCTCTTCAGCTCGGGATGGGCCTGGGTCCCGAGCCAGAAGGGGTGGCCGCGCAGCTCGATGAACTCGACCAAGCGGCCGTCGGGCGACGAGCCCGAGAAGACCAGGTCGTTGCCCTCGAACTTGCCCCGGTAACGGGGGTTGAACTCGTAGCGGTGCCGGTGCCGCTCCGACACCACCGTCTTCCCGTAGGCCTGTGCCACCTGCGACCCGGGCACCAGTTCGGCGATGTAGGCGCCCAGGCGCATCGTGCCGCCCTTGTCGGTGACGTCGCGCTGGCTGTCCATCAGATCGATCACCGGATGAGGCGTGGCCGGGTCGAACTCGGTGGAGTTGGCACCTGTGAGCCCCAGCACGTTGCGGGCGTACTCGATCGTCATCATCTGCAGGCCGAGGCACAGCCCCAGGCAGGGGATGCCGTGCTCGCGGGCGTAGCCCGCGGCCATGATCTTGCCCTCGCTGCCCCGCTCGCCGAAGCCGCCCGGGATGACGATCCCGTCGAGGTCGCGCAGCCGGCCCTCGGCCAGCAGTCCCTCCACCTCCTCGGCCTGGATCCAGTCGACGTCGATCTGCGTCCCGTGGTGGAAGCCGCCGTGCTTGAGCGCCTCGACCACCGACAGGTAGGCGTCGGGCAGGCTCACGTACTTGCCGATGATCCCCACCCGGATCGTGCCGGTGGCGGCCTGGACCCGCTCGACCAGCCGCTCCCACTCGGTCAGGTCCGGTTCCTGGTCGAAGCCGAGCAGGTTGCACAGGTAGCGGTCGAAGCCCTCCTCGTGAAGGACCAGCGGCACCTCGTAGATGTTGGCGGCGTCGGCCGCGTTGACTACCGCCTCGGGCGGGACGTCGCACAACCGGGAGATCTTCTGCTTGAGCGCGTCGCTCAGGGGGCGCTCGCTGCGGCAGACGATGACGTCGGGCTGGATGCCGCGCGCCCGCAGCTCGGTCACCGAGTGTTGCGTGGGCTTCGTCTTCTGCTCGCCGGACGGCCCGATGAAGGGCACCAGCGTGACGTGCACGAAGGCCACGTTGTTGCGCCCGACGTCGAGGCGGAACTGCCGGATCGCCTCGAGGAACGGCAGGATCTCGATGTCGCCGACCGTGCCGCCGATCTCCGTGATCACCACGTCGACGTCGTCGCCGGCCAACAGGTTGATGCGCCGCTTGATCTCGTCGGTGATGTGCGGGATCACCTGGACGGTCTTGCCCAGGTAGTCGCCCCGCCGCTCGGCCGCCAGCACCGCGGAGTAGATCGAGCCCGTGGTGGCGTTGCTGCCCCGCGACAAGGGCTCGTCGATGAAGCGCTCGTAGTGGCCGAGGTCGAGGTCGGTCTCGCCGCCGTCGTCGGTGACGAAAACCTCACCGTGCTCGAACGGGTTCATCGTCCCCGGATCGACGTTTATATAGGGGTCGAGCTTCTGCATCGTGACCCGCAGGCCACGGGATTTGAGCAGGCGACCCAGAGACGAGCCGGTGATGCCCTTGCCGAGGGAGCTGGCGACACCGCCCGTGACGAAGATGTGCTTTGTCACGGGCTCACAGCATAACTCGGCGGGCCATCGGTGCCGTGGACCGCCCCCGGTTGTCAACTTCGGGTTGACGTGCCGGAGGCGTCAATGCGAGATTGACGGCATGGACCTCGACGAGCTCATCGCCGCCGTGGAGGAGACCGGGACCGAGGGCCCGCTCGAGCGGGTGTCGGCGGCCGCCGCCATCAAGGACCAGATCGAGGCCCTCGGTGACGAGCTCCTCGACCACTTCGTCAAGGAGGCCCGGGACCAGGGCTGTTCGTGGACGCGGATCGGCGACGCCCTCGGCGTGACCCGCCAGGCCGCCCAGCAGCGCCACGCCGGGCTGCTCGGCCGGTTGGTGCAGGGGCTGACCGAGGGCAAGTTCAAGCGCTTCACCAAGCGGGCCCGGGCTGCGGTCATCGCCGCTCAGACCGCGGCGCGCGACCGCCAGCACGACTGGATCGGCACCGAGCACATCCTGCTCGGTCTCTTCGCCAACGACGACGGCAACGTGGCGACGACGGCGCTCGCTCGGCTCGGTGTCGACCGGGCCACGGTGGAGCGCCTGGTCGACGAGCTGATGCCACCGGGCAGCGAGCCGGTGCACGGCCACATCCCGTTCACGCCGCGTGCGAAGAAGACGCTGGAGCTGGCGCTGCGCGAGGCCGTCCAGCTGGGCCACAACTACATCGGCTGCGAGCACATCGTGCTGGCGTTGCGCCGGGTGGACGAGGGCTTGGCGGCCCAGATTCTGGCCGACCAAGGTGTGACCCACGACAACCTCCGGGCCGCCGTCATCGACATCCTCACGAAGGGCGCGATGCCTCCGGGGCCCCACTTCTAGTAGGGCAGGCGACCCCAGCGATCGGCGGCGCGCAACGGCGGCGCCGCCGCTATCACCCGGCTGAACGACACCCATTCGCTGGCCAGGTTGAGCGCGGCCAGGAGCACCAGCACGACCGTCCGCACGCCGGGCGAGCAGGTGAGGACCACGCCGAGGCCGAGCACCGCCCCCAGCACGTTGGCCCCGGCATCGCCCAGCATGAGCCGCTCCCCCAGGTCCGCGGTCAGCAAGCCGGCCCCGGCACCCACGGCCAGTGCCACGCCCGCCAGGCCGCGCTCCGCCCCCACGGCCAGGACGAGCACCAGGAATGCCAAAAGCGTCACCTTGATCGTGCGCCCCGGCGCCCGGTCGAACAGGTTGCCGAGGTTGGCCGCCAGCGCCACCAGCGCGCCGTCGGCCAGGACCCGGCCGATCGAGTCGGGCTCGCGTGTCGCCACCACCACGATCGCCACCGCGGCCCCGCCGAACAGCTTGATCGCCCCGGTGGTCAGCCGGCCCTCGGCCAGCGCGCGCAGGTGCGCCACAAAGCCACCGCTCTCCCCCGCGCCGCCGAGATCGTCGAGCAGTCCGAGGAGGCCGAAGCCGAGCGCAGTGAACGTCGTGAGCCGCAGGCCGTCGACGGCGGCGGCGTCGGGCTCGGCGCCGGCGGCGGCGATCACCGCCACGACGGCGTCTACCGCCAGCACCACCAAGGCGACGATGATCCCGACCGCGGTCGGCAGGGCGCGCCCGCGGAAGTTCTCGCGCTGGAACACGGCGCCGCCGAACGCACCGGCCGAGAGGACCCACAACACGGCGGCGGCCAGGAGGCCGACCACGAACGCGCCCGCGACCACCTCAGGCCCCCGGCACCGGGAGTGTCGCGGTGTCCCTGGCTCCGACATCGCCGCGCCAGATGCGCCCGAGCCTCCGGGCCACCTTGGGCCAGTCGATGAACAGGAGCGAGACCGTGGCCGCCCACGCCCAGTAGTCGAGACCGAGGACGAACCACGTGGTTACGTGCAGGAACACCGCCGCGAGGGCGTACCACGCCTGCAGGCGTCGCACGACCAGCACCACCGGAAAGCTGATCTCCAGGCCGAGTATGAACGCCCCCGATGCCTTGGCCGCCCACAAGTGCTCACCCACCCACCGGGCCATGCTCTCCCACTGGGCCTCGCCGATGCTGGGCCCCCACAGCATGAGGTAGCGCATGTTGTCGCCGAGGACCCAGTCGATCCCCGAGCGCCGCAGCTTGTGGTAGCCGGCGAAGAAGTAGACGAGCGCAGTGATGACCATCGCCACCCGGATCGGCCAGCCGTAACGGTGGCGGGCGACTCGATCGCGCACGTCGACCACCACCGGTGCCAGCAGGAACGGTGCCGACGCCCACAGCAGCAACAGGTCGTTGTGCAGCACCTTGCCCCGGCTGCCCCGCAACCCCGCCAGCACGAGGTAGCACAGCCAGGCGACGGCGAACGCGAGCCGGGGTCGGCGTCTCAGCACGGCGGCCAGCGCGGCCAACCCACCCACGACCTGGATGGCGACGATGATCTCGGCCGACGGCATCCGGTCGAGCCAGCCGAGGATCGGTACCGGGTCGACCAGCGCTGGCGGTGTGTCGGCCAGCTGGCGGTAGGAGCCGAGCGCGATGCGCAGGCCGATCAGCGCCGACAGCCCGGTGTACACGACCACCAGGCGCGACGCGGTCTCGGGCCCCCACAAGGCGTCGTCGAGCCAGCGGCGCACGCGGGTCACGCGCCCGCATCCTCGAGGTCGGCGGGCACGCAGGTGTGGATGACCTCGAGGTCGTCGATCACCGTCCACTCGCCGTCCCGCTGCTCCAGCCGCGCCCGGTCCCGGGCGATGCGCAGCTCGGCGGTCCCCGGTTCGACGTCGACGACCGCGCCCAGCAACGCCTGGCACACGGCTTGGCGGCGCTCCGTCGAGGCGCCCGGCAGATCCGCCATCGGCCATTCGGCGTGCCGGTAGCGAAGCGGCAGCTCCTCGACGTCGACCAGCCGTGACGACCCGTCCTCGTTCACCGCCTCGAGCACCCAGAGGGTCTGGGTCTCGTCGCGCGCCAAGGAGAACAGCCGCCAACCCGTCAGCGGCCAGGCGTCGAAGCCCACGAGCCCCGGCACCAGCAGGAGCGCGAACAGCGCGCCGACCAGCCAGCGCGCCGAGCGCGGCGCGGCGTCGGGATCGACATCGACGGGCGCTGCACTCAACTGCGTCGACTCCCGGCGCGCGACACCGGTTCCGGGGCCTTCCGGGGTGGCGGTTCGGCCACGGGTTCCACCTCGACCCAATCGGTGACTCCGCCGGCCGGTGTGGCTTCGCGGCTGACGCGGTCCGGCTCCAGCACCAACACAGCCAAGGCGGTGGCCAACACCATCAGCGTGACCCCGCCGACGATCGCGCCGGAGTCGTTCACGGCGCTGCCCAGAAGCGCCGCCAGGTAGGCGGCGACCAGTCCCGCCTGCAACGTGGAGATGTTGCGGCGCAGCCCGTCGAGGGGGCGCCCCGGATAGCGGGCCAGGAACACGATGAAGGCGATTGCCACGGGGATGGCCGCCACCCAGAACGACGACGTCGTGACCCGCAGATTGGCCAGCAGCTTGCGCTCGACGATGTCGATGAGCGGCTGGATGCCCTCGTCGCCCACCCGCTCGAACAGGCGGCCGAGGTGGGCCCGCTCGCCCTCGGGCCGGGCCAGGTCCAGCAACCCGAAGCCGACCACCGCCGCCAGCGTCAGCACCCCGGCGATCACCAGGCTCCGCCAGCGGATCCGACCCTGGTACACCAGGATCGCGAACACCAGGATCGTCGGGGTGAAGGCAAGGATGCCGCCCACATCCGAGCCCCAGATCGGCGCCCCGATCACCACCAGCAGCGCCACCAGGAGCGCCACCGCCTGCAATCGCCGGCGGCGCGCCGGGAGGACGGCGGCGAGGAACGCGGCCAGCAGGCAGGAGGCGGCAGCCACCTGGCCGAAGGAGTAGTTGCTGATGCCGTAGAGCCGAGAGTTGCCCGTCGGCGAGTACCCGAAGGCGGCGCTCAGGCTCAGGTTCGATCCGGTCATGACGTCGAGCACGGGCACCAGCAGGACGAGCGTCAGCACCGCCACCAGGGCCAACCGCGGCCGACGCCAGCGCCGCCCGGCGCCCGTCGCCGCGCCGGCAACCGCCACCGCGCCGATCAGCACGAACGCCCAGTAGAAACCGATGCCGAGGTCCTCCAGTGGGAACCCCCTGGCCAGGTACGACAGTGGCAGGATGGCCAGGTCTGCCAGCGCCACGAACGTCACCACCTGGCTCACCTTGGGCCACCCACCGCGCGCGATCACGACCACGGCGGCCGCGCAGACCGCCGTCATCAGCACCACGACCACCAGGGTCGTCGGGAACAGCAGCTTCTCCCGGAACCGGGAGGCGGCGTTGTTGGCCACCAGGCTGTCGACCCGGTCGTCGAGCGAGGCCCCGGATCGCACGACTTCGGCCGGCCGGCCCTCCATCCCGTTGGGGCGCTCGATGCCGAGCACGTCGAGCACGGTTGGCGCCACGTCGACCAGGGTGAGGAAGCCGGACCGCTGCGTGGACGCCGATCGCAGGTAGCCGGCACCGCCGTCGGGGACCTGCAGCGCGGCCACCGTTAGGTCGCGGTCGCCAAGCAGGTTGTAGGGGCCGACCATCAGCACCGCGTCCCGTTGGCGATCGATCGACGACAAGAGGCTGCCGACCAGCGCGTCGGTGTCGGCGAGGGCCTGGGCGCGCAGCTGGTCGTAGCGGGCCGCATCGACGCGATCCCGGTAGCGCATGGTGCGGGCGAGGTCGGAGGCCTCGACCAGCACCATCCCCCCGTCGTGCCCCGCCGGGGCCCGCCACGCGTCGTGGAATGCCGCCATCACCCGATCGTTGTCGAGCCGCTGACCGAAGGGCCGGGAGGGATCGCTGGCCAACAAGTAGTCGCCCAGGTCGCCCGCCGGGACCACCCCGTCGCCGGTCACCGCCGCCAGGCCGACCTGCCGCTCGAACGAAGGCCCGACGGTGTCGGTGCCGTCGGCATTGCCGATGGCCACCGCCCCCCGTCCGGCGGCGTCCAGCGTCTCGGCCAGGAGCCCCAGCTCGGCGTCGTAGGGCTCGTCGGCGTTGACCCGCTCCAGCGTCGGCCACGCCAGCGAGACGTAGGTGCCATCGGGCTCGGTGCCGGTCCGCCGCTCGAAGATCTCGCCGGCCGTCGAACCGGCGGACCGCTCGTCGACCGCGAGCTGTTGGCCGTCCACCAGTGGATCGGACGTGGCCCGCGCCCCGGCCGAGATCGTCAGGTAGGCGGCCCCCGGTGTGGCGCGGGCCGATACGCCCCGGGGCGCCATGTCGGCCAGGGCGGCGCCGTCCAGGAACGCCTCGATGTTGGGTAGGTCGTGGTCCCGGATCTCGGCCCAGGTGAGCCCGGGTACCGACACCACCAGCATCCGCTGGTCGCGCTCCTGCGCCCCGGCCGAGGCCGCCGGGATGCCGGAAGCCAGCGCCGCGCCGCCGATGACCACGGCGCAAACGAGTCGTCGAACCGTTCTCGCCCGTCGTTGTCGCCCGGTCTTCGCTGTCTTCGCCGTCATCGGGTGACCCCCGTGGGGCCGACTGCGCGCAGCGCCACCACGGGCACGATCACGATGAACATGGTCAACGGCACGGCGACCGACGAGTCGTTGGCCACTAGGCCGATGATCCCGAGGACGGCCAGCCCGGCGGCGGCGGCCACCGTTGGGCGGTGCCGCTCCCGGGCCGGCACGCGGGGCCCGACCCGACCCAGTGCGGCCAGCGCCGCGTATGCGCCCGCCGCCACCACCAGCGCGCTGACGGTCAACCAGGCAGCCAGCTCGGCGCCGCCCAGGCTCGCCTCCCAGCGCCGGCTGAGGCTCTTGAAGAACGTGGTCCAGCGCCCGTCGAGCACGTGGTCCGCTAGCCGCGCGAGGTGGGTCTGCACATCCTCGGGACGGGCGGCGTCGATGAAGGCGAACGCCAGCAGCGCCACCCCGGTCGCCAGGACCAGTGCCACCACTTCCCGCCATCCGATCCGTCGGCCGGACAGCAGCAGGGCGGTGACCCCGAAGGCGGGGACCATGGCGGCGACCCCACCCACGTCGGCGCCCAGCATGGGCAGCCCTTCGAGCAGCAGGACCACGGCCAGCAGCCCGATCGCCAGGCGAAGGCCGCGTCGCCCGATCCGGTCGACGATCAGGGCAGCCAGCAGGATCGTGGCCGAGCCGAACAGCGCGAATGCCAGGTTGCCGAGCCCGACGAACCTTCCCGCCACCGCCACCGAGTAGCCGAACACCGTGTTCACCTGCAGGGGCGCCCCCCGCGCCACGTCCACCGCGATCGCGGTCACGATGGCCGCAACCCCCACGGTCACCCCCAGGCCGGGCCATCGCCGCTCGACCCACGCCGCTGCGGCCGCGACTACCGCCGTGATGGCGACGAGGGCCGCGACATAGCGCACGGTGTCGGTTCCGACGACCTCGATCCGCCCCACCAGGAACGTGGCAGGCACGGCCCCGAGCACGCCGAACGCCGCCGCGGCCAAGACGCTCCGGGGCCGCGGGCCGAGGCGCTGGTGCTGCCACGTCGCCAAGGCCAGCGCAACCAGCGCGGTCACGATGACCGTCACCACCGCCGGGAGGACGCTGTCGCGGAAGTCGGCTTCGTCGGACGCATCGGTCAGGCGCCCGATCCGATCGCTGCCAGACCCGCCACGCACCTGGAAGGCGCGGCCCTCGACCGTGTCCGGGGCCTCCTCGCCCAGCAGGGACAGGACGGTCGGCGCCACGTCGGCGAGCTGCACATAGCCGTCGCGACGGGTGGTCGCGGAGCGCAGCAGCTCGGGGTCGATTCCCGGGCCGCGGAGGGCGGCGATACCCAGGCCAGGGGAGGAGGCGGACGCCACCGGCGACAGCACGATCACCGCTTCCCGCGCGGGATCGACGCGCTCGAGGAGCCGTCCGAGGAGCGCGTCGGCGTCAGCCAGCGCGCCGGCACGGAGCGAGCGGCGTTGCGCGCCCGTGGCACGGGGTCCATAGGCGTCCGCGCGGCTCAGGTCCGAGGCCTCGACCAGCACGACGCTGCGGTGAGGCGAGAAACGGTCCCCACCCCTCCAGGTGCCGTCGAAGGCGGCCAGCACCTGCTCGGGGTCGAGGCGATGGCCGAACGGCGCGTCGGGGTCTCCTGCGAGTAGTGAGCGTCCTACCGTGCCGCTCGGCACGATCCCCTCCGAATCGATCAGGGCGGTGGCGGCACCCCGGGCGTAGGAGCCGTCAGGGGGTGGCTCGTCGCTCACGAAGCCCTCGACTGCGTCGGCGTTGGCGATCACCGCCCGATCGACACCGGCGTCCGACAATGCGTCGCCGAGCGTGCCGACCTCGGCCCCGAACGCCGAGTTGTCGTTGGCGTCGACGGCCGCCCCCATCCCCAGGTATGAGATCCCGGCGGGAACGTAGCCCAGGCGCCGCTCGAGGATCTCTGCCGTGGGCACGCCGCCGTAGGTCTCGTCCCGGTCGACGGCCACCGCCATGTCGACGAGCGGCGCCACCGCCCGGGTTCCGGCGCCCAGCGTCAGGTACGCCTCAGTCGTGCTGGCGTCGTGTCGCCCGATGCGGGTCGAGATGTCACCCACGGCCGCGCCCTCGACGAACGCCGCCAGGTTGGGCATGTCGGCGTCCTGCACGTCCGCCCATCCCACGCCGGGGAGGGTGACGATCAGTACCCGGTCCACCGGCTGGGGGCTGGCGTCGTCCCCGTCCCCGCCGCAGCCGGCGAGCCCGAGCCCGAGCAGCGCCACGAGCGCTGGGCCCCGCCTCACGCCAGGACCTCCGGGGGGACGACCGGCGACTCGTCCAAGCCGGGCGGCGCAACCGGAACATCGACCGTCGCTCGGGTGCTCAGCGCCGCCGGCACACCCAGCAACCGGTAGCCGGCGACCACGACACCGGCGCCGACGGCGGAGATCGCCATCACGGTCGCCAGGGCCGCCAGCCGGCTCGGATCCTCGCCGAGCACGGCCTCGCTGGCGGCCCACCCGCCCACGCCGGCGATCGCCGACACCAAGCCGATGCGTCCCAGCGCCGCCGGGCGCAGCGAGGCGCCGGTGCGCCGGGTCAGCCCCAGCGCCAGGATCGCAGCGCCCACGGTGTAGGCGACCGAGTGGCCCAGGCCGAGCAACACGATGCGCGCAGTTCCGTCGACCAGAGCTGCGCTCACCACCATGACCCCGACCCCAACCGCGGCGCTCGCCAGCGACACGACGCCCGGCGTCCGGCTGTCGCCCAACGCGTAGTAGCCGCGCGCCAGGAGCAGGAACGCGCTATAGGCATAGAGGCCGGTCGCCAGGCCGGCCACGGCGGCCGCCAGGAGCTGCCCGTCGGTCTGGCCGAACTCCACCACCCGCAGGGCCGGCGAGGCCAGGGCGATCATCGCCGCCGTCACCGGCAGGACCAGCAACGCCATGCGCTCCAGCGCCCACCGCAACGAGGCCGCCACCTGCCGGCGCCCGGCCTCCAGCGCCTCGGTCACCATCTCCGGGAGGATCGCCGTGTGGATGGGCTGGGCCAGCACCGCGTAGGGCGCCAGGAAGATCACCCAGCCCACCTGGTAGGCGACCACGCCGCCGACGACGCCGGCGGCGGTGACGATGGCGGCGCCCAGCAGCAACCCCGCGCCCGTGTGCAGCACCACACCCCAGCCGGAGTGGCGGAGCACGCCCACGACCTGCGGGTCCCGGCCGGGCCAGCGGGGCCGCAACCGAAAGCCGGAGGCGGCGCCGGCCGCCAGCAACACGCCGACGAACGCCAGCACGCCGCCGGTCCCTGCCGCCACCAGTAGGAGCTTCTCGCCGGTGGTGAGGTCGAGCCCCGGATCGGGACCGGCCACCACTCGGAACAGGGCCAGGCACCCCACCATGACCACGGTGTTGCCGATGGGCGCCGCCGCCGTGATCGCGAAGCGGCGCTTGGCATAGAGCACCGCGGTGATGATCGTGCCGGCGGCGTAGAGCAGCACCTGGGGCACGAAGAACCGCAGCAGGAACGTGACCAGGTCCTGCTGGGCCGCGGCGATGTCGCTGTCGACGCCGATGGTCAACACCCGCGCCAGCAGGGGGGCGCCCACCACGCCGACGAGGGTGACGGGCCCCAGTACGGCGAGGGCCGCCCCGAGGACGCCCCCCGCCACCCGCTCGGCACCGGGTTCGTCGTCGCGGTCGAGCAGCTGCACGAATGTCGGCACGAGCACGGCCGACAGTGCACCGGCCGCCAACAGCTCGAACAGCACGTTCGACACCGAATTGGCGGACTGGAAGGCGTCGCCGAGCGACGTCGTGCCGAGCACCGCGGTCACGACCAGGACGCGCACGAACCCGAGGACCCGGGACACGGCCGTCACGGCGCCCATCCCCGCCGCCGCCCGGGCGGTACGGGACCCGGTCCTCACGAGCTCGTTTCCTCCGCGTCCTCCACCGGCGGCAGCAGCTGGGTCCCGTCCTCGGTGCCGTAGTGCCCGATCCGCGGGGCACCCGGTCGGGCGTCGACGAGCGCGAGGACGGTCGCAACCCGTCCCGACACCCGGTCGAGGTCATCGACGGTCGACACGTACTGGGACAGGTCGCCGTCGTCACGGATGACGTCGACGAGTCGTTCTGCAGGCGGCTCGTCGCCGTCGGCCTGGTCGTCAGGAACCCGCGACGGCTCGACGGCCACCACCGGTGCCGGCTGGTCGTCGGAGGTGAGGTCCGTCAGCACCGGCATCAGCGCGTCACCGAGCGGCACCGACGCGTTGGGGCCCGACACCACTACGATCCGCAAGCCCGAGGCCGGGAGGCGCACGACGTCGCCGTCGTCGGGGACGTCGTAGTCGACGAACTCGGCCTCGCGGAGCCGGGCCAGCAGCTCGGGCTCCGCCGGCGCGGCCCGCTGGGACTGCCCGGCGCCGACGGCGCCGGCTGCGCTTCCGGAGCTCGAGCCCGCCGGCAGGTCGATGGCGCCGTACAGCACGTCGGCCAGCTGCATGACCAAGTTGTCGCGGAGCCGGCCGGTGTCGTCGGTGCTGAGATCCAGCGCCTCGGCCAGCTGAGCGACCTCGTCGTCGTCATCGAGCAGCAGGCGGTCGGTCAGCCACCAGGTGCCCATCACGTCGGCGTCGGCCTGGTCGAGCGCGGTGGTCACCCGCTCCACCAGCCCGTCGTCGATGCCCCGGGGGGCCACGACCAGCACCGGTTGGCCCAGGAGCTGCCGGTCGAAGAGGCGGGCCCCGAGCTGCTCGTCGAGCCCGCCGGCCTCCTCCTCGAACGTCTCGAGCTGGCGTTGAAGCTCGGCGTTGCGCTCCCCGGCCCGGTCGAGGTCCCTCTCGAGCTCCTCGAGGTCGCCTCTGAGCTGGTCCTCCAGGGCGTCCTCGAGGAACGTGGTCCCGAGGAGGAGCCCGACCCCGAGGGCCAGGAACACGGCGGTGAGCGAGACGATGTGGTAGCGGAAGTTGATCATCAACCAGAGATCAGCGAGCGCCAGAAGGCGCGGAGCCACAGTCGGACCGGCTCGGACAGCATGAGCGCCACCATGAGGGTGAAGAGGGCCGCTGCGATCATCCACACGAGGTCCCAGGTGCGGACCGAGTGCCGGTACAGACGACTCACGCCCTTGGCATCGACGAGGGTCGACCCCACCTTCATGCGCACGAGGAAGGTCGAGGCCATGCCCGCCCGGCCCTTGTCGAGGAACTCGAGCATGCTGCTGTGGGCGCCGACCGCGACCATCAGCTCCGCACCCTCCTGGTAGGCCAGGAGCATCGCCACGTCCTCACTGGTGCCCGGGGCCGAGAACACGCGGTAGGGCAGTCCGAGGTCGTCGAGGCGCTTGGCCCCCGGCGCCCGCCCGTCGGTGTAGCCGTGGACGATGAGTTGGGCGCCGCAGTGCATGGCCTCCTCGGACACGGAGTCGAAGTCGCCGATGATGAGGTCGGGCGCCGCCCCGATCGCGAGCAGCGCGTCCGCCCCGCCGTCGACGCCGATCAGCACCGGGCGCAGCTCCCGCAGGTACCCGGACTGCCGGAGCAGGCGGAGATCCTCCTTGTAGTCGATGCCCCGCACGACGATGAGCACGTGCCTGCCCTTGATGCGGAAATCGAGCTCGGGGACGTCGAGCTCGTCGATCAGCAGGTCGATCTCCCGGCGGACGTAGTCGGCGGTGTTGACCGCGAAGCGCTCCAGCTCGGGACCCAGGTTGCCACGCGCATCGTCGAGGGCGGCGTCGACGCGTTCGACCGACTGCCGCGTTCCCCGCGCCACCACCGTGCCCCCCACCAGCACCTTGTTGCCGTCGACGGTGACCGGGGCACCCTCGACCACGGCGTCCATGACCTCGTCGCCGGCGTCGTCGACAAGCGGGATGCCCGCCCGGCACAGCAACAGCGGCCCGGCGTTGGGATAGCGGCCGGTGATCGACGGCGAGGCGTTCACCACCGCCGCCGGCGCGGCGTCCACCAGCGTCTCCGCCGCTACCCGATCGAGGTCGGGGTGGTCGATCACCGCCACGTCGCCGGGGCGAAGCCGCTTGACCAGCCGCTTGGTGCGGCGGTCGACCCGGGCGACGCCGCTGACCGAGCGGTCGGCGCCGGCGGCCTCACGGCGGCGCGCGGCCCGACGCCGGCGGCGGAACGCCCGGTGGCTCAGCGAGGTGGCCGCACTCTCGGCGGTCCGGCCTGCGGTGCCGTCGACGTTGTCTCCCTCCGCCAACGCCACCTCAGTGTCTCCTGTGGGGCTGCGCCCCACACCCATCGCCACCGGGCGAGCTGGCGCTCGCGCCGTCGGCCTGCGGTGCTCGCTTCGCTCGCACCTCAGTGTCTCCTGTCCCCCGCCGCGGTCGCCAGCAGCTCGGCGGCGTGGACGCGGGCGGCATCGCTGTCGGGTTGACCGGAGAGCATGCGCGACAGCTCGATCACCCGTTCGGGATGGTCGAGCACGCTGGCGCGCGCCACGGTTGTCGACTCGTCGCTTTGCTTGGCCACCCGCACCTGGGCATCGGCGTAGGCCGCGACCTGGGGAAGGTGGGTCACGACCAGCACCTGGTGGGGCTGGTCGGCCAAACGGGCCAGCGACCGACCGACGGCTACCGCGGCTGCGCCGCCGATGCCGGCGTCGACCTCATCGAACACGAGGGTCGGGGGCGCAGCGCTGAGCACGAGGCGCAACGCGAGCATGGTCCGCGCCAGCTCGCCACCCGAGGCGACCTTGGCCAGCGGGAGGGGTGGCGTGCCCGGGTTTGCGGCAAGCCGGAGCTCCACGTCGTCGGCGGGATCGTCACCAGCTACAGCCACCTCGACCCGGGCCTTGGGCAGGGCCAACTCGGTCAGGTGGGCCTGCACCTCCTCGGCCAGCAGGGGCGCGGCGTCCCGGCGGGCGGCGGCGACCTTCGCCGCCGCCTCGGCAGCGGCGGCGCGGGCGGCCGTGAGCCGGGCGTCGAGCTCGGCCGCCCGCCGGTCGTGGTCCTCGAGCTCTGCCAACCGCGCCCGTAGCCGGTCGCCCTCCGCCAGCACGTCGGCCAAGGTCTCGCCGTACTTGCGCCGCAGATCGTGCAGGAGCTGCCGGCGTTCGCGGAGCTGCGCCAGGCGTTCCGGGTCCTCGTCGATCGCCTCGCCCCCGGCGCGCAGCTCGCCGGCCACGTCGCTCAGCTCGGCCGCCAGGGCGCGCAACCGCGTCTCGGCAGCGCCGAACGGCGTCCGCCCGGCCACCAGCGCCAGCGCCGAGCCCACGGCATCGGCCGCCGACGCGGCGGCAGCGGGGACCTCGCCCTCGCCGTCGCCGCTGAGCAGCATGACGGCGCCGGACGCCGCTTCGCGATGGGCCGTGGCATCGGCCAGGGCGTCCTCCAGGCGCTCCAGCTCGACGTCCTCGTCCGGACCGGTGATGGCAGCGGCGTCGATGTCGGAGACCTGGTAGCGCAGGAGGTCGAGCTCGCGGGCCCGGGCCCGCTCGTCGCCGCCCATACCAGCCAGCTCGTCGAGGATGTTGCGGACCTCGTGCCGCGCGGCCTGCAGCGGCCCGAGGTCGACGTGACCGAACCGGTCGAGCGCGTCGCGCTGGGCGGCCGCGTGCAGCAACGACTGATGGGCGTGCTGGCCGTGGAGATCGACGAGCTCCGCGCCCACCGCCGCCAGCTCGCCCGCCGTCGCCAACCGGCCGTCGATGTAGGCGCGGCTGCGTCCCGACCGGGGGATGGCCCGTGCCAGTACGACCTCGTCCCCGGCGTCGCCGGCGCCACCGTGGTCGCGGTCGCCATCGCTCGCGGCACGGCCGTTCCGGACGAATCGGCCCTCGACCCAGGCCTCGTCGGCTCCGACCCGCACCAACACGGGGTCGGCCCGTCCCCCGACCAACAGCTCGATGGCATCGACGACGAGGGTCTTGCCGGCCCCGGTCTCGCCGGTGAGCGCCGTCATCCCCGGGCCGAGCACCATGCGCAGCTCGGCGATCACTCCGAGATCGCGGACGGCCAGTTCGAGGATCACCCGGTCACCGGTCGCTCAGGCCGAACTTGGTCTTGAGGATGTGTAGGAAGTCCCGTGGCCCGAACGTCACGAAGCGCGCCGACTCCCGCGCACCGGTGGCCCGGATGGCATCGCCCGGACGCAGTGTTCCGAGGTTGGTTCCGTCGAGCGACAGCGTGGCCGCTCGGTCATCCAACACCTCGATGCGCACGGTGGCGTTGGGCGGCAGCACCAGGGAACGGTCGAAGAGCATGTGCGGTGACACCGGTGTCATCAGCAGGCAGCGATGGGTCGGCTCGACTATGGGTCCCCGAGCCGAGAAGGCATAGGCCGTCGACCCCGTGGGAGTAGCGACGATCAAGCCGTCAGCAGCGTACGGGGTGAAGGTCTCACCGTCGACGCTGACCCCTAGCCGCACGGTGTGACCCATCGGGGTCTTCTCCAGCACCGCCTCGTTGAGGGCGAGGTGGACACCACCTTCGAAGCCGGCAGCCTCGACCGTCACCGCCAGCATCATGCGTTCCTCGACGTCGTACGAGCCGGCCAGGAACCGCTTGAGGGCCATAGGCATGCTGGCCGGCTCCACCTCGGTGAGGTACCCCAGCTGGCCGACGTTGACCCCGATCACCGGCACATCCTCGGCTGCCACCAGGTCGACCGTGCGCAGCATGGTGCCGTCGCCGCCCAGGCTGATGGCGACGTCGAGGCCGTGAGCGAAGTCGGCCTCGGCGCTGCCGGCGTCGGTCAGCCCCGCGATGGCGGAATCCTGCAGCGGCAGGCGGACCTCGTGTCCCCGCTCCCGCAGCCACGCCGCGGCATCGCGTGCCAGCTCGGCCGCCTGGTCGCGCTCGTGATGGACGATGATCCCGACGATGGCCACGGCGGCACTACACCCTCATGTCTGGCCGGGCCGGGGGTGTCCGGCCCGACCCCCACCCGCCGCACCGTCATGGCGTCGGTCTCCGACCGACCCGTCACTCAGTGCCAACGCCTCGTCGACTGCGGCCGCGCTGTGGGCGCCGATGCCGTTGGCATCGCTGGCGGTCGCGGCGCGGGCGTGTACGAGGAACTCGACGTTGCCGTCGGCGCCGGTGAGCGGTGAAACCATCGCACCCATGATCGCGGCTCCGGTGGCCCGGAGCGCGGTCAGCACCTCGTCGAGCACCCGCCGCCACACCTCCGGATCGCGGATGACGCCTCGGCCCCGCGACGCTTCCTCACGCCCGGCCTCGAACTGGGGCTTGACCAGCAGCACGAGATGGGCGCCCGGCGCCGCCAGCCCGAGCAGCGGGGCGAGGACCGTTCGCAACGAGATGAACGACAGGTCGGCCACCACGACGTCGAACGGCGGACCGAGGTCTCCCGGCACCAGGTCGCGGACATTGGTGCGCTCGACCGACTCCACCCGTGCGTCTGCGCGTAGCCGCTCGTGGAGCTGCCCGTAGCCGACGTCCACGGCCACCACGCGACGGGCCCCGCGCTGGAGCAGACAGTCGGTGAACCCACCGGTCGAGGCGCCGGCATCGAGGGCCCGCATCCCGCCCACGGGCACGGCGAAGCGGTCGAGGGCGGCGGCCAGCTTGTCTCCCCCGCGGCCGACGAAGCGTGGTCCGTCGCCGCCCACCACGACGGACTCGTGGGGCGCCACCAGGCGGGTGGCCTTGAGCGCCGGAGCGCCGCCCACGGTGACGCGGCCGGCGTCGATGGCCTCGCGGGCCTGGACCCGGCTCGGCGCCAGCCGCCGGCGGACGAGCTCGGCGTCGAGCCTGCGACGAACCGGGGGCGTGGGAGTCGCTCCTCCGGCTCAGCGGGTCGACCGCGCCCGGGTCGCCTTCGACGTGCGCGAGGCCTTGGTCGACTTGGCCGCCTTGGTGGCCTTCTTGGCGCCCGCCTTCTTGGCGCCCGCCCGCTTGGCACTGGTCTTCTTGGCACCGGTCTTCTTGGCACCGGTCTTCTTGGCCGGGGCGCGACCGGCGGACTTCCGGGCTGCCGCCTTGGTTGTCTTGCGGGCCGGCGCCTTCCTGGTCGTCGCCCTGCGTGACCCCTGGGCGGCCGAGACATCGGCGATCCGGCGTTCCAGCCGCTCGACGTCGCTCTTGGTGGCGAGGCCGAGGGTGGCCATCTGCTGCCGGATCTCGGTGCGGACGGCATCGATGAGTCGCTCACTATTGCGGCGGCTGCGGTCGACCAACTCGTCGATGACGGTCTGGGCCTGTTCCGCTTGCACCTCGCCGGCGCGAACGAGGTCGCGGACGAGATCCTCGGCTCGGGCCTGGGTCATCGCCGCGAACGTCATGCCGGCGTCGAGCAGGCGCTTCAGGAGATCGTTGTCAGCCATGGGGGAAAGATACGACCGCGTCTGGCCCGGTGCACGGTCACATCGTCGGAACGCGGATTCACGCCCGTCGGCGCCCGGTACGGTTTCGCGGCGGTGCTGCCCCTCTACGACGACAACCCGGTCTCGCGACGGCCGGTCGTCACGTTGTTGATCATCGCCGCCTGCGTGGTCGCGTACTTCTTCTGGCAGCCGTCGCCGTTCGACGACACGAACGACGACATCCGGTTCGATGTGCGCTATGCCGCCATCCCTTGCGAGATCCTGGAGAACCGCCCACTGACGATCGCCGAGGCGCAGGCCACGTTCAACCTGGGCGACGACAACGCCTGCGACATCGACCGGGGGCAGACGCCTCCGGTCGATCCCGGCAAGAACGTCTGGCTCGCGATCGTGACCTCGATGTTCCTGCACGGCAGCCTGCTGCACATCGGCGGCAACATGCTGTTCCTGTGGATCTTCGGCAACAACGTCGAGGACCGGTTGGGCAGGCTCGGCTTCGCCGCGTTCTATCTGGTGGGCGGCGTGATCGCGACGCTGGCGCATGTGGTCGTGAGCCGGGATTCGACGGTGCCTTCCATCGGTGCCTCCGGGGCCATCGCCGCGGTGATGGGGGCGTACCTCGTGTGGTTCCCCAACGCCCGCGTGCGCACGATCGTGATCTTCCTCTTGGTCAACGTCCCCGCCAAGGTCGTGCTGGGAGTCTGGTTCGTGCTGCAGTTCTTCACCGACCCCAACGAGGGCGTGGCCTGGGTGGCGCACGTAGGAGGATTCGTGTTCGGCGTGCTTGTGGGGCTGTTGTTGCGCGGCTTCGGCGACCAGGCGCGGCCCGCACCGGGTCGCTACCCCGATCCCTGGAGCGACGACTACCGGGGCTTCGGCCGACGGTACTGAGCCACCAGGTCGGCCAGGCTGGCGGCCACCACCGCCGGTTCGGGCTGCACCGGCAGGTCGGCCTCGCTCGTCACCCCGGTGAGCACCAGAGCGAAGCGGTAGCCGAGCGACGCGGCGAGGGCGCCGTCGGTCTCGGGGCGATCGCCCACGACGGTCCCGTCCTCACCCGCGATCGCCCGTATGAGATCGGTCATGGGGCGATGCGGCTTCCCGGCGACCGTGGGGGCGGTGCCCGACGCGTACGCCACCGCCGCCGCCAGCGACCCGCCTCCGGGGATCGGTCCGTCGGGGGTCGGATAGGTGGCATCGTCGTTGGTGGCGATGAGGCGGGCGCCGTGGAGGACGGCGGTCATGGCCAGCCGCAGCCGTTCGTAGTCGAAGTCGCGGTGGAACCCCACGATCACGGCGTCGGCATCGCCCTCCCGCACCGGATCACCGCCCCGTCGGGCCACTGCCTCCACCACGCCCGGCCCGCCGGCCACCAGCACCCGCTCACCGGGCTCCACCAGCGTGGCCGCCGCCATGGCCGACGTCACCACGTCGCCGCCAGCCGGGATGCCCATCTGGTCGAGCTTGGACTCCTGATCGGCGAGGCGGGCCCAGGAGTTGTTGGTCGCGAAGATAACGCGTTCCCCCGCGTCCCGAAGCCGGGCGACAGCGTCGGCGGCGCCGTCGATCGGCCGCTCCGCGAGCCATACCACCCCGTCGAGGTCGAGCAACCAGGTCATCTTCCGTTGATCCGGTTCACCCGGGCGGCGACCTCGACCTCCGCCGGACCGACCGGCGCACACAATCCGGGGCTCGGACCCGGTCGCTTGGCTGTGCCCCACGCCATCGGCGCGAGGTTAGGGCCCGGCCGCGGGCGGTCTGCCAGGATGGGCGCGTGCCCCTCTTCCGGCCGTTTCCCGGCATCCGCTACGACCTCGCGCGCGTGGCACTCGGCGACGTCGTCAGCCCGCCCTACGACGTGATCGACGAGAGCCAGCGCGCCCAACTCGCCGCCCGCAGCCCCTACAACGCCGTGCGGATCGACCTCCCGATCGACGAGGGTGGCGAGGATCGCTACGCGGTGGCCCACCACCTGTTCTCCCGCTGGCAGGCCGAAGGTGTGCTCGTGCGGGACCGTGAACCGACGTTCACCGTCTACCGGATGTCCTATGCCGACGACGCCGGCGTCGCCCGCCACACCACAGGCGTGATCGGCGCCCTCGACCTCCGCCCACCCGGGGCCGACATCCTTCCCCACGAGCGGACGACACCGAAGGCACGCAGCGACCGCCTCGAACTGCTCCGCGCGTGCCGCGCCAACCTCTCGGCAATTTGGGGACTCTCGCTGGCCAAGGGCCTGACCGACCTGCTTCCGGTCGACGCCGAGCCAGTGGCCGACGTCGACGACGGAGCGGGCGTGCGCCACACGATCTGGATCGTCGACCGGCCCGAGGTGAGCGACGTCATCGCCGACGCCGTAGCGGCCCAGCCGGTCGTGATCGCCGACGGCCACCATCGCTACGACACGTCCCTCATCTACCTGTCCGAGCGCGAGCGGTCCGAGGGACAAGCAGGCGGGGCGGCGGCGACGCTGGCGTTCGTCGTGGAGCTGGTCGAGGACGAGCTGACCGTCCGCGCCATCCACCGGCTCCTGACCGGCCTGCCCGCCGGGTTCGACCTGGTGGCGGCGCTCGAGCCCTGGTTCGAGCCGGCCGGCCCCCCGCCCGCCGGAGTGCCGGTGACAACCGCCATGACCGAGGCCGGGGCATTGTGCGCCGTGCTGCCCACCGGCGAGGTCATGCTGCGCCCTCGGCCCGATGCCCTGGCCGAGGCCCGCGACCTCGACTCCGCTCGCCTCGACGTGGCGCTGGCGGCGCTGCCCACCCACGAGGTCACGTTCCAGCACGGCCCCGACAACGTGCGCCGCGCGGTCGTGACCGGCGAGGCACAGGCTGGGGTGCTTCTCCGCCCGGCCAGCGTGGCCCAGATCGAGGCGACCGCCCATGGGGGCGAGCGCATGCCCCCCAAGACCACGTTCTTCCACCCCAAGCCCAAGACGGGCCTGGTGTTTCGGGATCTCGACTAGGAGTCGCCGCCATGGACATTGCCACCGCCCTCGCCTTCATCCGCCAGAACCACCGTGCGGTGATCGCCACCACTCGCGCCGACGGGACCACGCAGATGGCACCCGTCACCGCCGGGGTTGACGACCAGGATCGCGTCGAGGTCTCCACCCGGGAGACGGCGTACAAGGTGCGGCACCTGCGCGCCCTCCCGTATGCCGCCCTGTGCGCGATCCCCGACCGGTTCTTCGGTGAATGGGTACAGGTGGAGGGGCCCGTCGAGATCGTGTCGCTGCCCGACGCCATGGAACCGCTGGTCGAGTACTACCGGCGGATCAGCGGCGAGCACCCCGACTGGGCGGACTACCGGGCGGTCATGGAGCGCGATCGCCGGGTGATCCTGCGCATGACCGTCGAGCGGGCCGGCCCGACGGTGCACGGCTGACACCGGGCGACCCGGGAGTCAGCCGCTCAGCGGAACACCGGGGCCACCTCCTCGGCGACGAGCCGCAGGTGGTCGAGGTCCGACAGGTCGAGCACCTGCAGGTAGGCGCGCTGGGCGCCGGCGTCGGCGAAGGTACCGAGCTTGTCGGTCACCTCGGCCACTGTGCCCGCCAGCCCGTTGGCCCGCAGCTCGTCGGGCTGGCGACCGATGGCGGCGGCGCGGCGCTGGTACGTCTCCTCGTCCTCCCCGCAGCACAGCACCTGGGCGGTCGACCACCTCATGGTGGACGGATCGCGGTCGGCCTTCTCGCAGGCTGCCGTCACCGCCCCCACCAGTGTTTCGAAGTCGCTCAGCGGAGCGAACGAGACGTTGAACTCGTCGGCGTAGCGGGCGGCCAGCGCCGGCGTCCGCCGCTTGCCGAGGCCGCCGACGATCACCGGCGGCCGGGGCCGCTGGACGGGCTTGGGAAGAGCGGGCGAATTCTCGAGCTGGTAGTGGCGCCCCTGGAAGTCGAAGCGCTGGCCCACGGGCGTCGTCCACAGGCCGGTCACGATGGCGAGCTGCTCCTCGAGCCGGTCGAACCGCTCGCGCGTGTCGGGGAACGGGATGCCGTAGGCGCGGTGCTCCTCCTCGAACCAGCCGGCGCCGAGGCCCAACTCGACCCGGCCGCCGGACATGGCGTCGACCTCGGCGACCGCGATAGCCAGCGGTCCCGGGAGCCGGAAGGTGGCGGACGTGACCAACGTGCCGAGCCGGATCCGCTCGGTCTCCCGGGCCAGGCCGGCCAGCGTCACCCAGGAATCCGTCGGTCCCGGCTCACCGGTTCCGGGCCCCATGGACAGGAAGTGGTCGGAGCGGAAGAAGGCGTCGAACCCGAGGCGCTCTGCTTCGCTCGCCACGGCCAGCAAGTCGTCGTAGCTGGCTCCCTGCTGGGGCTCTGTGAAGACGCGTAAGGTCAGCGGCATCCCGCCGACCCTACATGTCCGCGGAAATCGTCAGTTGACGTTCCAGGTGGCGCCCGACCGCAGCAGCGCCTCCAGGTCGCCGGGACCCCGTTGCTGCTGGGCGGCGGCGATCTGCTGGTTGACGCCCTCGCCGTAGTCGGGACGCACCACGTCGCGGAACACGCCGACGGGCGTCGGCTCGTGCGGCCCCCGCGCCAGTCGCGACAGCATGAACGCCACGCTGGGGTCGTCGCGCGTCTCGTCGTGCACCAGCAGGGCGTCCTCGCCGACGTCGGCCACGTCGACGATGTGGGCGCCGCGCTGCGAGTCGAGCACCACGCCCTTGCCACCATCGGCCCCGAAGCGGATCGGCTCGGCATGGCGCAGCGGGATCAGCATGTCGTCACGGTTCTGCTTGGCGGTGATGCTCTCGAACGCCCCATCGTTGAAGACGTTGCAGTTCTGGTAGATCTCCACCAGGGACGATCCCCGGTGCTCGAACGCCCGACGGAAGACCTCCATCATGTGCTGGCGATCCATGTCGTGCGTGCGCGCCACGAACGCGGCCTCGGCGCCGATGGCCACACTCACCGGGTTGAAGGGATGGTCGAGGCTGCCGAACGGCGTCGACTTGGTGACCTTGCCCACCTCGCTCGTCGGCGAGTACTGACCCTTGGTCAGCCCGTAGATCTGGTTGTTGAACAGCAGGATCGTGATGTTCACGTTGCGGCGCAGCGCGTGGATGAGGTGGTTGCCCCCGATCGACAGGGCGTCACCGTCGCCCGACACCACGAACACATGGAGGTCGGGCCGGGCGAGCGCCAGCCCGGTGGCAATGGCGGGGGCGCGTCCGTGGATCGTGTGCATGCCGTACGTGTTCATGTAGTACGGAAAGCGCGCGGCACAGCCGATGCCCGACACGAACACCGTGTCCTCACGTCGGATCCCGAGCTCGGGCATGAGCAGCTGGACGGCGGCGAGGATCGAGTAGTCGCCGCAGCCCGGGCACCAGCGCACCTCCTGGTCGCTGGTCCAGTCCTTCCGGGTCGTAACCGGGATGGCGGTGTCGGTCATTGCTCCCCGCTCCTGCTGCTTCGCAGCGGGCCGCTCGGGCCACGCTCGCTCTCTCGCCCTACGGGACGCTCGCTCATGTCTACGCACCGTCCTTGAGGTGGTCGACGATCGCCTGCTCGAGCTCCGCGGCCGTGAACGGCAGCCCCCGGACCTTGGAGACCGTCCGGGCGTCGACGAGGAACTCGGCCCGCAGCTGGTGGGCGAGCTGCCCCAGGTTGAGCTCCGGCACCAGGACCCGCGGGTAGCGGCGCAAGACGTCGCCGAGGTTGCGCGGGAACGGGTTGAGGTGCACGAGGTGGGCGTGGGCAACTCTGTGGCCGGCGTGGCGGGCCCGGCTGACGGCGCCATCGATGGCGCCCCACGTTGAGCCCCAACCCACGACCAGCAGCTCGGCGTCCTCGGCGTCGCCCGTTACCTCGACGTCGGGGATGGAGTCGGCGATGCGCGCCACCTTCTCCGCCCGGATGCGCACCATCTGCTCGTGGTTCACCGGGTCGTAGCTGACGTTGCCGGTCCCCTCCTCCTTCTCGAGACCGCCGATGCGGTGCATGAGGTCGGGTGTGCCCGGCAGCGCCCAGGCGCGGGCCAGCGTCTCGGGATCGCGCAGGTAGGGCCAGAACTCGGGCTCGCCGTCGTCGCCGACGTGATTGGGCTCGGTGGCGAACGTGGGCCTGAGGTCCGGCAGGCTGTCGACGTCGGGTAGGCGCCACGGCTCCGAGCCGTTGGCCAGGTAGCCGTCGGACAACAGGATCACCGGCGTCCGCCAGGTGAGGGCGATGCGGACAGCCTCGATCGCCACCTCGAAGCAGTGGCCGGGGTTTCGGGCGGCGAGGATCGGCAGCGGGGCCTCGCCGTGGCGCCCGTAATACGCCATCAGCAGGTCGGCCTGCTCCGTCTTCGTGGGCAGGCCGGTCGAGGGCCCGCCACGCTGGATGTCGATCACGATCAGCGGCAGCTCGAGGTTGACGGCCAGACCCATGGTCTCGGCCTTGAGCGCCATCCCGGGCCCGCTGGTGGTCGTGACGCCGAGGTGCCCGCCGTAGGCGGCGCCGACGGCGGCGCCGATGCCGGCGATCTCGTCCTCGGCTTGCAGCGTGCGCACGCCGAAGTTCTTGTGCTTGGAGAGCTCGTGGAGGATGTCGGAGGCCGGGGTGATGGGATAGGACCCGAGGAACAGCGGCATCCCCGAGAGCTGGCTGGCGGCGATCAGGCCCCAGGCCAGCGCCGTGTTGCCTGTGATGTTGGTGTAGGTGCCGGCCGGCAACGGGGCGGGGTGCACCTCGTAGGGATGGTCGAACAGCTCGGCGGTCTCGCCGAAGGCGTGGCCGGCCTTGAACGCCGCCGTGTTGGCCGCTGCGACCTCGGGCCGCGCCACGAAGCGACGCTGGATCCACTCCAGGGTCGGCTCGACCGGCCGCGTGTACATCCAGGAGATGAGGCCCAGCGCGAAGAAGTTCTTGGACCGCTCGGCGTCGCGGGGCTTGACGCCGAGGGGCGTGACCGCGCCCTTGGTCAGCGAGGTCATGGGCACCTCGTAGACGGTGTAGGCGTCGAGGGTTCCGTCGCGCCGCGGGTCGGCCGTGTAGCCGGCCTTGGTGAGGTGGCGCTCGTCGAAGGCGTCCTCGTTGAGGATGATCGTGGCGCCCGGGGCCACCCGATCGAGCTGGCTGTGCAACGCTGCCGGGTTCATGGCCACCAGCACATTGGGGGCATCGCCGGGCGTGGTGATCTCGTGGTCGGAGATGTGGACCTGGAACGCCGACACGCCGGCGAGCGTGCCGGCGGGTGCCCGGATCTCGGCCGGGAAATCGGGCAGGGTGGCCAGGTCGTTGCCGTAAAGGGCACTGGTGTTGGTGAACCGGTCACCCGTGAGCTGCATGCCGTCACCCGAGTCGCCTGCGAACCGGATGACGACCCGGTCGATCACTTCTGGTGCTCTTGGGCGTTGTGTCGTCTCGGACAAACCCGCCCCCCTTCAGCGTGGTTCCTTGTCAACTATGACCCTATCGCCGCGACTCCTGAACGTGGCGAATCGTGCCGTGGGCGCCGATCTCGTCACGCTGTGCGCGCGGCCTGATCCCCAGCTACCCCGGTACGGGATAGAGGATACGCCGCGGAGCGTGGTAAGCCCAGGGGGTGGAGTCAGGCCTGCGATTCAGGCGATGGTGCTGTCGGGGGTCACCAGGGTAGAGGGCGATCATCTGAGGGCGCGAAGCCGGGCGTCGACGTCGACGAAGTCCGCGTCGCTGGCCGCGATGCGGACGAAAAGCTCCCGCGCCCGCGGCAGGTCACCCGCCCGCTCGTACAGGTCGGCCAACGCGTACGCCATGCGGAGGTGGTGCAGCCGTGGCTTGCGGGTAGCGCGGCTCACCGATGACGCCAGCAGCTGGATGGCCTCGTCCAGTCTGTCCTGGTCGGCCAGGGCGCCGGCAGTCACGATCCGCCCCTCGGCCACGAGCTCCGCCCGGGGACTGGCGGCGCGCAGCTCGTCCCACAGCTCCTCGACCTCGGCGTAGCGGCCGAGCGCCCGGTAGCAGTCGGCGAGGACGGGGTTCTGCTCCGTGCTGCCCGTGAGGGAGCGGTAGGCCTCGAGCTCCCGGACGGCCTGGGCCCAACGGCCGAGGCGATAGAGGCTCAGCCCGTAGAGCTCACGGACTGGCGCCGCCCGGGGCGCCTGCCCGGCGAGGGGCCGCAGGATGCGCCGGGCCTCGTCGAAGCGCTCCCGCCTGAATGCCTCGCCGGCCTCGCGCAAGCGGCCCTCGAGGCGGGGCAGGCGGCCCGACGGGACGGCCTTGCGGAGGTCGTCGTCCGCGGACGCCGCCCCGCTGGCGGACTTGCCCCGCCCGGCGCCGTTCCCAGCCGGTCGGCGCCGTGGCGGCGAAGGGCGACGCACCCGGTCGTCGGTGCCGTCGGCCGGCCCTCGTGCCGGGGTGGCCGAGCCGCGGCGGGACCGACCTGCGGCCCCTGTCGGGGGGCCCTCGCGGCTGCGTTCCACGGCTCCGCTCGCCTCGTCGCGCAGCTCGCCCTCGTCGATCCACTCTTCGGGTTCCCACGCCGCCGGCTCGCGTGGGGTTCCGGCCTCATCGCCCCGCCCGCCGCCGTCGTCGCGCCGAGCCCTCGCCGCGGCCCGCCAGGCGTCCGAAGCACCGGACGGTGGAACCTGGGCGGCACCCCGCCGGGCGACCCCACCCCAGTGCCGTGGTCCGGCCACCGAGCCCCGGTCGGCAGCGTCGGGGGGTTCGCCCCCGCCCGGGGCGTCACCTTCTCGGCGCCGGGGACGCTGCTGGGGTCGCCGCGACGACGGCCCCTTCGAACCAGCCTCGTCGGCGGCCCGGCGTGACCGGCCCCGCCCAGCGGTGCCGTCCCGCCCGGTTCTCCCGGGGCGAGGGGGACGTGGGGACCCCCCGTCACGGCCGCCACGGCGGCCCTCCCCGTCCGGGCGGCTCGTGTCGCCCGACTGCCGCGAGCGGCTTCGCCCTCGCCCGTCGGCGGTGCGGCCGTCGCCGGGTCGCCCGTCGGCATCCCGCCCGGGCCGCGCCGATCGGCCTGGCTGGCCCGATCGCCGGGAACCGCGACCCGGGTCGGGCTGAGCCCGTCCCGGCCGGCCCGTTCCCCCGCCCCCGCCGCCGCTCTTTCCGCGCGTCGGCGGACGACCGGCAGCGCGTCGACCACGCCCCCGGTCGTCGGGGCCGGAGCCGCCACGGGAGTCGGTCGGTGCCATGGCAACCCAGGGTACTTGCGGCCGGACGAGCACCAGCGTGAGCCAATACGCGAAGAAGGCCGCCCTCCGGGCGGCCTTCTTCTAGGAGAAATCCGGCGGCGACCTACTCTCCCAGGCAGTCTCCTGCCAAGTACCATCGGCGCTGGAGGGCTTAACTTCCGTGTTCGGTATGGGAACGGGTGTGACCCCTCCGCTATGGCCACCGAAATCTGCTGTCAACTCAGGTCCGCGCTGCCTAGCGCCGGCCCCCTGAGGACTCCATAGCGAGCACGAACATCACAGGAAATCCAAGCCCTCGGCCGATTAGTACCGGTCGGCTGCACACGTTGCCGCGCTTCTACCTCCGGCCTATCAACGTGGTGGTCTACCACGGGCCTTACCAGGTTGACCCTGTGGGGAACCTCATCTTGGAACGGGCTTCGCACTTAGATGCCTTCAGCGCTTATCCCTTCCGCAGGTCGCTAACCAGCAGTGCTCTTGGCAGAACAACTGGCACACGAGAGCTGCGTCCGTCCCGGTCCTCTCGTACTAGGGACAGCCTTCCTCAAGTTCCCTCCGGCTGCAGCGGATAGGGACCGAACTGTCTCGCGACGTTCTAAACCCAGCTCGCGTACCGCTTTAATGGGCGAACAGCCCAACC
>DASSDL010000049.1:0-25957 GCA_035697145.1 Acidimicrobiales bacterium
CCGTCCACAGCCTCGCGGAGCAGGTCGGCGTGCCCGGTGTGCCGGCCATACTCCTCGATCAGGTCGCAAAGGAGCCGGCGCAGGCTGGCATGGCGACCGTCGGGCCCGGAAATGTGGACGAGCTGGTCGACTCCGCCATCGGCCAACGCCGCGTCGAGCCTCGAGCGGGACCGTTCGACGGCGCTGTCCCAGAGCGCGTAGAGCTGTTCGGGCGCGTCGTTGGCAGCGGAGGTGAACTCCCAATCGTCATCGTCGTCCCAGTCGGTGAGATCCCACGGAGCGCCCATTGGGTCCCCGCTCAGCTTGGTGGTGGACGCGTAGTCCTCCTGGACAGCGAGATGCTTGAGGAGGCCGCCGAGGGTCAGCGAGGAGGCGCCGATGCGGGTCCGCAGCCCGGCCGCGTCGAGGCCGTCGGCCTTCCAGCGGAAGGTAGTGCGCAAGCGGTCGAGCGCACCCACGAGGTGCTCTACCTCGGTGCCGGCGAAGGGCGGTTCCCACGGGTAGTCGCTGTCGGTCATCGCGCCACCGTAGAACCCCGACCTGCCGCCAGTGTCGTCACTGCGCCAGCTCACCAAACGTCTCTCGTAACGCCTCTGCCTTGAGCCTGGCTCGCAACTCTTCGAGCCGCGCTTCACGTCGTCGCACGTCTGGGTCGGGTGGTGGTTCGAGGTCGGGGTGGTCCCAGCGCCAGCGGTTGTGGTCGCCGCAGCGGAGCTGGCCGTTGTCGGCGGTGGTGGGCCCGCCCCGGGACCACGCCTGGATGTGGTCGCCTTGGCAGCGCTCGAGGGGCTGGTCGCAGCCGACGTGGGTGCAGCGCCGGTCGCGGACTTCCAGCGCTCGACGCACGGCGCCGGTGAAGCGCCGGGCCCGGCCCAGGTCGATGACCCGCGACGGCCCGTCGAACACGACCCGTTCGATGAGCGCCTGGTCCAACAGCGACGCGACGGTGCCGGGGGGGATGACGGTGCCATCGGCTAGCTCACAGATCCGGCCCTTGAACGTCTCGTAGCCCACGAAGACGCTGACCAGCGGCTGGGGGCGCTTGCCGCCTGCCGGGGTGGTCATGGCCCGGCGGGCCAGCTCCACCAGGGCGTCGTGGCGCCGCTGGGCGGGGGTGCGGGCCAGGTGGCCGGCGGTGGCGGTGTCGCCGTGCTCGGCCCGAGCCGCCGCCCAATCGGCCTCGAACAACTCCTGCTCGATCCGCCCCAACGCCCCGGCCACCGTCGCCCGCCCCAGAGGTGTCAACAACCCGTCGAGGTGGCCGGTGCCCCGCAACCCCTGTGACAGGTGCACCCGCCGCAACGCCTCGTCATGCGCGGCGTCGCCTTCGGTCCCGTCGGGGTCGGCGCACTGGCGCCAGTACTCCACGGCTCGACAGAAATCCGGCCACGGCAGACGGCGGGCGTCATCGACCAGCAGCGCCTCGTCGCGGGCGAACAGGTCGCCGGTGCGACCCCCCGCCAGCGACGCCAGCACTGCCGCATGACGCTGGGAGATGTCCCCGGCGGTGAACGCCTCCGCCGTCAACTGCATGGTGCGAAGCCGGCGGCCCAACCACGCCTCGGCCCGCGCCTGGCCCACCGGCAGCCGGCAGCGGTGCGCCACCCACGCCCCACAGGACCGCGACCCGTCGTCGGCATAGACCCGCCGGGCGTCGAACACCGCGGTCAAGTGGGTCGTCGCCGCCGCCAGCCGCGCCTGCTGGCGGCGCAGATCCACCACGGCCTCGGCCAGCTCGGCGTCATCGAGTGTGTCGGGATCGAGATCGAGCAAGGCGTCGAGCGAGGCTCGTAACCCGCCGACGGCGGTCATGTGTGCTTCGCTTGCGGACCCCAACATATGTTCGTATCATAGCCCACGACATGGCCCCTGGCCAGGACTTTCGCAGGAAATCTCCGTCCGCCGGCTGCAGGCCCACAGCCCAGCGGAACGCCCTATCCGCTGGGCCGCTTACTCGGCGTCCAGCCGCTCCAGCGACACCGCACCGTCCCCGCTGGGAATCCCCACACCCGCCGCCAATCGGAGGCCCTCCTCCCCCAGCACCACCCGCTCGACAACGACTGGCGCCCCCGACTCCACAACCCACGCCGACCCGGCCGCGTCGCCGTCCAACCCGACCTGCCCACCCGGCGGTACGTCGACGTCGCGGGCGTCATCGACCTCCGCCTCCCGCCCGTTGACCACGGCGAGCAGCGTCACCCGGGCCGACCGCTCCGAGTCGGGGTTGAAGACGACGAAACGCGAGCGCAACCCGGCGCTGTCGAACGCCGACGGGAACGCCCACCGACGGGCGGCCACCACCGCCCCTGGACCGGCGGCGATGTCGCCCGTCCGGTCGTCGCCCTCCGACGACTCCTCGTCCTGGTCATCCTCGCCGTACCGCTCCCCCGCGTGCGTCATGATCCGCTCGGCCACGACCGGCACGCCGTTGGTGGAGTGGACCACGGTGGCGTGGCCGACCCCGGCGGCGACCCGTTCCTCGGCGCCGTAGTCGACGACCGTGAACGTCCCGGCCCGGATGCTCAACCGGAACGGTTGTGGCGCCGGGCCCGCCTCGTCGGTCGCGGGCAGGACCTGCACCTCGACCTGGGCCCGCTCGTCGCTCGGGTTGTAGACCACGATCCGCTCGCTGCCGCCCTCGTCGACCGCCCCATCGGCGAACGCCCAGGTCGTAGACGCGCCCGCGACGCCCAGCGCCACCGCGAGCCCCTCGGGTCCCAGGTTGCCATCGAACTCCTGGAGGCGCTCGACGACCACCCGCCCGATGCGCGTCCGCAGTGTGGCCGCGACCTGAGCTTCCCGGGCGACGTCGTCGCCGATGTCGATGCCCACGACGGTGCCCGCCGCCACGGGGAATCCCTGGAAGCGCACCGGCTCGCGCGATCCGGCATCGGTGTCGAAGCTGATGTCCACAATGGCGTCGGTGGGGAACGGGTTGAACAGCACGACCACATCGCGGGCGTCACGGGTGGTCGCGCCCGAAGCCACGTGCCACACCGGCGCGCTGGCCGACGCGCAGGGACCCACGTCGACACCGTGGGGGCCGGTGACGCGGTGCTCGACCGCCACCGGCCCGTCCTTGGCCTCGACCAGTGCCGCCACCAGCGGCGCTGTCACGAGGCCCCCGAGCCGCAGCTCGACCCGATCGCGGGCCGGTAGCCGGATCGTCCGCGCCGCCGGTGCCGGGGCGGACGGTATCGCCGGTGTTTCCGAGGGCTCGGCGGTCGTGGGTGACGACGACGCCAACACGCCGCCGTACACGGTGACGATTGCTTCGAGGCTCCGGTCCCCCGGATTCAGGACGCTCACGATGTGATCGGCCATCCCGCCCTCGTCCCCCGTCCCCGCTGCGCAGTACCACGTCGTGGCCAGGGCATCGTCGCTCGCCACGGCCGGCATGCCCTCGACCGAGCCTGCAGCGCCATCGGCGGTTTTCGCAAGGACCGTCCCGCGATCCTCGTCGATCCGGGCCTGCCACGCGGCCCCGCCGATCGCCGCCGCCAGCAGCACGATGAAGGGCAGCCGCGGCGACCGGCGCCTTAGGCGTGGGCGTTTCACGTCGCGGCTCCCACACCCGCCGGCACCGGCTCGCCCTCGCGGGACGGCTCGCCCTCGGGCGCCGGCTCGTCCGGTTCGCCGGCGCTGCGATCGTCGGCGCTCGAGGCGTCGGCTCGAGCCGGGCGTGACCGCGGCGGGGGCGGCGCCTCGGACCCGAACCGCATGCGAACCGCCACCGCCAGCGCCGACAACCACAGCACGCCCTGCACCGCTACCAGGAGGTAGCGGACCGGCGGGGTGTGGTACCCGAGGACTGCCTCGCCGGCTTCGGTGCCCTCCGGGACTGCAAAGGCATCGGCCCAGCCGTAGGCGGCGAAGCGGTCAGCCCGGCGGCCGTCGACCTCGAGGACCCAGCGGTCCGACGCCGAGGATGCCTGTACCACCGTGTCTCCCGCCACAACCGGGCCGCGTGAGGTACGGCCGTCGCCATCCGACTCCACGAGCGCGGGTGATGCGGCCGAAAGATCGACGTGCTGCATCGCCGCCACCGACGTCTCCTCGAGGGCCGACGGGTCGATGCCGGTCGCCCGTATGGGCGCGAACGCGACGTTGCGATACAGCGCCAGGGCGTCGTCGACCGCGATCTGTTGGAGGTCCAGCTGGCCGTCGAGCACCTCGATCAATCCAGCGACCGCACCCGCCGGCGCCATGGCCGCCGACCCCGGCCCGTCCGAGGCGCCGCCGGTCCGCTCCACGGCGCTCGCCGGCGCCAATGCGCGGGGGACCGCCACGTACTGGACGCCCATCGGCGCCAATACCCGCCCCAGCTTGCTGGTCTGGCCGCTGGTGGCCTGCCCCAGCGCGTCGGCAAGGCGACCGCTCGACCCCAATCCCGTGGCCGGCCACAGGTCGGCGACGCCGGGCATGGCCGCATCGATGGCCGTGTACGAGAGGCCATCGTCGAGCTCCCAGGCCTGGCCGCCCGGCAGCACCGCAGGATCACCCACCCACAGGACCCGCGACGGCTCGGCGGTCAGGGCGGCGTCAACGGTAGCCCCGCTCATGAACTGGCCGCGGGGCATGTCCCACCAGCCGTCCATCGCCGCCGCCACGACCGGTGCGGTCGCCGCCGCCAACGCAAGCACCCCGAGCGGCGCCACCATCCGGCGAAAACCGAAGCGACGGGCCACCCGCTCCCACGGCCGCTCGGGCCGGACTCGACCTGGGACGTCCGACTCGATGGCGGCCACACCGAGCGCGACCGCGAACGCCAGCGCCGCGGCCGCCGGTGCCATCACAACCCCCGGGTCGGGCAGCCGCACGTCGACGTGTCCCTGCTGCTGCGCCCACAGCAGCGCCCAGCACGCCACGGCCACCATCCACGCGCGCACCGCCCAGCCCAGCCTCCACTCCCGCCCGACCAGGAGCGGCAGGGCGGCCGCGCCCGCCAGGCAGAAGCCGAGCGGGGCGATCCCCAGGGGACCGGTGTCGAAGCGCAGCAGGTCGAGCGCCGTCAGCCCACCCGCAGGCCGTTCTAGCCCCATCCAGGCTTCGGCTGCCATTCGCGACCGCAGCACGTCGACCAGTGCCGGCAGGTGCAACAGTGTCGCCACCAGGGCGGCCCCGACCGACACGGCCACCAGCCGGCCGATGCCGCGCCCCTCGAAGGCCACCAGGGTGCCCGCCACCAGTGCGACGGCCACGAGCAGCAACAGCGCCGGCGCCTGGGGGACGAGCAGGCCGGCGAGGCCGGTCACCGTTCCGGTGGCGACCACGTCCTGCCAGAGCGGCCGGGGTACGGCGGCCACCGGGCCGTCGGGCGAGAAGGGCGCCACCCGCGACGACCGGGCCAGCCGGCCCAGCAGCCACGGCGATGCTGCGTAGGCCGCCGTCACCGACCACCGCCCGGTCGCGAGGCCGTCGTAGGGCAGCGGCACCGCGGCATAGGCGACGGCGGCGGCCACCTGCGCCGGCTTCGAGCCGGTGGGGCGCATCAGCCGATAGGCACCGGCAACACCCAAGGGCACGAGACCGACGATCAGCAGCGTGCGGGCCAAGGCCAGATGGCCGCCCAGGACTGCGCCCATGCCGCCCACCACGCCGACCAGGGTCGGTGGCGAGGCGTCCGCGCCCAGCCCTACCGACCGGTATCCGACGACCCACTCGCGCACCAGGTCGCCGGCGGAACCGGGGAAGGCGACGAACTCACCCACGGCGGGCACGAACCGGGTGACGAGGTGCCGGCTGCCGAACAGCAGCACGCCCGCCAGCACGGCGGTGATCAGGGCGGTGGCGGGCGTCCAGGGTGCGACGGTGGCGGCCGACGCCGCGGCCTCGGCCGATTGCGGGGGCCCCGCCGCGGCCAACCCCGACGGATCGATGCCGGCGGCGTCGGCGGACGACGCGCTGCGGCCCATGCGACGGAGCCACAGGCGGGGGCCGATGAGCCCATGGACCTGCAAGCTGTGGACGTCACGATCGGACGCCTGCCGGACGGCATTGACCTGCCGGCGGGCCCGCCACAGCGACAACGGGCGGAGCAGGTTCCACACCCAGGCACCGAGGGCGACGCGGGAGCGTCCGGGGCGGCCCGTCACGAGCCCGCCGACGGCCTGCACGAGGCTCAAGGCGAAGGCCTGCGGCACCATTCGCAGAAGGTCGAAGCGGCTCGAACAGCTCAGCAGCGCACGCACGCGATACCGGGCCTGGTCCCTGGGACCGACGCACGATCGCCCGTCGCGCCGGACCCGGGCATCGGTGGCCACGAGCACCCGGGAGCCCGCAGCCCGGGCGCGCCAGCAGAGGCTGAGATCGTCGTCCGGCGAAGCCAGCGCTTCGTCGAACCCGGCCACGGCTGCGAACCGGTCAGCGCGCACCAGCGTGAACCCGGCCGGGAAGGCGAACACCTCCCGCATCCCGTCGTGCTGCCCCTGGTCCAGCTCGCGGCGCTCGACGAGCGGCATGGTCGTGCCGACCCGATCCACGCCGAGGCCGACGTGAAGCAGGTGTCGCGGGTCGTCCCGCGCCACGAACTTGGGCCCGACCACGTCGGCCTCCCACTCGGTGGCGGCCCCGACGAGCGCGCTCACGGCCCGCGCGTCCGGGAGGACGTCGTCGCGGCAGAACAGGAAGAACTCGGCCCGGCGGGCCCGGGGCCGGTCGCGATCGAGCACATGGTTGGCGGCGGCGCTGAAGCCCTCGCCGCCGAGGACGCGCAACACCCGGGCGGCGGGCAGGACGGCACGGACCCTGTCTGAGGGGTCGTCCGCCCCGGCGGCGTCGATGACCAGAACGGACAGCTGGGGGTAATCCTGCTCGGCGAGCGCACCCAGCAGGTCTTCGAACCGGTCGGCATGCCGTCCGTGCGTGATCACGACCGCCAGCACCGGTGGGGAGGCGAGCGGTTGCTCCTCCGGTTCCACGACGACGCGGAGAGTAGCCAAGGGCCCGTCCGCAGCCGCGGACCCCGAACCGCACCGAGGACCTGCGCGGCTAGCCTCCGCGGCGTGCCGCGCCTGTCGACCGACGACATCTCGAGGAGGCTCGAGAACACCGTGTACACGGCCGTCGGGCTGGGGATCCTCGGCTTCCAGCACCTGCAGGTGCAGCGGCAGCAGCTCAAGCGGGCCCTCCAGAACGCCTTGAAGAAGCCGAAACGCTGACGGTGCTGCGCGTCGCCGTCGATCTGACGTCGCTGCTCACCCCCCAGACCGGCGTGGGCGTGTTCGCGCTCGAGACGACGCGGCGGCTGGCCGGTCGCGACGATCTGGCGCTCACGGCCTTCGCCGTGAGCTGGCGAGGGCGGGGCCGCCTGTCTTCGGTCGTGCCGCCGAACGTCGCCGCGGTGGAACGTCCGATGGCCGCCCGGCCTTTGCGGGAGCTGTGGAAGCGCGGGGATCACCCGCGTGTGGACCTGTGGATCGGCCGCCACGACGTCGTCTGGGGGCCGAACTACGTGGTGCCACCCACACGGGCGGCGTCTGTCGTCTCCGTCCACGATCTCACCTTCGTGCACTTCCCCGAGCTGGCGACGACCGACACGCTCGCCTACCCCCCGTTGATACAGCGGGCGCTCGATCGGGGCGCCTGGGTGCAGACCTCGTCGTCGTTCGTGCGGAACGAGGTGATCGACCACTTCCGGGTCGACCCCGACCGGGTGGTCAGCATTCCCCTCGGGGTCCGTCCGGTCGCCCCCGGCGATGCCGGCGCCGGGCAGCAGCTGGCCGGGGGTGACCGCTACGTCCTGGCAGTCGGCACGGTCGAACCGCGCAAGGACCTACCCACGCTGGTGCGGGCCTTCGGCCTCGTGGGCGACGGCGACCCCGACGTGCGCCTGGTGGTGGCGGGACAGGACGGCTGGGGCGCGGAGGCGCTCGACCTTGCCCTCAGCAACTCGCGGCATCGCGAACGGATCGTGCGCCTCGGGTGGGTCTCCGACCACGACCGCGAGGCGCTGCTGCGCGGTGCGTCGGTCTACGCGTACCCCTCGATCTACGAGGGCTTCGGCTTCCCACCCCTGGAGGCGATGAGCGCCGACGTGCCCGTGGTGACCACGGAGACCGGATCCCTGCCCGAGGTGGCGGGGCCCGGAGCCGACCTCGTGCCGGTCGGCGACGCCGATGCCCTGGCTGCGAGCCTTACGCGGGTGCTGGCCGACGACGAACACCGCCGGGACCTCGTGGCCCGCGGCCGGGAGGTGGTGGCCAGACACAGCTGGGCCACGACCGCCGAGCGCTTCGCCGCCCTGCTGCACCGGGTCGCGGACAAAAGCTGACGACCCCTATGATGACCGCCCGTGAGCGAGCGTCCGTCGAGGGTGACGGGGAAACAACGAGAGAGCGAGCCCGCCCCGAGCGGCCGTGGGAGCGGACAGGCAACACGTCGGAGCCCGAGCGGCCGTGGGAGCGGACGGGCAACACGTCGGAGCCCGAGCGGCCCGCTGAGAAGCAGTAAGAGCGGGAAGCAATGAGAGCGCTAGTCACTGGAGCTGGGGGCTTCGTCGGTGTCCACCTGGTGCGCCACCTTGAGGCGAGGGGTGACGAGGTCATCCAGCTGGAGCGGACCATCGACGGCATCGACATCACCGACGGGCCCGAGATCACCGACGCGGTGATCTCGGCCAAGCCGACCGCCGTCTACCACCTCGCCGGCGCCGCCGACGTCGGCGGCAGCTGGGACACACCGCAGGAGACCTTCCTCGCCAATGCCGTGGGCACACTCAACGTGCTCGAGGCCAGCCGCGAGGCCGGGGCCGAGCGGGTCCTGGCCGTGAGCAGTGCCGACGTCTACGGACGCGTCACCGAGGATGAGCTGCCCCTCGACGAGGCGCAACCGCTGAGGCCGGTGTCCCCCTATGCCGCCTCCAAGGTGGCCGCCGACGCCCTGGCCCAGCAGGCCTGGCTCGGGCACCGACTGCCGGTGGTGCGGGTGCGAGCCTTCAACCACCTCGGCCCCGGCCAGACCGACCGCTTCGTCGCCCCCTCGTTGGCCGTCCGCATCGCACGCAACGAGCGCGACGGCGGTGACGAGATCCCCATCGGCAACACGGCGCCGCGGCGCGACGTGACCGACGTCCGCGACGTCGTACGCGCCTATCGCCTGCTGATCGAGCACGGCGAGCCGGGCGAGGTCTACAACGTGTGCAGCGGCCAGGCGGTCTCCGTCAAGGAGATCGCCGACCTGCTGCTCGGAATGGCCACCCGACCGATGCGGCTGGTCAGCGATCCGGCCCTGCAGCGACCGGTCGACATCCCGGTGCTGGTGGGCGACAACACCCGCCTGGCCCGCGCCACCGGCTGGTCCCCGACCATCCCCCTCGAACAGACCCTCGCCGACGTGCTGGCCGACTGGCGATCGCGTCTCGGGGGCTGACAACCTGACCGGCTTCGCCACGGAGGAGACCACATGGTGACCAAGCGAGCACTCGTCACCGGCATCACCGGCCAGGATGGCTCCCACCTGGCCGAGCTGCTGCTGGACAAGGGCTACGAGGTGCTGGGCATGGTCAGGCGCACCAGCACGGTCAACTGGGAGCGGATCGGCCACCTGCAGGACAGCATCACCTTCGTGCACGGCGACCTGCTCGACCAGGTGTCGGTCCTCACGATCCTCCAGGAGCACCAACCCGACGAGGTCTACAACCTGGCGGCCCAGTCGTTCGTGCCCACCTCGTGGCAGCAGCCGGTCCTGACCGGCGAGTTCACCGCCATCGGCGTCACCCGCATGCTCGACGCCGTCCGCACCATCAATCCCGAGATCCGCTTCTACCAGGCGTCGTCGAGCGAGATGTTCGGCAAGGTGGTGGAGACCCCGCAGCGGGAGACGACGCGGTTCTACCCCCGGTCGCCGTACGGCGTCGCCAAGGTCTACGGCCACTGGATCACGGTGAACTACCGCGAGTCCTATGACCTCCACGCCACCAGCGGGATCCTGTTCAACCACGAGGGGCCGCGCCGGGGATTGGAGTTCTCGACCCGGAAGATCTCCCACGGCGCCGCCCGCATCAAGCTTGGCCTGGCCGACGAGCTCCGCATGGGCAACCTCGATTCCAAGCGCGACTGGGGCTACGCCGGCGACTACGTCGAGGCCATGTGGCTGATGCTGCAGCAGGACACGCCCGACGACTACGTGATCGCCACCGGTGAGACCCACTCGGTACGGGAGTTCTGTGAGCTGGCGTTCGATCGCGTCGGCCTCGATTGGGAGAAGTACGTGGTGGTGGACGATCGCTTCTTCCGCCCGGCCGAGGTCGACATGCTCGTCGGCGACGCGTCCAAGGCACGCAGGGTGCTGGGTTGGAGTCCCAAGACCTCGTTCGAGGATCTCGTGAACCTCATGGTCGACGCCGACCTCGCCCTGCTCGAGGGGAAGCTCAAGGGCATCGCCTGATGGGGGGCGTGGCGGTTTTGGCGGGGGGCGTCGGCGCCGCCCGGCTGCTCCGCGGGCTTGTCGAGGTGGTCCCGCCGGAAGATGTGACCGCCATCGTCAACACCGGCGACGACATGGTGCTGCATGGGCTGGCCATCAGCCCCGACATCGACACGGTCATCTACACCGTTGCCGACGCCATCGATCCGGAGCGGGGATGGGGGCTTCGCGACGAGTCGTGGCACGCCATGGAGGCGCTTTCCCGCTACGGCGGCGTGACGTGGTTCCGCCTGGGGGACCGCGACCTGGCGACCCACCTGTATCGCACCCAGCGGCTCGCGGAAGGCGCCGGTCTGGCGGCGGCGACGGCGGAGATAGCCGGCGCGTGGGGGCTCGGGCTGCGGGTCGTCCCCGTGACGGAGCAGCCACTGCGGACGATGATCACATTGGCGACCGACGAAGGCGGCCCGACAGTGATCGGCGTCGGGGTGGCAGCGGGCGAGGAGATCTCGTTCCAGGACTACTTCGTACGGTTGCAGCACGCGGTGCCGGTCGCCGACGTGCGGTTCGCCGGCGCGGAGTCGGCCCGCCCCGCCCCGGGCGTCCTCGCCGCCATTGCCAGCGCCGACATCGTGGTGGTGGCGCCGTCCAACCCCATCGTCTCCATCGGCCCGGTGACGGCCGTCCCCGGCATCCGGGACGCCGTCACGGCGCGCCGAGACGACGTCGTTGCGGTCTCCCCCCTCGTAGGCGGCCGGGCGCTCAAGGGCCCCGCCGACCGGCTGCTCCGCGAGCTGGGACACGCGGCTTCGGTGGTGGGAGTCGCCCGCCTCTACGCGCCCTTCGTGGGCACGCTGGTGATCGACGAGGCCGACGCCGAGCTCGCCGACGACGTACGAGCAGCCGGTTTGCGCTGCGTCGTGACCGACACGATCATGCGGGACCCGGCTGCGGCGGCGGCGCTGTGCGAGGTCGTTCTCGGTCGGTGATACCGGAGAAGCGAAGGTGAGGGCTCAAGAAGATGGCCCGCGTGCTCGAGATCCTGCCCGTGGAGGGCATCGGCGAGGTGCGCCCGGGGGACGACCTGCCCCGCCTGCTGGCGCAGGCGGCCGACGACCTGCGCGACGGCGACGTCGTGGTGGTGACGCAGAAGGTCGTGTCCAAGGCCGAGGCTCAGCTCGTGCCCATCGACCCCAACGACCCCGGCAGCAAGGCGAGGATCGTCGAGGGTGAGTCGGTGCGTGTCCTGCGTCGCCGCGGCGAGCTGGTGATATCGGAAACGCGCCACGGCTTCGTGTGCGCCAACGCCGGCGTCGACGTGTCCAACGTCGAGGACGGCTGGGCGGCGCTGCTGCCCGAGGATCCCGATCGCTCGGCGCGGCGGCTGCGCGACGGGCTGCGGGGGCGCTTGGGCGCCGACGTGGCGGTGATCATCAGCGACACCTTCGGCCGCACCTGGCGCCGGGGCCTCACCGACGTCGCCATCGGCTGTGCCGGCATCCGGGCCGTCATCGACCTGCGGGGTACCACCGACGCGCGGGGTCGCGAGCTGCAGGTGACGGAGGTCTGCGTGGTCGACGAGCTGGCCGCCGCAGCCGAGCTGGTGATGGGCAAGGCGTCGGGCATCTGCGCCGCGGTCGTGCGGGGCGTCGACCCCTCGTGGCTGGGTCGGGGCGACGTGCGGGACGAGGTTGTCCGCACCCCCACCGAGGACCTGTTCCGCTAGTGGACCCACTAGGGCTCGGTTGCCGGAACCATCGCGTCCCGCGACTCAGCGCGTGCGCGGATAGGCACGTCATCCTGGCTCTCGGTGGTCAGCGCTGTTGGGAGGCCCAGCTGTTGAGCTGCGACCCAGCAACAAATTCCCACGCGGGGTGCCTGCGGAACGCCCTACCCGCTGGGCCTCTCAGCGCTGCTTGAACCACTCCAAGGTCCGGCCCACGCCCTCGCCGAGGTCGGTCCAGGGCTTCCAGCCGAGGTGGATGGCGGCCCGACCGGGATCGAGCGCCGAGCGCAGGAGCTCGCCCACCCGCATGGGGGCGTAGGCCGCAGGGCGGTCGACGCCGGCGCCGGCGGCCATCGCCGCGTAGAGCTGGTTGACCGAGGTCTCGACCCCGGTGCCGACGTTGAGCAGCAAGCCGCTGCCCTTGTTTGCTGCCCGCACGAAGGCATCGACCGCGTCGTCCACATAGACGTAGTCGCGTGTCTGCTCGCCGTCGCCATAGATGGTGCACACCTCGTCGGCCAGCAGGCGCCCGGCGAAGATGGCCACCACGCCTGCCTCGCCGTGGGGATCCTGCCGGGGCCCGTACGCATTCGAGAGCGCCAGGGCCGTGAACTCGAGCCCGTAGAGCTGGCGGTACACGTTGAGGTAGTCGAAGGCGACCCGCTTGGAGACGCCGTAGGGCGACCCCGGGTTCTGAGGGTGCGACTCCTTGCATGGCAGGTCCCTCGGCGCGGGCTCGCCGTAGAGAGTGCCGCCGCTCGAGGCGAACACCACCTTGCGGGCCCGGGCCACCCGTGCGCCCTCGAGCACGTTGATGGTGCCGATCACGTTGACCTCGGCGTCGTGTGCCGGCCGGGACACGGACACCCGCACGTCGACCTGGGCCGCCAGGTGGAACACCACCTCGGGATCGCGCCGCGCGATCAGGTCGACGATCTGCGGGTCGCACACGTCGATCTGGTGGAACGTCAGCCGGTTGGTGCGGTCACCCCGCTCGGCGCGGGCCTCGGCCAGGTTGGCGAGCGATCCCGACGACAGGTCGTCGAGGACGTCCACCTCGTGACCCTCGGCCAACAACCGGTCGACCAGCGTGGAGCCGATGAAACCGGCCCCGCCCGTGACGAGGGTCTTCATGCTGTCACTCCCTAGAAATCCGAATCAGGAACACGTTCGCCGTCGAGATGCCTGCCGCGCTCGACGACCTCGCCATCACCGACCACGCTGCCACGCAGGACGTGGGCACCCTCCGCCACCATTGCGCCCTCGCCTATCACCGATCCGTCGATCACGGCGGCGGAGCACACCCCCGCACCGGGCAGCAGCACCGCGTTCTCGACCCGAGCGCCGGGAGCGACGCTGGCACCGGGCCCGACGACCGAACGCTTGACCGCGGCCTCGTCGGCGACACGGGCGTCGGGATGGATGCCATTGACGGGGGAGCCGCGCACACCGTCGACGAGATCGAGTTGGGCCTGGATGTACTCGCAGGGCGTGCCAGTGTCGATCCAGTAACAGCCGTCGGGGCGCGCGTAGAGGCTGCCGTCGGCCGCCATGGCCGGGAAGATCTGCCGCTCGACCGACACCCGTCGCGCCGCCGGGATTCGGTCGATCACCGACGGCTCCAGCACGTAGGTGCCAGCATTGATGAGGTCGCTTGCGACCTCGCCCCGGGGCGGCTTCTCGACGAAGGCCGACACTCGGCCCCAGGCATCGCTGAGGACGACGCCGTAGCGGGAGGGATCGTCGACCCGGTGCAGCGAGATGGTGCCCTCGGCGGCGCGGGCCTCGTGGAAGCCGACGAAGGCCGTGACGTCGAGGTCGGTGAGCACGTCGCCGTTGACCACCAGGAAGCGCTCGTCGATCCCGGCATCCCGGGCGGCGAAGCGGATGGCGCCGGCGGTGTCGAGCGGTTCGGGCTCGATGGCGTAGTGCAGGCTGGCGCCGGCACAACGCCCATCGGGGTAGGCGTCGCGGAAGCCGTCGGGCTGGTAGCCCAGCGACAGCACCACGTCGTCGACCCCGTGTTCGACCAGGTGGCCTACCACGTGCTCAATCATCGGTCGGTTGACGATTGGCAGCATCTGCTTGGGCCGATGGTGCGTCAGTGGGCGTAGGCGCGTGCCGAGGCCACCGACGAGCACGACCGCCCGCACATCAGCCCCCGGCCGTGGTCGTGGTGGTCTCGTTCGGCGGCACGGTCGTGGTCCCGCCCTCGGCCACCGTCGTGGTGGTGGTGCCGCCCGCGGCGGTGGTCGTGGTCGACCCCGTCTCGGCTCCCGCGTCGACGGCACCCAGCTCGGCCAGGTTGGCGGCCGTCGGCGGCTTGGGTATGTCGGTATCGCCCTCGGGCACGAACGCGATGGTGTAGGCCTCGCCGTCGCCCCGGAAGCGAATGTCGTCCAGGCCGCCGGTGATCAACGCCGGCTTGGCGTTCTCGTCGGCGGCGTTCTCCCACTGGGCGACCACCAGCTCGGCGTCCTTGCCGTCGCACTGGTCGTCACCCTCCTGCCACGTCTTGGCCCCGTCGGCCAGCTCGTTCTCGCCGATGGTCAGCTCGTCGTCGGACAGCTTGACGTCGGTGTCCTCGAGGAAGGTGCCCAGTGTGGCGTTCTCGCCGGCACCGCTCTGCGAGAACGGGTGGATGTGGATGACCCCGTCGCCGTGGGTGTGGATGCCGGTCGTGTTCTCGAACTCGGGGATGTCGGGCTGCCACTCGCCGCAGACGTAGATGCCATAGGCGGCGTGCCAGTGATCGCCGATGACGGGGGGGACATCGGTGTCGCCCTTGCGCTCGTCGGCCGCGTACCAGACGAGCGCCGATCCGAACAGCACGATGGCGCCGATCACCCCCGGGAACAGGAGGTTGCGCTGGCGGCCGGCGGACGAGCGGCCTCCGGCGCGGGCCGCCCGGGCGACCTTCTTGGCGGAGGATGCCTTACCCATAAGCGCTCCAAGCTACCCCGCGGCACCCCCGTTCGTGGAACCGGCCCCGGGGTTTACGGGCGTGCGCCGAGCTCCTCGAACAGCGCCTCGTAGCAACCGGCGACGACCGCCGGCGAGGCCCAGCGCTCGACGAAGGCCCGCCCGGCCGCCCCCATCACCCGGGCGCGGCCGGGGTCGTCGAGCAGGGCGGTCAACGCGGCTTCGAACGCCTCGGGATCGTCGGGCGGGACGGCCAGGCCGGCACCGGCCTTCTCGACCACGCGGGCGACCTCGGTGCCCTCGTCGACGCTCGCCACCACCGGGCGACCCGCCGCCAGGATCGAGTACGCCTTGGACGGCACGCTGGAGCGCGCCAGCCCCCGCCGCAGCGGCACCACGTGGATGTCGCCGGCGGCCAGGACGTCGGCCAATCGCTCCCGGGGCTGGAAGTCGACGAATCGCACATTGCCCAGGCCCACCGCTTGACGCTCGAGGTCGGGACGGGCCGAGCCGCCACCGTTGATCACGAAGACGACATCGGACCGGTCGGCGAGCGCCCGGGCGGCCCCGACCAGCAGGTCCAGCGACTGGGAGAAGCCGACGTTCCCGGCGTACATGACGACCTGGCGGTCTCCGAGCCCGTGCCCTCGCCGGTAGTCGCCGCCGCCCGGGGTGCCCGTCCGGTCCGCCGGCGCGATCCGCGCCGTGTCCACGAAGTTGGGGATCACCCGGACGCGGCCGTACGGGTCGGGCACCGATCCTCGGATCTTGCCGACGAGGTTGTCGCGCAGGTCGTCGGAGAGCACGGTCACGGCGTCAGCCCGCCGGTACGTCCAGCGCTCGAGCCACGACGCGAACCGGATCACCGACCGGTTGGTGATGGCACCCAGCTCGACGGCCACGTCGGGGAACACGTCCTGGATGTTGAAGACGAACGGCACTCGCCAACGCCGGGCGGCCAGCCAGCCGGCGGCGCCGAGCGACAGCGGTGGCGACATCGCCAGGACGACGTCGGGCGGATGGTGCCGCCAACCCTTGAGCGCCATGACGGCGGCCAGGCCGGTGAACCCGGCGAAACCCAGCGCTCGGGCGGGGATGTTGCGCTTGTTGGTCGGGAACGGGTGGACCCGGGTGATGCACCGGGCGCCACGGACCTCGTGACGGACGGCCCTTCCGGTCCAGCCCGCCTCGACCCGATGGTCCAGGTACCAGGGCAACGAGGTCACGACGTGCAGCTCGTGCCCGCGGTCGACGAGCTCATCGGCGATCCGGGTCATCACCTCCCCGGTCGGCGCCGTGTCTGGCGCGAAGTGAGGGCAGACCACGAGCACCCTCACGATGCGAACTCCTCGACGTCGCCGGCGTCGTCCCCGGCGACCGCATCGCGGTAGGCCGCCAGGGTGCTGCGGGCGGTTGTCGCCCAGGAGAAGGCGCCCACCCGTTGGTGGCCGGCGGCGATCAGGCGCTCCCGCTCATCGCCGTCGTGCAGCAGCTCGAGCATGGCCTCACCCCAGGCGTCGGTGTCCTCGGGATCGATCAGGCGCCCGGCGTCACCGACCACCTCGGGCAGGGCGGCGGCGTCGCTCACGAGCACCGGGGTACCCAGGCTCATGGCCTCCAGGACGGGCAGTCCGAATCCCTCGTAACGGGACGGAAAGGTGAGGGCGACGGCGCCCCGCACGATCGCGAGCATGTCCTGGCGAGGGATGAGGCCGGTGCGGCGGACGCGGCCGCGCAACCCGGTGCCGGCGATCTGGGCCCGGACCCGGTCCTCGGACTGCGCCTGGCCGCCGGTGAGGACCAGCACCACGTCGTGTTCCCGGGCCGCCACGGTGGCGAATGCCCGGATGAGCAGCTCGTGATTCTTGTGGGGCCACGTGACCGCCGGATAGACGAACCACCGGCGGGGCAGGCCGTAGCGGGCCTGCGCCTGCCCGACCGCCACCTGGCTGCTGGGCGGGTCGACGCCCCACAGCGTCGCTCGTACCCGCTCGGGCGCGACGCCGAACCGCTCGACGATGGAGCGGCGGACGAACTCGCTCGGGGTCAGCACCAGCCGGGACTTGCGCACCGAGCGCGGCACCGACCGCTGCACGTAGGCCCGCTTCACCGGGTTGAAATTGTCCGGCATGTCGAAGGGCTGCAGGTCGTGGACCGTGACGATCCCGGCGGTGCGGCGCACCGCCGGCAGCACCGCGTTCATGTGGTGGACCAGGTCGAGCCTGTCCCGGTGGGCCTGACCGGCCAGCCAGGTGTTCTCGGCGGCCACCCGCAGCGGCTTGAGGCGGCCGGTCAGGGGAATCGGCCGGGTCGAGAAGCGCTGGACCAGGTCGGGGTACGTTCCCGCGAAAGCGTCGAGGACATAGAGCGACAGCTCGACATCCTCGGGCTGGTGGTCGCCGATCTCGCGGAGCAGCGAGACGACCGCGGTCTCGCTGCCGCCCACGGCCCCCGGGACCAGCCACAGAAGGTTGCACCCAACCCTCATTGCTCCCCGCTCTTGCTGCTTCGCAGCGGGCCGCTCGGGCTCCGACGTGCTGATCTTCCGCTCCCACGGCCGCTCGGGCCGGGCTCGCTCTCACCTTGTTCCCCCGTCACCCTCGACGGACGCTCGCTCATTGCTCCCCGCTCTCGGCCTTCGGCCGGGCCGCTCGGGCCACGCTCGCTCTCTCGCCCTCCGGGACGCTCGCTCATCCGACCAATCATCTCCCGGCCGCCTCTTCGTAGGCGGCGATGGTGAGCGCCGCGGTGGTCGCCCACGTCGTTTCTGCCGCCCGCCGGCGCGCCGCCCGGCGCAACCGGTCGGCCAGGTCGTCGTCGTCGAGAACCGTGGCCAGGGCACCGGCGATGGCGTCGGGGTCGCGAGGGTCGGCCACCAGGCCGACGCCCCCCGCCACCAGCTCCTCGGTGGCCGTGCCGGCCGAGGTCACCACCGGAGCGCCGGCGGCGAGAGCCTCGGCCACGGGCAACCCGTAACCCTCCCAGAGGCTCGGGTAGCACACCACGGCCGCGCCCCGGTACAGCGGCGCCAGGTCGGCGCGGGGAACGAATCCCACCATGCGCACCCGGTCGCCCAGCCGGGCCACCGGCTCCGCCAGCGAGTCGCCCCACCCGTCGGGGCCGACGACGGCGAGCGTCAGGTCGGCGTGAGCGCCGCCGGCGATCAGCCGTGCGTATGCATCCAGCAGGCGGGGCATGTTCTTGCGGGGCTCGAGGGTTCCCACCGACAGCACGTAGCGTCCGTCCAGCCCGTGGGCTCGGCGCACGCGGGCGACGTCCGCCTCGGTTATCTCCGCGTCGACGGTCCCCCCGCCCATGCCCCAGGGCACGTGACGCAGGCGGTCGTGCTCGATGCCGGCGGCGGCGCAGTCTTCGAGAGTCGCCTGCGAGGGGCAGAGGACCAGGTCGGCATCGGCCTTCACGCAACGCAGGGCCGCCTCGAAGAAGCGCACGCCGTTGGCGGTGAACATCGAGGGATCCCGTCGCCAGGCCAGGTCGTGAAGCGTGGCGACGAGGGGGCGGGAGCGAGGCGGGATGGCGTAGCCGGTGGCGTGTACGACATCGACCCGCCCGGTCGCACGCTCGACGGCGGGACGGCGCCAGCGGTGCCAGGTTCGGTACAGGGCGGCGCGGGGCAGCGGCAGGTGCCGGATGGGGATGGCGGGCCGCCAGGGCCCCGGGGGTGGGTGGCGGTGTCGGGCGGCCACGCCGATCTGCTCGACCCGTCCCGTCGCCGCTACGGCCGCCACCTGGTCGACGACCGCGCCGGCGGTGCCGCCCGGCACCCGGTGCCAGCACTGTTCCACGACGACGGCGACACGCACGGCCGGTGATCCTCGCACGTCGAGGTGCACCGGCGGTACCCGAGGCGTTCCGGGCCCGACCGTTAGAGTGGCTCGCCATGATCGAGGACTGGTCCGCCGTCACCGTTCTGGTCACCGGGGGGCGTGGCTTCCTCGGGAGAGCCGTCTGCACCCGGCTCCGGGACCGCGGCTCCGCCCGGCTCGAGACGCCGAGGTCGGCCGACTACGACCTGCGTCGCCTCGACCATGTTGCCCGGCTTTTCGACGACGTCCGGCCCGACCTCGTCATCCACCTCGCCGCGCGTGTGGGAGGGATCGGCGCCAACATGGCCCGACCGGCGGATCTCTACCTCGACAACCTGCTCATGGGCACCTACGTCATCGAGCAGGCCCGCCTGGCAGGAACGCCCAAGACGGTGGTCGCGGGAACGATCTGCTCCTACCCCAAGCACACGCCGGTCCCGTTCAGCGAGGACTCGCTGTGGGAGGGCTATCCCGAGGAGACCAACGCCCCCTACGGCATCGCCAAGCTGGCCCACCTCGTTCAGGCCCAGGCCAACCGGGAGCAGTACGGCCAGAACGTCGCCTACCTCATGCCCACCAACCTCTACGGGCCCGGCGACAAGTTCCACCCGGCCGTGAGTCACGTCATCCCGGCGCTGATCAAGAAGTGCGTCGACGCGAAGGAGGCGGGCGCCGACCACATCGAGGTGTGGGGCACGGGCGCGGCGTCTCGGGAGTTCCTGTTCGTGGACGACGCCGCCGAGGGGATCGTGCTGGCCGCCGAGCGCTACGACGGCCCCGACCCCGTCAACCTCGGCACGGACGAGGAGTTGCCCATCCGCGACCTGGTCAAGCTCGTCGCGGACGTCACCGGTTTCGAGGGCGAGATCCGCTGGGACGCCTCCAAGCCCGACGGCCAGCCCCGGCGCCGGGTCGATCCCAGCCGGGCGGCCGCCACCTTCGGGTTCGAGGCCCGCACCGACTTCGCGCAGGGCTTGCGCCTGACCGTGGACTGGTACCTCGCCCACCGGGCCGAGGCCGAAGCGAGGGTCCACTAGGTCACGCACTGGCCGGGTGCCTCACTCGGGCGGCGGTTGCAGCCCCAGGCTCCGCCGGAACCAGTCGGCCGTGCGTTCCAGGCCGTCCCGGAGGGGCACGACGGGTTCCCAGCCGAGCTGCTCGCGGGCCAGGGTGACGTCCGGCTGGCGCTGCCTCGGATCGTCGATCGGGAGGGGCTCGTCGACGATGTCGGACCCCGACCCCGTCACCTCCAGCACCAGCCGGGCCAGCTCGGCCACGGTGAACTCGCTGGGGTTGCCGATGTTGATGGGACCGGTCACGTCGGCGTCCAGCAGGGCCAGGATGCCCCGCACTTCGTCGTCGACGTAGCAGAAGCTGCGGGTCTGCGAGCCGTCGCCGTAGACGGTCAGCGGCTTGCCCTCCAGGGCCTGGACGAGGAAGTTGGACACCACCCGCCCGTCGTTGGCTCTCATCCGCGGGCCGTACACGTTGAAGATGCGAACGATTCTCACTTCGAGGCCGTGGTAGCGGTGGTACGCCATCGTCATGGCCTCGGCAAAGCGCTTGGCCTCGTCGTAGACGCCGCGGGGGCCGACCGGGTTGACGTGGCCCCAGTAGGACTCGGGTTGCGGGTGCACCTGGGGGTCGCCGTACACCTCGCTGGTGGACGCCAGCAGGAACCGGGCGCCCTTGGACTTGGCCAACCCCAGGCAGTTGTGCGTGCCGAGGCTGCCGACCTTGAGGGTCTGGATGGGGATCACGAGATAGTCGACCGGCGATGCCGGGCTGGCGAAGTGCAGCACGGCGTCGACCGGTCCCGGCACCCAGACATAGGTGCTCACGTCGTGGGCGACGAACGTGAACCCCGCCCGAGCGAACAGGTGCTCGATGTTGTCGACGCTGCCGGTGACGAGGTTGTCGATGGCGACCACCTCGTCACCGCGGTCGAGCAACGCCTCGCACAGATGCGAGCCCAGGAAGCCCGCTCCCCCGGTGACGACGACCCGCGCCATGGCCGCTACAGCCTACGAGCGGCCCGCATGGCGGGGGGTTTGGGGGGTTCTCGCCTCAGCGGCCTATGCCGACGTAGCTGAAACCTCGCCGCTCGAGCGCGGGCCGGTCGAGGAGGTTGCGGGCGTCGACGACCCGGGGCGTCTCCATGAGCCCGGCGACCTTGTCGAAGTCGAGCCAGCGGAAGTCGTCCCACTCGGTGAGCACCGCCAGCACCCGCGCGCCATCGCACACCGAGTAGGGATCGTTGGCCGGCACCACGCCCCCGACCGGTCCCTTGACGGCGGGATCGTACGCCTGGACCTCGGCGCCCTGCTCGGCCAGGAGCGACACGATCCGCAACGCCGGCGACTCCCGGGTGTCGTCGGTGCGGGCCTTGAACGTGAGGCCCCACACGGCCACCTTCACACCGTCGAGGGATCCACCCGCCATCTCCCGTACCTTCGCGGCCACCCGGTGGAACTGGTCCTCGTTGACGGTGATGACACCCTGCAACAGGTCGAAGGAGTACCCGGCGCTGTCGGCGATGTGCACCAGCGCCCGGGTGTCCTTCGGTAGGCAACTGCCGCCAAACCCGGGACCCGGCCTCAGGAACTCGTGGCCGATGCGCGTGTCGTAGCCCATGCCGAGCACCACGTCCTTCACGTCGGCGCCCACCGCGTCACACACGGCGGCGAGGGCGTTGACGAAGCTGACCTTGGCCGCCAGGAAGGCGTTGGAGGCGTACTTGATCGTCTCGGCCGACGGTGGATCCGTGACGATGATCGGCGCCGTCACCCCGATGTAGAGGGCCGCCACCCGCACGGCCGCGGACTGGTCGTCGCTGCCGATGACGATGCGGTCGGGGTTGAGGAAGTCGTGCACAGCCGAGCCTTCACGCAGGAACTCGGGATTGGACACCACCACGACGTCGTCGCGGCCCAGCACCCGCTCGACCACCCGCGTCGACCCCACCGGCACCGTCGACTTATTGACCACCACGGCCTCGGACGGCAGCAACGGCCCGATCTCACGTGCCGCCGCCTCGATGTACGAAAGGTCGGCGGCGCCGTCGTCGCCCTGGGGGGTTGGCACGCACAGGTAGGCGAACTCGGCGGACGACGCGGCGTTGGCCGCCCCCACGACGAAGCTCAGCCGCCCGCCCTCCAGCCCCTCCCGGACCAGCGCCTCGAGGCCCGCCTCCACGATCGGCAATTCACCGCGCACCAGTTGGGCGATCTTGGCCTCGTCGATGTCCGCGCAGATGACTTCGTGCCCCAGTTGGGAGAAGCACGCCGCGGTCGTCAGCCCGACGTACCCCGCCCCGATGACGGCGATCTCCGCCATGAAATGGACCTCCGACTGCAAACGCCCCAGCTAGCCGTGTACGAAGCGACAACGCTAGCGCCCGCAGCACCCGCGTGGGCGATCGGTCCGCCGAACCCCGGCGCGAGGCGAGGCACTACCCTCTCCCGACGTGCAAAACGCGCTGGGCGCCGTGCAATCGCTTCTGGTGCTCGGTGGGTCGTCCGACATCGGTGCGGCCATCGCCGAGCGGCTGGTGCCCGACGGCTGCCGCACGGTCGTCCTGGCCGGACGCCGACTCGAGGCCATGGAACCCGCGGCCGAGCGGCTACGCACAGCCGGGGCCGCAGTGACCACGACCAATTGGGACGCCCTCGACATCGGTGGCCACGCCGACGCGGTGAAGGCAGCATGGGACGCGGCGGCGATCGACATCGACTGCGTGGTGCTGGCGTCCGGCGTGCTGGGCGACCAATCCCACCTCGAGGACGACCCCACCGCCGCGGCCGAATTGGCCGTGGCCAACTACGCCGGGCCCGTGTCCACCTTGCTGCACGTCGCCCGCCGCCTCGAGGAGCAGGGCCACGGCACGATCGTGGTGCTCAGCTCGGTGGCCGGCGAGCGCGCCCGCCGCTCGAACTTCGTGTACGGCTCGTCCAAGGCGGGGCTCGACGCGTTCGCCCAGGGGCTCGCCGACTCGCTGGTCGCCGCCGGTGTTCGGGTCGTCGTGGTGCGGCCCGGCTTCGTCCACTCGTCGATGACCTACGGGCGCGACCCGGCGCCGCTGGCTACCACACCGGCCGCGGTCGCCGAGACGGTGGCCCGGGCCATCGCGTCGGGCAAGGAGACAGTCTGGGTCCCCGGCACCCTCCGCTACGTCATGGCGGCGCTCCGTCACCTACCCCGCCCCCTGTGGCGCCGAGTGTCGGCCAAGACGAAGTGACGGAGCCCATGACCACCACCTCATCGTCGAGCGCCGGCGTTGCCAGCGACCAGAAGCGGGACGGCGCGCCGGGTGGGCCGGACACAGAACAGCTCGCCCGCGGGCCCCGGTCGCTGCTCCGGGGGCTCGTGCAGTTGGCCCGGCCCCGGCAATGGACGAAGAACCTGCTGGTCTTCGCCGCCCCGGCCGCCGCCGGCGTGCTGGACAACACCGAGCCGGCGATCGACGCCCTCATCGCGTTCGCCGCGTTCTGCCTGGCGGCCGCGGGCACCTACTACGTCAACGACGCCCGCGACGCCGATGCCGACCGGCTTCATCCGACCAAGCGCGCGCGGCCCGTGGCCTCCGGCGCGGTGCCGGTGGGCGTCGCGTACGCCGGCGGGGCGGTGCTGCTGGCGGGGTCCGTGGCGCTGGCCTTCGCGGCGAGCCCCGGGCTGGCGGCCACCATCCTCGGCTATGTGGCGCTGACCACCGCCTACTCGGCCGTGCTCAAGAACGTGGCCGTGGTCGACCTGGTGGCGGTGGCCGCCGGGTTCGTGCTGCGGGCGGTGGCGGGGGCGGCCGCCACCGACGTGCCGATCTCCGACTGGTTCTTCATCGTCACCAGCTTCGGCGCCCTGTTCATCGTGTCGGGCAAGCGCGGCGCGGAGGCCAGCGAGATGGCGAGGGCGACGACGGGCGATGCCCGTCAGTTCCGCGCCGTGCTCGGTGCCTACAGCGAGAGCTACATGGCCTACCTGCGGTCCGTGACATCCGGCGCCGTGCTCGTGGCGTACTGCCTGTGGGCGTTCGAGAAGGCCGACAGCGCGCTGAACTCGTCGTCCATCCCCTGGTACCAGCTGTCGATCCTCCCGTTCGTGATGGCGGTGCTGCGGTACGCACTCGTGCTCGACAAGGGGGATAGGGGTTCGGCCCCCGAGGACATCATCCTGGGAGACCGGACCCTGCAATGCATCGGAGTGGCCTGGGCCATCGTCTTCGCCATCGGCGTCTACACCGCATGAGCGGACTCGCGACCGGCCACGGTCCTACCGGCGACGTCGAGATCGTCACCGGGTGGGGGCGCAACCCCTCCTCGGCTGCGCACGTGGTGCGCCCGACCGACGCCGACGAGCTGGCCGTGGCCACCAAGGCCGCCGGGCCCCGGGGAGCCATCGCCCGCGGGCTGGGGCGCGCCTACGGCGACTCGGCCATGAACGCCGGCGGCCTCGTCGTCAGCTCGACGGGCGTGTCGGGTCTGCTCGAGCTCGACCACACACGCGGCACCGCCCGGGTCCTGGCCGGCACCTCCCTCGACAGCTTGCTCCGCGTGATCGTGCCGCAGGGTTGGTTCGTTCCGGTGACGCCCGGCACCCGCCACATCACCGTTGGCGGGGCCATCGCCGCCGATGTCCACGGCAAGGACCATCACGCCACCGGCAGTTTCGGCGCCCACGTCCAGTCGCTGGTGCTGGGCCTGCCCGACGGGACCCGCCGCACGCTCACCCCCGGCCCGAAACACACCGCCCGCTCCCACGGCCGCTCGGACCGGGGGAGCGGGGAACCCGTCCAGGACGCCGACGAGTTCTGGGCCACGTGCGGCGGCATGGGCCTGACCGGCACCGTCGTCGAGGCGACGATTCGCCTGCACGCCATCGAGACCAGCCTGCTCCGCGTCGACACCGACCGGGTGCCCGATCTCGACACGCTCCTCAGGCTGTTGTCGGAAGGCGGTCGGCGGCACCGGTACTCGGTCGCATGGGTGGATTTCCTGGCTCGGGGGCAGTCGTTGGGCCGGTCGGTGCTGATCCAGGGCGACTTCGCCCGGCGCGACGAGCTTCCCGGCGCCGGGCGTCGCGGTTCCCGGCACCGCGAGCGTGACCCGCTGGCGTACAGCCCGATGCGCCCGGTGCCCGCGCCTCGCATCGTGCCGACCGGCGTGCTCAACAAGGGCAGCATCCTGGCCTTCAACGAGCTGTGGTATCGGCTGCACCCCCGCCGGCGCCGCGACGAGCTCCAGTCGATCTCCCGGTTCTTCTACCCGCTCGACCTGGTCGACGGCTGGAACCGCATGTACGGGCCCCGGGGTTTCCTGCAGTGGCAGTGCCTGCTGCCGTTCGGGGCCGAGGAAGTCCTGCGCCACATCGTCGAGGCCCTGGCCGATCACCGCGCGCCGAGCTTCCTGGCCGTGCTCAAGTACTTCGGCGCCGCCGACCCCGCGCCGCTGTCGTTTGCCGGCCCGGGATGGACCCTGGCCCTCGATGTCCCCACCACCGACACGACGTTGGCACCCCTGCTCGACCGGCTCGACGAGCGGGTCGCCGAGGCCGGCGGCCGTCTGTACCTGGCCAAGGACAGCCGGCTCCGGCCCGAGCTGCTGCCCGTCATGTACCCCCGGCTCGACGAGTGGCGGGCGCTGCGGGACCGGCTGGACCCCGATCGCCGCCTCAACAGCGACCTCGCCCGGCGACTCGACCTGCTGGGCTGACTGCGTCAGCCGGTCAGCCGTTTCACCAGGTGTCCCAGGCTGTCCCGGTAATGCGGGAGCAGGGGGAAGCCGGCCCCCCGCAGCGCAGCGTTGTCGAGCACCGAGTTCGCCGGCCGGGGCGCGGGACGGGGCGGATCGAGATCGGCGGTGGCGATGGGCCGCACCTTCCCGGGATCGTGGCCCGCCGCCGCCAGGATGTCGCGCACGAACTCGTACCAACTCGCCACGCCCTGGTTGGTGACGTGGTACAGCCCCGGCATCCGGGAGGCGACCAGCGACCGGATGGTGACGGCGAGGTCGGCGGTGAAGCTCGGGCAGCCCCGCTGATCGTCGACGAACGCCAGCTCGGGGCGGTCGGCCAGGCCGAGCACGGTCTTGACCATGTTGTTGCCGTGCTCGCCGCACACCCACGA
>DASSDL010000050.1:0-3900 GCA_035697145.1 Acidimicrobiales bacterium
CTGCGTGACGTCCACGTCGTCGGCGCCTGGGTCGTCGTCGTGGGCAACGCCGTCGCCGGCTTGTGGGCCCTGGGCGCGCACCGCTGGGCGGGGCTGCGCCACCCGTCGCTGTGGTGGTTCACGGCCGTCGCCGAGATCGCCATCGCCATCGAGGTGGTGCTGGGCGTGATCCTGGTCGCCAGCGAGGACCGTGAGGCGCCGCAGTTCCACGCGTTCTACGGCTTCGTGGCCCTCGCCTCGGTGGGGATCATCTACAGCTACCGCCAGCAGCTGGCCGGCCGCCGCTACCTGCTCTACGGGCTGGGCGGACTGTTCCTGATGGGGCTCGGGATCCGCGCGATGGTGATCGGTCCCAATCGCTGACGGGACGCCATCGGGCTGCCGGCTACAGGTGCACCACCGGGCAGGTCAGCGTGCGGGTAATGCCCTCGATCATCTGGACCCGGCTCACGACCATCTTTCCCAGCTCGTCGACCGTGTTCGACTCGGCCCGAGCGATCACGTCGTAGGGACCCGTCACGTCCTCGGCCGACACCACACCGTCGATTCCGCTCACCTCTGTGGCCACCTGAGCGGCCTTGCCCACCTCGGTCTGGATGAGGATGTACGCGCTGACTGCCATCGAGCCTCCCTCGTGCCGGCGGGGCGGTGCCGCATCGTAGTGCGCCCTGCGTAGCCGAACCTTGCGCATCGGCGTCCACTAGCCTGCGGGCCACATTCGCTGGGAATGGGGGGCGAGATGCGAGCGGCAGGGCGGATCTCGATGGTCGCCGCGGCCCTGGTGCTGGTGGCCGCCGGAACGGTCACGCCGACCCAGGCGCCGGCGGCGGCCCAGCAGGCGGGGCCGACGGTGACCGTCGAACCCGCTGTCGACCTCGTCGACGGCACGCGAGTCACGATTGACGTCTCGGGGATGCAGCCGCATGCGTCGGTCTACGTCACCCAATGCACGGCCGACGCCGACGACGTGTTCGAACACTGCGCCTTCTCGGACCTGGCGTTCGGCGACACGGATGGCAGCGGCCACGCCAGATTGAGCCTGAAGGTCGACGCACTGCTGGCGCTCGGCGACGGCACTCAGGGGATCGACTGCCGGCCGAGTGCCTGCGCCATCGGCGTCATCAGCGAGCAGCTGGGCCTCGCCGCCGCGGCGCCCTTGCATTTCGATTCCGATGCGCCCTTGGCGCCGCCGCCGACCCTGACCGTGACACCCGATGACGGCCTCACAGATCTCCAGACGGTCGAGATCCGCGGTTCCGGCCTGGTCTGGTCGGACTTCGCACGGGTGGCGCAGTGCGCCGCTGCGCCCATCAACATCTTCGACTGCGACTTCGAGACCGTGCTCGACGTCGACACGATGGAAACCGACTCGTTCACTGCTGACTTCCGGGTCTCGGCCGCGATCTTCACCGAGAACCGCGACTTCGTGGATTGTCGCGAGCCCGGAGCCTGCGTGCTGGCACTGATGTCGTCCGAGTCGACGTCGGCCGCCAAGAGTGCGGTTGTGCCGCTCGCCTTCGATCCCGACACCGAGCTGATCGTCGGCACGATCACGGTCACACCCGATACCGACCTGGTCGACGGTCAGACGGTGAGCGTGGCCGGCACCGGGTTCCCGGCCGACAGACACGTCAGTTTCTACGTCTGCGCCTCCGATCGCCCGGGCGACGGGTGTCAGTGGACGCCCAACTTCGCCACCGTCGACGCCGCCGGGACCTTCCACAGCGACGTCGTGGTCTCCGCCGTCGTCCCCACCGACGGGGGTGAGGTCGACTGCCGCACAGCTGGGACGTGCGTGCTCGTGGCCGCCGAGAGCTCCCCCTCGTCTCCCCGTGGCGGTCGTGCCCCGCTGCACTTCGATCCCGACGCGCCGTTGTTGCCGGGCCCGGAGATAGAGCTCGACCCCTCGACCGACCTGCCGGACGAAGCGACGGTGAGCGTCTCGGGTAGCCACTTCACGCCCGACGGCGACGTGTCGGTCATGGTGTGCCGAACCGGCTCCGACTTCGAGGGATGTGACCCGCAGGCGGACACATTCCTCAGCCCCGACGGCTCGGGCGCGTTCACGACCGAGCTCGGCGTGGCCGCAAGGTTCGAGTCGTGGGAGGGCGAGGGCATCGACTGTCGGGAGGGCCCCGGTTGCGAGGTCGTGGTCGAGGACTGGGTGCGGCAGCGCCGGGCGACAGCGCCCCTCATGTTCGCTCCGCTCGAGCCCCCCGGGCCGTCCGCAAGGCGCTACATCGACCCTGTTTTCGACGAGGTGGAGATCACGCACGACGTCGTCTACCGCGACACCGTCGACGCCAATGGCGGCCCCGTCCAGCTGACCCTCGACGTGTACGAGCCGGCCGGCGACAAAGCTTCTGCGCGCCCGGCGGTGGTCTGGATGCACGGGGGCTGGTTCGCCGACGGCGACAAGGCCGACATGGCCGACTACGCCGAGGCATTCGCGCGCCGGGGCTACGTGGCGGTATCGATGGAGTACCGCATGCGCCCCGACCTGCACTGCTGCCCCACCCGTGACGCGATGGGGATCACGGAGGCACTGGTCGACGGCCGTGAAGACGCCATGGCGGGCCTCGAATGGCTGCACGACCACGCCGGCGACTACCGGATCGATCCTCGGGCGGTCGCGGTCGGCGGCGACGGCGCCGGGGCGGCGAACGCGTTCGGCCTCGCCTTCACCGCGGAGCCTCCCGACCATCCCGGTGGCGGGCACGCCATGCTGCAGCAGGAGCACGAGGGCGACCGCCGGATGCTGGCCGCGGCGCTGCCGATCTCCGGTGTCAGCCTGGATCGACCGGCCGAGGGCGCGCCGCCGGTGCTGGCGTTCCACGGGACCGAGGACAGCCTGGCGCCCCTCCACCTCACGGAGGCGAACTGCGCGCGGGCGGAGGCGGCCGGCTCCCGCTGCGACGCCGTCGCCTACGAGGGGGCCTGGAACGACATCGCGTTCACCCGGCAGCGAGACATCATCCGTCGCTCGGTCGACTTCCTGGCCAAGGTCGTGCTCGAGCCGCTCGGCTACTTCCAGCAGGCGCAGCACCCGACGACCACCACCACGACCGTCGGTTCGGCTGGGCCCACGACGACGGCGGTGACGTCGCCGGTGGCACCGCAAGGCCGGGGCACGCTGCCCCGAACCGGGTCCGACGCGTGGCCGCTGCTGTGGGCAGGGTTCGGCCTCGCCGGGCTGGGCATCGCCGCGCTGGTCACGCGGCACGTGGTGACCCGTCGGCGCCGGGGTGCCGTGGGCGCGACCTTGCTGGTCGTCGCCCTGTTGGGCGGCTTGATGGTCCCGCACGACGCGGCCGCCACCGTCACCGGTGGCGCGCCCGGTGATCCGACCACCACCACCAGCCAGGCCACGACGTCGACGACCCTCGTCGACACGCCACCCGCCGATCCCGCGCCGGACACGCCTGGGGTCACCGAGCCAGAGCCCGCACCCGAGCAACCGGCGCCCACCCCAACCGCGCCCGGCGACCCGGCGGCCGACCAGCCCGCGCCCGGGGACATGCCGCCCCCGGCGACCGGGGTCGAGGATCCCGGGGATCCGGGTCACGATCCGCGCCCCGGCGAGTTCCCCGACGACTGGACGCCGGACCAGGTGGCCTTCGCCAACCAGTTGATCGCCGACACCGAGGAGGCGCTCGAGCGCTATCGCAACCCGGCGATCCTGGGCCTGCTCGGCTATGTGTGGATCACCGACGGCACGCGGCTCGACGGGTACCAGCACTGGATCAACACCGGCTGGATCGGTGACCAGCACACGCTCAACCCGGAGTTCCCGGAGTCGCTCGTGTTCCGCAACGCCGCCGACGGTCCCGTTCTCGAAGCTGCGATGTACATGCTCGGCCTGGGCCACACCATGGACAGCATCCCCGAGGACATTGCGTG
>DASSDL010000051.1:0-2310 GCA_035697145.1 Acidimicrobiales bacterium
CTGTATCGGCCTTGGTGATGCTGGACCGAGGCCAGCCAGCTCGGTCTCGGGGTGTCGGGCATGGGTGTCAGGCCGGTGGTGGTGTGCATGGGTTGTGCGGGGTCTGACCGCCGCGGCCGCATCGTTCGGAGCGACGTGCCCGGGGCCATGGAGACCGCCGCCACCGGGATCAGCGACCGCGACAAGATCGTTGGCTTCTTCAGCGAGATCGCGTTTGAAGGTCGTCCGGTTAGATCCACTCCGCTCCGGTACGTGATCGCGTACGGAGCCGCGTACCTACCGGTGGCGGCCCTGGCGGGGGTGCGTGCCGGGTGGAGCGCGAGAGGACCCGGGCGAGGATGGGCGTCCGTCCATGGATGTCCCTCGCCCGGGTGCCTCTCTGTCGCACGGTGGGTGTGTTCGCCGGGTCACTTCTCGGTGGGAAGGCGGTTGCTGATCGCGGGGATGATGATCGCCGCGGCGAGGAGGTGGGTGCCGACGAGCACGATGGTGGTGGCGGTGTCGTCGGGGGCGACGATCGACGGAACGATTGATAGGGCCGTCAGGGTGAGCGTGGCGGCGAGGAACCGCCGGCGGTGGCGGACGACCGCGGCGAGGACCACACCGGCGAAGGTGGCCACGATGGTCCAGAACGCGAACGCCGTGAGGGGGATGGCCTTGCCGTCGACCTCGAGGCTGACATCGGCGGCTTGGGCCGATGCGGCGACGACGACGGTCGCGGCTGCTGCAGCCGCGCCGGCGAGCATCGCGGTCGGCAGCAGGCTCCGAAGGCGCCGGGCGGTGGTCGTGTCGGAGCTGGTTGCCGGCAGGTCCAGGGACGTGGTGGGCAGTGACATCGTCGTTGTCCTCCTTGTGGCGGGCACCATCCGGGCCGCCTCGCTGAAACGAGCTCGCTGTGAGGGGTCCGGCTAGGCGTCGATGCTGAGCATCTCGGCCGGGATGCCGGGGGCGTCGATCTGACGCCAGATCGTGCGCCAGCGGGGCACTTCGTGGTAGCGCCGCAGCTCGGCGACGCCAGCGAGCCAGCCGGCCCAGCCCGGGTATGGCGGGTTGTCCAGGTCGAACCCGCTCTGCACGAACGTGAGCCGGGTCCGGCCGTCCGAGCCGTCGAGCTCCCAGCTGGTGGTTTCGCCGTCGGCGAACCGCAGGGTCGCCTTGCGGCCCGGCTCGAACTCGATGAACTTGATCCCTCCGGGGTCCAGCTCGAAGCCGCCCATCGCGAACCGGCCGCCCACGTAGGGCTCGATGTCGACGTTGGCGCCGAACCACTTGCGGAACTGCTCGGGCTGGGTGAGCGAGTCGAACACCGCCTCCGGTGCGGCGTCGATGACGACCGAGGCCTGCAGCTGCGGTGAGGTGTAGTCGCACTTCGGTGTCAGCTCGCGGCCCGAGAGGTAGTCGGACAGGTTCTCGATCGCGAGGGACCAGAACGTCTGCAGCTCACCGCGGGGCCCGGCCTTGTCGGACAGGACCTCGGCGAAGTTCGGCAGGTCGGTCTGGGTCAGCGTGAGCAGCGTGCCGCCCGCATCCTCGCGGTCGGCTTCGTGTTCGGGTTCGTTCTCGGTCAGGGTGAGCTCGACCGTGGTCTCGACACCGTCGAGGGTCCAGGCGAGCCGCAGGGTGCGCTCGCTGGCGTGCAGCACGCGCTGGTGGGGCTCGGCGCCGTCGGGCGTGTAGCGGCCCCAGAACTCGTACTGGTCGGGCAGCGCCACCTCGGCGTGCTCGGCCAGCCACACGCGCAGCGCGGCGGCGTCGGTCAGCGCGGCGTGCACCGCCTCGGGTGGCGCCGGCATCACCGCGCTCAGGCGCAGCTCACTCTGCTCGGTCATCGGGATCTCCTTCGGTGTCGGTTGCGAAGTCCGGGGTGGCTTCGGTCTGGTGGCGCGGGCTCGGGTAGCAGGCGAGGGCCAGGCGGAACGCGTCGCCCTCGGAGCCGCCGTAGCGGGTGAACAGGTCGCGCAGCAGGTGCTGCAGCTCGTCGAGGAACGCCGCGCGCTGCTCGGGCCGGACCCGGATGTCACCGGACACGCCGATCGAGGGCAGGTCGGGCCGGGAGAGGTCGAGCGCGGCGACGTCGGCCTGCACGTCCTCCATCAGGTCCAGCAGGTGGCCCAGGCTGAGCCGGTCGCGCGCTTGGCGCAGCCCGATCCGGCCGACGAGGCGTGGCGACAGCCAGTAGGACCGGCCGGTCGCCTGATAGATGCCCTCGTGGATGCCGCGCACCCGGCGTTCGCTGACCTTGCCCACGAGGCTGGCGTCGAGCAGGCGCTTGACGTGGTAGTAGACCCGCTGTGGGGTCTGGTCGAGCTC
>DASSDL010000052.1:0-9240 GCA_035697145.1 Acidimicrobiales bacterium
TCGCTGGAGGCGTTGTCGCTGGCGGCGGCCGCTGGTCTGGACCTGCGGACGGCCGTCGACGTGGTGCGCACCGGGGGGGCGTCCAACTTCTTCATGGACCGCCTGGTCGACGCGATCGACACCCGTGGCCGTCCCCCGCAGTTCTCGTTGACCCTGGCCGCCAAGGACGCCCGCCTGATCGACGATCTGGCGGCGGCTTCCGGCATCCCGGCACCGATCGCGGGGGCGATCCGCCAGATCTTTGGCGACGCCGTGGAACGCGGCCTCGGGGAACGCGACTTCAGCGACCTGGTCCTCGCGGCCGAGGCTCGGGCCGGCCTGGACCTCATGCTCGGGCCCGCACCGGACGCCGGCGAAGGCGCGTCATGACCCGTGCCCAAGGTCTCGACCCCGCCGGCCTGCATCCGGCGGCCCACGCCGCCGGCGACCCGGATCGCGTGGCGCTGGTGATGTCCGGCAGCGGTGAGACCCGCACCTACGGCGAGCTCGACGAGGCCTCGACCCGCTTGGCCTTGGTGTTGCGCGATCGCGGGCTGCGGCCGGGCGACCACATCGCTGTGCTGCTCGACAACGAGGCCGTCTTCTTCGAGGCCGTCTGGGCCGGGTTGCGGGCGGGGCTCTACGTCACGCCGATCAACTGGCACCTCACCGCCGCCGAGGCGGGCTACATCGTGGCCGACTGCGGCGCCACCGCGCTGGTCACCTCGGCCCGGCTCGGAGACACGGTGCTGGGGCTCGGCGACGACCTGGGGGGCGTCACCACGCGGCTGGTGGTGGGCGGGCAGCTCGAGGGGTTCGAGCCCTACGAGGCGGTGGTGTCGAGGCGGGAGCTCGACCCGGTGCCCGAGGAATGCGAGGGCTCGTGGATGTTCTACTCCTCGGGCACTACCGGCCGGCCCAAGGGCATCGTGCCGCCCGCCATCGGTGGCCGGCTGGGCGCGCCGTCACCCTTCACGACGCTGCTGACCGGGCTGTTCGAGTTCACCGACGAGACCGTGTATCTCAGCCCCGCGCCGCTCTACCACGCGGCACCGGCCGGCTGGACCACGATGACACAGCGACTCGGTGGCACCGCCGTGGTGATGGAGCACTTCGACCCGGTCGACTTCCTGGCCCAGATCGAGCGCCACCGCGTCACCCACGCGCAGGTCGTCCCTACACACCTCGTGCGCCTGCTCAAGCTCCCGGAGCGGGATCGAACCCGCTTCGACCTGTCGAGCCTGCGGCTGCTGGTGCACGCCGCCGCCCCCTGCCCGGTCGAGGTGAAGCGGGCGGCCCTCGACTGGCTCGGCCCGATCATCCACGAGTTCTACTCGGGCAGCGAGGGCAGCGGGTTCTGTTACATCGGTCCCGACGACTGGCTCGCGCACCCGGGGTCGGTCGGGCGATCCCTGCTGGGCGGTGTCCACATCCTCGGCGACGACGGCGATGAGCTGCCGGCCGGCGAGGCGGGCCAGGTGTGGTTCGAGACGCCCCACCGCTTCGAGTACCACCGCGACCCCGAGAAGACCGCGGCGGCGTGGAACGACCGGGGCTGGAGCACGCTCGGCGACATCGGCTGGGTCGACGAGGACGGCTACCTGTACCTCACCGACCGCGCCTCGCACATGATCATCTCTGGCGGGGTCAACATCTACCCCCGCGAGGTCGAGGACCTGCTCGTGCTGCATCCCGCCGTCGCCGACGTGGCCGTGCTCGGAACGCCCGACCCCGACTGGGGCGAACAGGTCACGGCGTTCGTGCAGCCGATGCCCGAAACCGAGGCGAGCGATGCCCTGGCCGGCGAGCTCATCGAGTTCTGCCGCATCCGGCTGTCGCACTTCAAGTGCCCGCGCACGGTGCGCTTCGTGGACGAGCTGCCGCGCCTGCCCACCGGCAAGCTCCTGAAGCGCATGCTGGTGTGAGCTTCGACAGCGTGGGGCGTCAGCTCACGGGAACAGGCCGCGGGCGGCGATGGCCGCCGCCACCCGCTCGATCGCCACCACGTGGGCAGCGGTGCGCATGCCGACGCCCAGCGTCTGTGCCCGGGCCCACACCGCGGCGAACGCGGCGTCCATGCGCTGCCGCAGGCGCTCGGCCACCACCTGTTCCTCCCACGGGTAGCCCTGCAGCGCCTGCGCCCACTCGAAGTAGCTGGCCGTCACGCCGCCCGCGTTGGCCAGGATGTCGGGCACGACCACGATGCCCCGGTCGTCGAGGACGGGCTGGGCCTCGACCGTCGTCGGCCCATTCGCGGCCTCCACGACCACGTCGGCGGTGATCCGCCTGGCGACCACGGTGTCGATGCATCCTCCCAGTGCCGCCGGCACCAGGAGCTCGCACTCCACGTCCCACAGTGCGCCGCCGCCGATGCTGTCACCCCCGGCGAACCCCGCCACCGAACCCGTCTCGGCCACGTGGTCCGACAGCGCGTTGATGTCGAGGCCACCCTCGTTGATCACGGCGCCGCCGATGTCGCTCACGGCCACCACCCGCATGCCGGCCGACGTGAGCAGGAACGCCAGCGGCGCACCCACCTTGCCGAATCCCTGGACCACGGCCCGGCTGCCCACCACGGGGATCTCCAGCTCCCGAAACGCAGCCCGCGTGCAGGTCAGGCAGCCCGCCGACGTGGCGCCGGCGTGGCCACGGGAGCCACCGATCGACAGCGGTTTGCCGGTCACCGACGCCGCCAGGTTCTTGCCCGAGACCATCGACAGCGTGTCCACCAGCCAGGCCATGACCCGGCTGTCGGTGTTGACGTCGGGCGCAGGGATGTCGATCTCGGGGCCGAGCAGCGGGCTGATCTCGTAGGCGAAGCGCCGCGTCAGCCGCTCCAGCTCGCCGGCCGACAGCACCCGGGGATCGCAGCGCACGCCGCCCTTGGCACCACCGAAGGGAAGGTCGAGCACCGCCGTCTTGAACGTCATCATCGCGGCCAGCGCCTTGACCTCGTCGGCGTCGAGGTCGGGATGGAATCGGATCCCACCCTTGCCGGGCCCGCGAGTCGTGTCGTGGTGGACCCGCCATCCGGTGAAGACCTCTACAGACCCATCATCGAGGCGAACCGGGATCGAAACCTCGAGCGTGCGTCGAGGGGTGCGCAGCATCCGGTGCACGTCGGCATCCAGCTTGGCCAGTTCGGCGGCCTCGTCCAGTCGCTCGAGCACGGCCTGCCAGGCACTTTGACTCATTACATCTCCTTCGCCGGCCGACGCCGTTGGCGACCGGCGTTCCTCGGGCTCCTGCCCGAATGATTCGGAGTCGACGCTAGTGCCGTGTGTCGCTTTCCGTGGCGCCCGCCCCGGCGGCCGGCTCGGCGTCGGGCTCGGCGGCGCTGGGGGCGGCGACTGCGTCGCCGGCGTCCTCGGCGCCGTTGGTGGGCGGGATGTCACCACTTGTGGCTTCCTCGCCATGCTCGCCGGAAACGGCCGAAGCCGAGCCCGGGTCCTCCGCCGCCGGCGGATAGTGGATGTAGAGCGACCGGATGACGTCGAGCAGTTGCTCGCCTGCCCAGCCGTCGGCCAGGGCAACCGTGATGACGCTGCTGTTGACATGGACCCAGGTGACGCCGCCGGTGGCGAACAGCCGCCGGGCCAGCTCGTCGACCGCCCGGTTGTCGACGATGGCCTCGGCCGACGCGTAGCGCTCGTGCCCCATGCCGGTCAGCGAGCGATTGATCTCGAAACGGGCGATGCCGGGTGTCCGCGACGGCTTCTCGACGACGTTGATCGGCTGACCCATGGCGGGCGGCATGATATCCGTGCCGTCCCCGGCCGCCGGAAACCCGACGACCCGTACCGGCGCAGGTCCCAAGGAGTGTGATGGCTACCGAGACCATCGAGGTCAGCGGCCACATCGTCGACTCGCTGCTACTGGCCAAGATCCTCGACACGATCCTGGACGCCGGCTGCGACTACGAGATCACCGAGTTCCACATCGGCAAGACCAGCCTCGATGCCAGCCGGGCCCGCATCGACGTCAGTGGCGGCGACGACGTGCTGGGCCCGCTGCTCGACTCCCTGCAGATGCACGGCGCCAACCGGGTGGCCCAGTCGGACGCCCGCCTGGTGCCCGCCGAGGTGGACGGCGTGCTGCCCACCGGCTTCTACTCCACCACCAACCTCGTAACCGAGGTGCGGGTCGACGGACGCTGGCTGACCGTCGAGAACCCGGAGATGGACTGTGCGTTGGTGCTGCACGACGGCCACGCCCGCACGGCGCCCATGCACCGGGTGGCGGCCGGCGATGCCGTGGTGGTGGGCAGCGACGGCGTGCGGGTGCAGGCCCCGGCGCACGCCCGCGACACCCAAGTCTTCGAGTTCATGGCCTCGGAGGTGTCGTCGGAGAAGCCCAAGGCACTGCTCGTCGCCCGGGTGGCCGAGCGGCTGCGGGCCGCACGCGATCGGGGCGGGAAGGTGCTCGTCGTCTGTGGCCCGGCGGTGGTGCACACGGGCGGCGCACCCGACCTGGCCCGGCTCGTGTCCGCCGGCTGGGTGGACGTGCTCTTCGCCGGGAACGGGTTCGCCGCCCACGACATCGAGGCCAACGTGCTGGGCACGTCGCTGGGGGTGTCCGTGGCCGAGGGTGTGCCGACCGAGGGTGGTCATGCCAACCACATCCGGGTCATCAACGAAGTGCGCCGCCACGGCTCGATCGCCGCTGCCGTCGACGCCGACTTCGTCACCGGCGGCGTGATGCACGCGTGCGTCAAGGCGGGCGTACCGTTCGTGCTGGGCGGGTCGATCCGGGACGACGGTCCGCTCCCCGACGTCATCTCCGACACGGTCGCGGCGGCCGACGCGCTGCGCGAGCACATCCCCGGCGTCACGGCCGCCCTCATGCTGGCGTCGACGCTGCATGCCATCGCCACCGGCAACTGCCTGCCGGCCGGGGTGGAGACCTTCTGCGTCGACATCAACCAGGCGGTGGTCACCAAGCTGGCCGACCGGGGCAGCCACCAGGCGCTCGGGATCGTGACCGACGTGGGCCTGTTCGTCCGCCAGCTCGTCGAGCACCTCCTCGGCCCCCTGGGGAGCCGGCCATGACGGAGCCGGCTGGCGGCCTGGACTGGGGGCGCCGCTACCTCATGTGCCCGCCGCGACATTTCGGTGTCCTCTATGAGATCAACCCCTGGATGAGCCGCGAGGTGTCGGTCGACCCCGACCGGGCGCTGACCCAGTGGGAGGGGCTGGTGGCGACGCTCGAGGCCGCCGGCGCCGAGGTGGTGGTGATGGAGCCCGAGGCCGACGTCCCCGACCTGGTGTTCACCGCCAACGCCGGGGTGGTCAACGGTGGCCAGTTCGTGCCGAGCCATTTCCGTCACCCCGAGCGCCGGCCCGAGACGCCTATCAACGCCGCCTGGTTCGCAAAGCGGGGCTGGCGAGTCGACCACCTACCGCCGGAGCTCGACCACGAGGGCGCCGGCGATGCCCTGCCGTTCACGCCCGAGGCAACAAACGAGTCGGTCGTCAGACCGACGCCATCACGAGGCGGCGGGCACGGGTCGGGCCGCACGGTGCTGCTCTCGGGCTACTCGTTCCGCTCCGACGCCGGCGCCGCCACCGAGCTGTCGACGCTGCTGGCGTGCCCCGTCCGTCCGATCCAGCTCGTCGACCCCCGGCTGTACCACGTGGACCTCACGTTCTGCCCGCTCGACGCCCGGCGTGCCATCGTGGCCCCCCTCGGCTGGGACCCCTACGGCCGCAAGGTGGTCGAAGCTCTGGTACCCGAACCCCTGGTGCTCAGCGACGACGAGACCCTGTCGTTCTGCGCCAACTCGGTGGTGGTCGGCACCACCATCGTGATGCCGGCGGTCCCGCCCCGGGTGGGGCGCCAGCTCGAGGCCTGGGGGTTCACGGTGGTCGGCTGCCAGGTAGACGAGTTCCTCAAGGCCGGCGGCGGCTGCCGTTGCCTGACCCTGGCCCTGGACGTGAGGGTCAGTCCCGACGCCCCGCCGACACCGGAGCCGCTGTAGGCAGGCGCGCCGCCTCGCGGTGCGTCTCGCGCCAGGCCAGCACCGCCAGCACGATCGACACCACGGCCAGGACCGTGTGGACCACCTTGAACCCTAGGTCGTGGTCGGCGGCGAGGATCCCGATGCCACGCACGACCCAGACGCTGATGGTCCACGCAGCCAACGCGCCCACCGCGACGACCGTGGCCTGTCCCAGGCGCCGACCCACCGCCACCGCGACGGCGATGGCCAGCACGGTGAAGCTCACCGCCAGCAGGGTCCGACCCCAGCGGTCACCGGTGTCGAGGTCGGCGTCGCGCCAGATGTTGGCGATGCGCGTCGTCCAGACGAGGAACGTCCAGGCGACGAGCGCGACCGTGGCGCGGTGGCGTCGCATCTGGCCGAGGGTAGGGGCGGGAGCGCTTCCGCCACCAACGGGGTGGTCAAGCGGGCGGCTCTACGCTCGTTCCCTCGGTCGCCGACCCTGCCTCCGGCTGCTCGGCCTCGTCTTTGGGCATGTCACGCGCCTACCCGGATGAGTCCCGCGTCAGTCGAAGGCGCCGTCGGCGTCGCAGTCGAACAACGTCCCCTGCGGGTCGGGCCGGACGAAGCGGGCAACCCCGCCGTACGGCAGGCCCTCCATGAACACCCAGCTCCTGCGGTGAATGGCCGACGGGCCCAGCCCCCGCAGGACCGCCTTGTGGCGGGGGCAGGGATAGCCCTTGTTGTCGTCGAACCACCACCAGGGATAGTGGTCTGCCTCGGCCTGCATGATGCGGTCGCGGGTCACCTTGGCCAGGATCGATGCCGCGGCGATCGACAGGCAGCGGGAATCGCCGCGCACGATCCGCCGGGTGATGCCGCCACCGACGAAGTCCCACTTGCCGTCGAGCAGGACCCGGCCCGGCGTCGTCCCCAGCCCCTCGAGCGCCCGCCGGGCCGCAAGGCGCTGGGCCTCGCTCATCCCGAGCTCGTCGCATTCCTCGGGCGAGGCGTGCCCGACGGACCACGCCGCGCACCAGCCGCCGATCCGGTCGAACAGCGCCTCGCGCTCGTGCGCGAGGAGCTGCTTGGAGTCACGGATCTTGTAGACCCGCCGATCCCGGGGCAGCACGGCAGCACCGACGCTGAGGGGACCGGCCCAGGCGCCGCGGCCGACCTCGTCCATGCCGACGACGACGTCGTGTCCGGCCTCCCACAGCTCTCGCTCGAGCGTGAGCGACGGCGACCGCCCCTGCAAGGCCTTGCGGAGCATCGGTGCCGTCGCGGAGACCATCGCGGGCGAGGCTAGCCGGGCGCCCCCACGCCCGTTTTCTACGCGGAAGTGGTCGCTCTGGCGGCCAGTCCCGCGAACAAAACGCATTGGTGGGGTTGCCTTCAACCCAGCTTGGCGATGTTGGGTGCCTCGTCGGCCTCGGACTCGGTGCCCAGGAAGGCGTCGATCATCTCGTAGGCCAGCGCCGGCGACGTCAGCCGCAGGCCGAGGGCCAACACGTTGGCATCGTTCCAGCGGCGGGCGCCGGCCGCGGTCTCCGGATCGGTGCACAGCGCCGCCCGCACCCCCGGCACCTTGTTGGCGGCCATGGACACGCCGGTTCCGGTCCAGCAGCACACCACTCCCCGGTCGGCCCGGCCGCCGGCGACGGCCTCCCCTACGCCCCGGCCGACGTCGGGCCACGGCTCGTCCTCGCCCACCACGACGACCGCGTGGCCCCGCTCCGACAGGGCGCGCTTGATCCCGTCGGTCACGTCGGTCCGCTCGTCGGTTCCGAAGGCGATGCGCACCAGTCCCAGGCTACGGACAACGGCGGCGCAGCGCGCTAGACCGACCACATGCAGCGCTACCGGGTCACCGACGGCAGGGACTTCAACCTGGCCAAGTGGGATCCTGCCGACGCGGCGGGTTTCGAGGGCGGCAAGGCCGACGGACGCGCCGAGCTGGCCAGGCTGACCTCCCACCTCGACGACCTGCAGGAGAAGTTCTACGCCGACGGCCGCCACCAACTGCTTGTGGTGCTCCAGGGGACCGACACGGCGGGCAAGGGTGGCGCCATCCGCAAGGTGTTCGAGGGGCTCAACCCCGCCGGCGTCCACGTCGCATCGTTCAAGGCGCCGACCGAGCTGGAGCTGGCCCACGACTTCCTCTGGCGCGTCCACCCCCACGTACCCGCCAAGGGGCAGATCGCCATCTTCGACCGCAGCCACTACGAGGACGTGCTCATCGTCCGGGTCCACAACCTGGTACCGCCGGCGCGCTGGAAGGCCCGCTACACGCACATCCGCAACTTCGAGAAGATGCTGGCCGACGAGGGCACGGTCATCCTCAAGTTCTTCCTTCACATCTCCAAGGACGAGCAGGCCGACCGCCTGCGGGCCCGCCTCGACGACCCGGCCAAGAACTGGAAGTTCCGCGTGAGCGACCTCGAGGAGCGCGCGCACTGGGACGACTACCAGGACGCGTACGAGGAGATGGTGCGCCGCACTGCGGCCAGGCACGCGCCCTGGATCGTGGTGCCCGCCAACCGCAAGTGGTACCGCGACCTGGTGATCTGCCAGACGCTCATCGACACCCTCGAGGGACTCGAGTTGCGCTACCCCGAACCGGTCGACGACCTGTCCGGCGTCGTGGTCGAGTGAACCGACGACCATCTCGAACACACGGTCGGTGAGGCACTCGCGGTTCAGGCTGGCATCAGGGCCGGTCTGTTACGAACCTCGAAGGCCGCTGCCGCCGGGGTGCCCGGACAGTGACTGGGTCTGGCTAGTCGACGAGGGCGTCGCACCTCGGGCAATGGGCAGGCTTACCCAGGAATTCCTCACCAGTCGGCCTCAGCCCGTCGAGTGGCCGGCCGCAGACCGTCAGCGTGTCGCCGTCGTGATAGGCGTGGAACCACTTCGTGCGTTGCCGCTCGGCGCTGTAGGCGTGCTGGCCGGGCCCCATGGTCTTGGCCGTTGAGGCCCTCATCTCCGCGGCTGCCAGCCAGGTCGTCACCCTGGCAAGTGTGCGCTGAGCTGCAGAACGAGACAACCCGCCCGAAGGCGGGTTATAGACCGAGGCCGCCCTTGGTCCGAGCCTGATGAGGACGGCGTCGTCTATTGGCTGAGTTGTCATCGTCCCTGACGGAGGGCGAGCCCGCACCGTAAGCCACCCGGCGCTAGTGGCGACGGATCCTCTTGCCACACCACCTTCCGCAAACGTATGTTCGTACCGTGGGTGGTGACTGGCGTGACGGCTTCGAGTACGCCTGGCAGGCACCCGACCCGGAACCCGACGAGGGCCCCGGCCTCACCTGGCGGCAACTCAC
>DASSDL010000053.1:0-34859 GCA_035697145.1 Acidimicrobiales bacterium
GGGCCCTCGACCCCGGGCATCACGTGGAACGCCCGTACCTCGATCGCCGTTCCCACCTGGTACATCGGCATCACGTGTAGCACAGCGCGGCGTGCACCACGCCCGCGTCGCCACCGTCGACGGCGGCGAAGGCCTCGCCCGCCCGCTCGAAGGGGTAGGAGTGCGTGGCCAGCGGGGCGAGCGGCAACTCGTGGAGGAGCTCGCGCACGACGGCCCGACGACGGTCGCGGGACCAGCTGCCGGAGAGGGCGGCCGGGATGGTCGAGACCTGAGTGCTGCGGATGTGCAGGCGACGGCGGTGAAACTCGGCACCCAGCGGGAGGCGGACGTCCTTCGTGCCGTACCACGAGACCACGAGTGCCTCGCCCTCGTGGGCCAGGAACGGGAGAGCGCCGCGCAACACCTCGGGCCGGCCGCTCGCCTCGACGACCAGCGGCAGCCCCCCGGGTGCGTCGGTGGCGATCCGCTCGGCGGCGTCCTCGGGCGCCAAGGCCTGCAGCCCGACGGTCGCCGCGACAGCCCGCCGCTCGACCAGGGGCTCGATTCCCAGGACCCGGGCTCCCGCACGCTCCAGCATCAGGCCGGTGAGGATGCCGACCACGCCGAGCCCCGTGACCGCGACCCGTTGCTCGAGCACGGGACCGGCGTCGAGTGCGACCTGGAGGGCCGTCTCCACAAGCGGGAACAGAGTGGCAAGCCGGGGGTCGACGTCGTCGAGGACGACCACGTCATCAGCGGCCACGACGAAGGCGTCCTGGTGGGGGTGGAACGCGAAGACGAGCTGACCGTCGGGGATGTCGCCGCGTGCACGTTCGGCGCGTCCCACGCAGCTGTAGCCGTAGTGGAAGGGAAAGGCGAACGAGCCGCCGAGGGCGCCGATCGTTTCGTCGAGCGGCAGCGCGGGGTCGATCTCGCCCCGGTAGGCCAGCATCTCAGTGCCCGCGCTGATGCCCGACCGCAGCGTGCGCACCAGGATCTCGCCGTCGCCGGGCGACCTCAGCTCCACGGCAGACACCCCGATCCGCCGGGGTCCCTCGAATACGACGGCCCGGGCGGCCTGGTCACGGCCCTCGTCGTCGCCAGCCACGCCCCCTATCCTGCTGCGGGTGCCGCGTGACGGGGCAATCGTCGGTGGTGGCCCGCCGCGCAGGCTGGTCAGCGTGCCGCTCCCCACCTCGTCGGGCATGTTCGAGGCCCATGCGTTCGAATGCGCGTCGGGAGTCGTGTACCTGGCACTCGTGAGGGGCGAGCTCGACGGTGGCGAAGGCATCGTGACCAGGGTGCACTCCGAATGCCTGACGGGCGACGCGCTGGGGTCGCTGCGCTGCGACTGCGGCGTCCAGTTGCAGCTCGGTCTGCGGGCCATTGGTGCTGCGGGCCGGGGCATCCTCGTCTATGCGACCGGCCACGAGGGCCGGGGCATCGGCCTCGTGAACAAGCTGCGGTCCTACGCCGAGCAGGACCGCGGCGCCGACACGCTCGACGCCAACCTGGCGCTCGGTCTGGCCGTGGATGCGCGGGACTACACCGATGCCGCGGCCGTGCTGCAGGCCCTCGGCGTGCGATCCGTGTGCCTGCTCACGAACAATCCGCAGAAGGTGGAGGGGCTACGGAGATCCGGAGTCGACGTGGTGGCCGTCGAGCCCTTAGCCACCGCTCCCCACAGCCGCAACCTCGGGTACCTGCGCACCAAGGAGCGTCGACTCGGGCACGTGCGGCCCACGGGCGATGCGCTGGGTGAGGAGCCCCTCGATGTGGCACCGGCCGTCGACATCAGCGACCTGATCGGTCCTATAGCTGCGCCGGCGGAGAGGCCCTTCGTCATCCTCAAGTTCGCCCAGACACTCGACGGGCGGATCGCGACCGCGACCGGCGACGCCCGGTGGATCAGTGGCGAGGCGGAACGCCGGGCCTCCCACGCCCTGCGCGCCGCGTGCGACGCGGTGCTGGTCGGCGTCGGCACCGTGCTCCAGGATGATCCCCAGCTCACCGTGCGCATGGTTCCCGGCGCGTCACCGTTGCGGGTGGTGCTCGATTCGACGCTGCGCGTCCCCGACCGGGCCAAGATCCTGGGCGCCGATGCCGCCACGACGATCCTCACGACGGATCGGTCCGACCCCGCCCGGCGCCAGACGCTCGAGGCCCGGCGCCTCGGCGTGAAGGTGCTGCCGGTGGGCGCCTACGGCGTCGATGTCGGCCCCGCGCTCGGCGCATTGCGCAGCTCAGGCGTCGAGACGCTGCTCGTCGAGGGCGGGGCGCGGGTCATCACATCGCTGCTGCGGGCGGGCGTCGTCGACCGCCTGATCGTGGCGGTGGCGCCCACCATCATCGGCCAGGGCACGGAGGCCGTCGGCCCGCTCGGGGTCACCTCCATCGCGGACGGCATCCGGCTCGTGAACAGGTCGATGCACGTCCTGGGCGACGACGTCCTTCTCGCCGGGGACGTCTCGCCGGCGGCGGGGGGTGAGCGCGGCGGACCGAATCAGCTCGCCGTCATGCGCACGCAGCAGTAACCCGGTTGAGGGGCGAGACGAGCCTCGAGCACGTCGGCGCCGTCGGCCCCCTCGATGAGACCGTTGAGCAGCTCGAGGTTCATGCCACACACCAGGTCGCGGTGCTGCTCGGCGAGGGCGTGGAACGGACAGTTGGTGAGCACGACCTCGCCGCCCCGCAGGTGAGGTTCGTAGCCATGGCGCTCGAGCGCGCCGACGACCGCGTCGCGGCGCTTGGCACGTGCGGAGCGCCGGCCTGCGGCGACGCGAGCAGCTCCACCGATGCGCCGCCCCGCCTCGCCGGCCGCTCGGCGCAGTGCCCGGGTGACCGGCACGCCCTCGTGCGACGATCGCTCGACGGCTTCGGCGAGCAGGCCCCCGGCGAGGTCTAGCGGCGCTCGGGGAGTGACACTCCTATCTCGGTGTCCCGGCGCCCGTACCGCTGGGACGCGTCCTTGGCGACGAGATCGGCGAGGTGTTTCGCCGGCTGCACGCCGACCAGGGCGTGCACCTCCGGCTCGGCGTAGGCGTGGGCGAGCTGCGCGGCTCCTCGGCCGTCGAAGAGGTCGTCCTCAGCGACGGCGCCACCGAGGCGGCCGATCTCGTCGTCGTGGGCATCGGCGTGACACCCCGGACCGATGTCGCAGGCGCCGACTCCGGTTTGGCGGTCGACAAGGGGATCGTCGTCGACCAGCACCTCGAGACCAACGTCGCCGCCATCTACGCCGCCGGCGATGTCGCCAACGCCTGGCATCCGCACTACCGGCGCCACGTGCGCGTCGAGCACTGGGCCAACGCGCTCAACCAGGGAACGACGGCCGGCCGGAACGTAGCCGGGCGGCGCGAGGTGTACGACCGGCTGCCGTACTTCTTCTCCGACCAGTACGACCTGGGCATGGAATACGTGGGCCTCAGTGGCTCGAGTGACGGTCTCGTCGTCCGCGGCGACCTGGATGCGCGCGAGTTCGTAGCCTTCTGGCATCGCGATGGTGTGGTCAGCGCGGCGATGAACGTGAACGTCTGGGACGTGGTCGACGACCTGAAGGCGATCGTCGCTACGGAACGGCCCGTGGATCTCGATCGGCTCGCGGACCAGGACGTCGCCTTCGACGAGGTGGTCGGCACCAGCACCCGGTAGCCGGACGCGGGCGGATCGACTGCGCTATCGCCGCGTGGGCGGACCGGGTTGAGGAATCGGCCGGCGCGCCGTGTGACGAGCGCGTCGACGACTTAGCGTCCACGCCATCGAACCGCCGACCATCAGCGGGCGATCCGGGAGGTGTTCTCATGACGTACTCGATCGTCGCTCGGGACGACGCGACAGGCGAGCTGGGCGTCGGGGTGCAGACGTGCTTCCTCGCCGTGGGTTCGATCGCCCCGTGGGCCCGACCGGGCGTCGGAGCCGTGGCGACCCAGGCGTTCGCCGAACTGGCCTACGGTCCGCGCTGTCTCGACGCGCTCGGGGCCGGAACGACCGCCAGCGACGCCCTGGCCGACGCGCGGGCGGCCGACGCGAAGGCTGACCTGCGGCAGGTCGGGGTGGTGGGCGCCGACGGCAGCGTCGCCGCCGTGACCGGTGAGTCGTGTGTCGACCATGCCGGCCATGTGCTCGGTGACGGGTTCACGACGCAGGCCAACATGGTGAGCACACCGAAGGTGTGGGGGGCGATGGCGTCGGAGTTCGAGAGCTCGACGGGGTGCCTGTCCCGGAGGCTCCTGTCCGCGCTCGAGGCCGGCGAGGCCGCAGGAGGGGACGCGCGCGGCAGGATGTCCGCGGCGCTGCTGGTGGTCGAGGGGCAAGTGCCACCGCAGCCGGGTGGCGGGGGGGTGGTCGACCTGCGCGTCGATCGCAGCCAGGACCCACTGGGTGAGCTGGCCAGGCTGCTCGATGCCGCCGATGCGTTCAGCGGCTTCGACCGTGCGACCGACCAGTTGTTCGGTGGCGACCCCACAGCTGCACTCGGCACTATCGATGGCGCCCTCGAGACCTTGCCCGGTGAGGAGAACCTACGGCTCGTCCGGGCAGGCGCGCTGTTGGCCTCGGGCGCCACCGATGCCGGTGTTGCCGAACTGCGTGCGCTCGTCGCCGATCGGCCCACATGGGAGGTCATCGTGCGGGGCTTCGCCGACAAGGGGCTCATGACCCTGCCCGAAGGCTTGTCGATCGACGCCGTGTTCAGCTGAGTGGTCGATCAGGCTCAGTCGTCGTCGTCGTCCTCGAGCTGTGCGCGGATTTCCCCGCCCGGGCGGACCACGCTGTGGACGTTCACATAGGTGGCTCCCGCACGGATGGCGCGTACGAACTCGTCGAACTCGCCCGCAGCGATGCCCGCTCCGGCCGCTCCGGCGCCGATGTCGGCGGGCGTGATCGTGCCGCTGATGGTCCCCCCAGCCGCGGGACAGGGCTGCGTGCCCGCCGGGCCGTTGCCGAGGTTCGTGCACAGGAACACGACGATGGGTCCGATGTTCGTCTCGTTCTCGAAGTGGATGTGGGCTTGCGTGGCCGCCGACTCCAGGTCGCTGAAGGTCAACCGGTAGCGGATCTCGTCACTCGACGGCGACACCGACGCCCGGAACTCACCCACGCCCGGCGTGGAGAGGGCGGGCACCTCCTCGAAGCCGGTGAGCGTTTCGCGCTCGTTGCTCCCTGCGGAGGCCATTGCGACGGTCCCTACTCCCAGCACACCCGCGGTTGCGACGGCGAGCGCGATCTTGACACGGGCTCTCTTCAATGCCCTTCCTCCTCCTGTCACGGGGCCTGGCCTGCCGGCAAAGCGCGCCGGAGCACCGACCCGTTGTCTCTAGGTGTCGTACCTAGCTTTTGGTGTAGCGGTTTTTGGCGTCCGGGCTTACGACTGGCGCCGAGGCACGCGGGCGTTGTCGAGGTGCTGAAGGAGGTCGTGCGCAACGAGCTCGATCTCCTTGTGGTACCACTCGGCGGCCCGGTAGTAGCAGGCGATGAGCCCCATCCGGTGCAGCCTGCGGAAGTCGCCGAAGACGAACGCGTACCTCGACTTGGTCTCGTCCTTGGCGCCGTCAGTGAGCGCCAGGTGCCACTCGGCGTATTCGTCCCAGGTGTGCGATTCGAGAAAGTCGTTCTCGTCGTCTGCCCTCGGCTGCACTTCACTCCATGGGCTCCTGAGGACGTACCGCCGGGCGTCGATCAGCGCCGTTGCCTTCGCGACGCCGCGCTCGTTCACCAAGTATTTGGCCATGCCAGGAGTCTGCTCCGTCTATCTGACGGCTTGGCCGATGCCGAGGAGGTTCCCCTCGCTGTCCCGGAACCAGGCCGCCCGCTCACCGACGCCACCCGCCGACGGGTAGTTGCCCTCGACGTCGGCGATGCCCCCGACCGTGCGGAGGCCGGGGACGTCGACCTCCTCGAACACAACTCCGCGGCTCCGCAGCTCGCCGACCACGGCGTCGATGTCGTCGACCTCCCACGCCATCTGCGTGTGCGAGCCCGACGCCACGCCCGCCGATTCGAACAGGGTGAACCGCCCGCGGCCACACTCGTACCGCAGGCCACCGGGTCGTTCCTCCACCGGTTCGAGTCCCAGCCTCTCGGCGTAGAAGGCACGGGCCCGGTCGAGGTCCTGCGCCGGCAGCCGGGTGGCGACGTCGCCATCTCGCAGCATGGTCCGAGTCATCCCGCCATGACCCCGGGGTAGCGGGTCTCGAAGTCGAGGAGCCCGACCCATGCCGGTCGCACCGCGATGCGTGCCATCCTCGTGCCCGGCTGGTCGGCCTGCGCGAGGTAGGCGATGGCCTGCTCGTCTCCCATATAGCGATGCGCCGCCAGGGCGTACTCCGGCGCGATGCCGTCCACCTCCCTGACCACTGCCCGGCCACGCGCCAGGAGCACGTGGGGCGGGAAGCTCTCGGTATCGATGCAGATGGCGACGTCCGGGTTGGCGCGCAGGGCAGCGAGCCGAGCCGCGGGGCGCGCCACGTGCGGCGCCCGCAGGAAGGTCGGCATGACCAGCTCGTCGCCCGTCCAGTGGAACCAGCTCGGCACCACCCGCGGCGTACCGTCCTTGGCCGTGTAGCCGACCCGTGCGGGCACGGCGGACGTGAGCAGGCGCTGAGCGACGTCGCTGTCCAGCAGGCGCCGGTCGCCCTGCGGCAGCGAGCTATTGCTATCGACCACCATCGCAACCTCCAGGCGCATCGCCCGCTCTCCTGCCGACGAGACGGGGGAGCAAAACTCATCGGGCATGTCGATGGCGGCCGCACCACGAGCCTCCCCGAGCAGCGCTATCTCGAGGCCCGAGCGGCCCGGCTCGCAGAATCGAGCTGACGCGCCCGGGGGCGGGCGCCGATCAGGCCCGGTGGCCGATCACCATGACGGCCGGTGGGTCGAACCGCATCGTGCTGGCTGTCAATGGCCGGTGGTGGAATTGTGTGCGGCCATGAGCAGCGGTCCCGCTATTCGGGTGGAGGACGAGGGTGCGGTCCGGCGGCTCGTGCTCTGCCGGCCCGAGGCCTACAACACGATCACCCCCGAGTTGCGCGACCAGCTCGGTGTGGAACTCGATGCCGCGGACCGCGATGCCGACGTGAGAGTGGTGCTCCTCAGCGCCGAGGGCCCCGCGTTCTGTGCCGGGTTCGGGCTCGACCGGTCGACCGCCTCACAAGGGCGGGACGAGGGCGTCGAGCGCGTGTGGGACACGGTCGCCGACGTCCAGGCGATCGGCCGCTTCGGCACGACCTTCGCCAAGCTCCACGAGATCTCCAAGCCCACCATGGCGGCGGTCCAGGGATGGTGCGTGGCCGGCGGGACCGACATGGTCCTCAACGCCGACCTGATCGTGGCCGGCGAGGCCGCGCGCTTCGGTTACCCGCCGGCGCGGGTGTGGGGAGTCCCCGAGGCGCCCTGGCTCTGGGTCGCCCGCCTCGGGCTCGAGCGCGCCAAGCGCTACCTGTTCACCGGCGACGAGCTGACGGCCGCCGAGGCGGCCGAGGCGGGGATGATCCTCGAGTGCGTGCCCGATGACCTGCTCCACCAGCGCTCTACCGATCTGGCGCAGCGCATCGCCCGCTTGCCGCTCAACCAGCTGCAGATGATCAAGTGGATGCTCAACGACGTCGCCCGCCACCAGTACCAGCCCGACACCAGCCGGCTGCTCGGCTTCATCTTCGACGGTGTCGCGCGCCACACGCAGGAGGGGCTCGACTTCGTGGCCCGGGCACAGGAGGTCGGCTGGCGCCAGGCGGTGCGTGACCGTGACCGCCCGTTCGGCGACTACGGGGAGCGCCCCAGGGACGAGCCGCCGGCCCGGGGTGGTTGAGTGGACGAGCGCTACGAGCCGAGGACGATCGACGTCGACCGCGACGAGGCGGTGACGATCACGTTCCACGACGGGCACGTCGCCCGCTTCGATCTCCTGACCCTGCGCCGCAACTGTCCCTGCGCCACCTGCCGGGGCCTGCGCGACCGAGGCGAGGAGCCCTGGCCCCGGCCCGGGAGCCCGATCCCGCTGGCGGTCGGAGACGCCAACCTCCACGGCGCGTGGGGCCTGGTCATCACGTGGAACGATGGCCACGCCACCGGCATCTACCCCTTCGAGACGCTGCGGCGCTGGAGCGACGGAGAGGGCCAGCGGGCGTTCGGGCCCGACTCGGGGCTGGGAGGCTAGGACCTCGCTGGCGCCCGGGCGCTAGCAGACCTCGATGAGCCGGGGGTACGGGTTGATGGCGCTACCGCCGCCGGGGTGGAACTCGAAGTGCAGGTGCGGGGCACTGGCCGAGGCGTTGCCGCTGCTGCCCACGTAGCCGATGACCGTGCCCCGCTCGACGTGCCCGGCGCCCACGTTCTCGTACCCGGACAGGTGGGTGCCGTAGTACTCGTTGCCGTCGTCCCCGTAGACCCACCAGCTCAGACCACCGAGGCTGCTGCCCCGGTGCTCGACCCGACCGCTCACCGGGGCGACGGTGGGCGTGCCCGCCGAGGCCATCATGTCCGTACCCTTGTGCGAGCGGCCGCCCGACCGTGGGGCCCCCCACGAATCGGTGAACCTCACCGGTCCCTGCACCGGGCACTTCCATATCCCCAGCAGCGCTTTGCGTCGTTCCTCGGCGGCGATCGCCTCGAGGGCAGCCTCGTAGGCCTCGGCCGCCTCGGCGGCCTCGAGCCGGGGGCCGAGCTCGGCCTGGAGCCGCTCCAGCTCCGCGGCCCGGGCGGGATCGGTCGCCCGCAAGTCCTCCAGCGCGGCCGCGTCCACCTCGAGGCCCTTCTTCAACGCGTTCACGAACTGGGCTTGCCGGCTGACCGCCGCTTGCACGTCGCCGAGCGCGGCCTCGGCTTCGGTCTGAGCCGCCTCTGCCTCGACGACGGCTTCCTCCTGGGCGGCTTGCCGCTCCTCGAGTTGGTTGCGGAGCTGGTCGAGCTCGGTCAGGTCGGTGGCGATGGCCTCGCTCCGGAGGTCGAGCACCGCCTGGCGGACCGACATCTCGTCTATGGACTCGGCGGCCAGCACCTCGAAGGCGGACAGCGACGGCGGGTCGATGAAGGCACCGATCGTGACGTCGTCCATCTGTGCGGTCAGCTGGTCGATGCGCCCCTGGGTCTCGACAACCGCGGCGTCCCGGTCTCCGAGCCTTCCGACGGCAGCCGCGACGGCGGCCTCGGCGGACTCGAGCTGCGCGAGCTGTTGTTCGACATCGGCCTCTATCCGATCGAGCGCCGCGCCCGCCGAGTCGGCGTCGCCGCTCGCCACGCTGGTCTCCACGCCCACCAGTGTCCGGCTGACGGCCTCCGCCAGCCCCCGGGTGTCGTCATCGCCCGGGTCCTCTTGGAGTGGACCCACGGGAGACCGGGGTGTGGCGGCGGCAACCGAGGGCATGGACATCAGGCCCGCGACGACGCATGCGGTCGCCCAGCGCCGCCCGTGCCGACGGACATCCCCAACCCCAGCACCCATGTTGGAATGAGACGGTAACAAACGGCAGCGGGTGGCGTTTTGTTTAGTGGTTGGGACAGGCGGCCGCCGCCAGAGGATACGGATTGATCGCTGACCCGCCGCCGGGGTGGAACTCGAAGTGGAGGTGCGGCGCGCTGGCCGAGGCGTTACCGCTGCTGCCCACGTAGCCGATCACGGTCCCCGCCGCCACCCAGCCGACGCCCTGGTTGGCGTACCCCGACAGGTGGGTGCCGTAGTACATGTGGCCGTTGTCGCCGTAGACGTACCAACTCAGCCCACCAAGGCTCGATCCTCGGTGCTCGACCCGGCCGCTGACCGGCGCCACCGTGGGGGTCCCCGCGGCGGCCATCATGTCGACACCCAGGTGCATCCGGCCACCGGAGCGGGCCGCGCCCCAGGTGTCGGTGAAGTGCACCGGTCCCTGCACCGGGCACACGATCCCGCCACCGGAGGTGAGCGGGCCCGACGGAGCGGATCCGCCGCCGGATGCCTGGGCCTCGGCCGCAGCCTGGGCCTCGGCCTCTCGCCGTGCTTCCGCTTGCCGCTGGGCCTCCGCCAGCCGGGCCAGCGCCTCGGCGTACTCCTCGGCGGCCCGCATCTCGTCGAGCTTGTCCGTCAGCTCGGCTCCGCGGGCGGCCAGCTGCGCGGCCAGCGCGGGGTCGCGGGCGGCCAGCCGGGCGGCCTCCGCCGACTCGGCGTCGAGCCCCCGGGTCAGCGCCATCACGAACCGGCCCTGCCGGCTCATGGCGTCGTCGAGGTCGGCCAGGGCGGCCTCGGCCTCGTCGCGGGCCGCTTCGGCCTCCTTGCGGGCCTGCTCCTGCGACGCCCGGTGTGCCTCGAGCTTGGCGCGGGCGGCGGCGAGCTGCGCCAGCACGTCGGCGCTGGCATCGGCCTGCAGGTCGAGGACCCCGTGCTTGACGGCGGCCTCGCCGGCGTCGGAGGTGGCGAGCACCTCGAGGGCATCCTGCGCCGGCGGGCTCACGAAGGCTTCGACCACCACCTCGTCGCTGCGCGCGATCAGCTCCTCGATGCGGAACTGGCTCTCGTTGACCGCGGCATCGGCGTCGGCCAGCGCGTCGAGGGCCTTGGTCATGGCCCTCTCGGCGGCGCTGACCTTCGCGACCTGGTCGGCCACCGTGGCCTGAAGCTCTTCGAGTTGGCCGCTCAACGCCGACGTGTCGTCGGCGGCCACGAGCACCTGGGGCCCGGCCAGCGCCTGCTCCCCAGCCGCGTCGCGGTCATTGGGCGGCTCCTGGCCGACACCGGCCGGGGCGGCGCCGGCCGCCGTGGGCAATGCCAGGGCGCCGGTGGCAAGCGCGGCCGCGGTCAGGCAGGCGGCTCGGCGGCGCCAGGCCTGTAGACCGATGTGGAGCATCCCTTCCCCCGGGTCGGCGAGCAAGCTCATCCCCAGCTGGGCGCAGCCGGGAGGTGGATTTGACTCGTAACCGTAACAAAGTGTGCCAGTCGGTGTCAGGGTCCAGACGGGGCCCGTGATTAGCTGGGGTGTGACGACCGGCTTCGGAGGGGCAGCGTGACCGGAGCACAGTTCGATTTCGGGGGGATCAACCACCTGGCGCTGGTCTGCCGCGACATGGCCCGGACCGTTGAGTTCTACCGCGACGTGCTGGGCATGTCGCTGGTGAAGACCATCGAGCTCCCGGCCGGCATGGGCCAGCACTTCTTCTTCGACTGTGGCGGTGGCGACTGCCTGGCGTTCTTCTGGTTCCCGGATGCCCCGGAGCCGGCTCCCGGGGTCTCCGCGCCCAAGGGCCGGCCCGACCAGGCCGAGCTCACGAGCGCCATCGGGTCGATGAACCACGTGGCGTTCACGGTTCCTGCCGAGAAGATCGAGGAGTATCGCGACCGGCTGCTAGCCGCCGGCGTCGACTGCACCGAGGTGGCCAATCACGACGACAGCGAGGCCGGCCTCAGCGAGCGGATGCATCCCGGGGTGTACGTACGATCGATCTACTTTCAGGACCCCGACGGGATCCTCCTCGAGTTTGCCGCCTGGATCCGGGCGTTCACCCCGGCCGACGTCGCCCACGAGCCGGCTCGGGCCGCCACGACGCCCACCTCCTGACGCCCGCCTCGGACATTACCGCGTGGTAACTTTCGCCTGGGCGGGCTGAGATGCCACTCATGCAATGGAGGGGGATCATGAGGGGACTTCGACGAGCCCTGGCGGCCGCCGTGGCCGCGGCGTCGGCGCTGGCGATCCTGAGTGTCGGCGGCGCACCGCCCGCACAGGCGGCCGCGAGCCACGAGTCGCCCGCTCTTGCAGCTTCGCTGCGGGCCGCTCGGGCGCCGGCCTCGCCTTTCGGCTCAGCCTCAGGGGATCCGGTGATCGTCGTCAACGGATTGTTCGGCGTCGGCTTCGCCTACGAGCCGCTCGTCGCCCGCCTGCGGGCCGACGGCTACCGCGTCTGGGACTTCGAACTGCCGACTCTGGGCACGCAGGACATCCGCCTGTCGGCCCAGGCGCTCGACGGATTCGCCGACTCCGTTCGAGCCCAGACCGGTGCCGCCAAGGTCGACCTGGTCGGCCATTCCGAGGGCGGGCTCGTGTCGCGGGCCTATGTGAAGTACTACGGCGGCGCCGCCGAGGTCGACAGCCTGGTCACGCTGGGCACGCCCAACTACGGCACCGTGGCGGCCAACATCGTCCGGGTGTTCACGCTCGGCACTTGCGTGGGCATCACGGCGTGCGGACAGATGACGATCGGGTCGAGCTTCCTGGCCGCCCTCAACGCCGGCGACGACAGTGTCGGCAACGTCGCCTACACCAACATCGCCACCGTCCTGGACGAGCTGGTGCAGCCGTACACCAACAGCTTCCTCAACGCCGCCGATGGCAACATCACGAACAGGGCACTTCAGTCGCAGTGCTTCCTGCGGGTCGTCGGCCACCTCGGGCTGATCGTCGACGGCGCCGTCTACAGCGGTGTCGAGGACGCCCTCGAGAAACAGCCGATCAGGTTCAACTGCTTCGCCCTGTAGCCGACCTCGATCCGGGTCGGGTGCGGGTACCTCGGCGGCCCGTCACCGGGCGGGGGATGCCTACGAGGCACAGGGCCACGTCGTCCCGGAGGGGTACGCCGTTCCGCCGTTGCACCTCGTCGATGAGCGCGTCGAGGAGCTCGGCGCCGGCCAGCCCCCGCGCACGCAGCAGGTCGAGCACCTCGATGAGCACCTCCACGCCCAGCCGCTCCGTGTGATCGGCGTCGGCCCACCCCTCGATGATGCCGTCCGTGTAGAGCAGCAACTCCGCGCCGGCGCCCAGGCCGACCTCGACCGACGACCACCGGGGCTCGGGCATGACGCCCACCAGGGGACCATGGACGCCGTTGCCGACCGGGCAGCTGGGCGAGCCGAGCTGCACCGGCGGGGGGTGACCGGCGAGCACCAGGGTGCCCGCGCACCGGTCCGCATCCACGACGAGGATGGCGAGACTCGCGAACGTGAAGCGCTCGCCCTCGGTGCGGAGGAACCTGTCGAGCACGCCGAGGATGGCGACCTGGTCGAGGCCGGCGATGGCCAAGGCGCGCCAGGCGCTCCGGAGGCGGGCCGCTAGGCCGGCGGCGTCGGAGCCGTGGCCCACGACGTCGCCCACGAGCACTGCGCACCTGCCGTCGTCATCCTCGATCACATCGTAGAAGTCGCCGCCGAGCTGGGCCCCGCGCCGGCCCGCCTGGTACCGCACCAGCACGCTGATGTCGGTGGACCGGATGACCGGGGTCGGCGTGAGGGCCCGCTCGAGGCGAGCGTTCTCCGCCCGCTGGCGGTCGGCCCGAACGAGCTCGCGGCTGAGCTGCGCCGCCCGATGCCGCTCGATCGCATAGCGCACCGACCGGGCCAGCAGCTGCTCGTCGACCCGGCCCTTGACCAGGTAGTCCTGCGCGCCGGCGCTCAGCGACGCGGCGCCCAGCTCCTCGCTGGTCGCTCCAGTGAGGACGACGATGGCAGTGGCCGGCGCCTCCTGGGTGAGGCGCTTCACCCCCACTGTGCCGTCGGCGTCGGGCAGGCCGATGTCGAGCAGCACGCAGTCGGACGCCGCGGCTTCCCGGCAGGCGTCCGAGAGCGTGGTGACCCGATCGATCGTGGTCCCCGGCAGGCTTCGGCCCAGCAGCTTGCGCACGAGGCGATAGTTGCCGTCGTCGTCGTCCACGAGGAGCAGGCGCCAGGTCGTCGGAGGCGCGACGACCTCGGGAAACTCGCGGGCGTCCGGCGTGTCATTGGTCGGTGACGGTTCGAGCGAGGTCATTTCCTCGGGGAGGGTCATGTGCGGGACATCCATCAGTCGCGGGCCTGATGCGGCTCGGCACGACTCCCTGATCCACGCCCAGCCGGGCGGCATCGTGGCACGAAATGATGTGCGCGCCTATACCGCGCTCGCGGTACGCGGAACCGAACGAACCGGGCGAATGGGGCACCTGATCTACGGGTAGCGACGAGTCGAACGCGTATCGTCGTTTTGCAGGGCCACAGGGAGGTGCGCCGATGCCCGAACGTCCCGTGCGAGTGGTCCTGGCCAATGACGATCGCATCATCATCGAGGGCCTTCGATCGATGCTGTCGCCGTACGGTTCCGACGTTGCCGTCGTGGGCACGGCCGAGGGTGACCCTGAGATGGTGATGGTGCCGGACACCGAAGAGGACGCCGACGTGATGTTGATCGACGCCTTCGCCCGCCGGGCCGCTGGCCTCGACGCCGCCGTGAAGGTGCTGGCCGAGGATCCGCCGTTCGCCATCGCCGTCTTCACCGACAACGACGACCTGCGCCTGCTACTCCAGGCGCTGCGCGCGGGCGTGCGCGGCTACCTGCTCAAGTCGGCGTCGGCCGAGGAGCTCGTCGACGCGCTGAAGCGGCTGAACGCAGGCGAGACCGTGATCACGCCACGCCTTGCGACCGAGGCCGCCCTGCTCGCGGCGCGCACGCTCGACCTGGGCGGCTGGCCCGGCGCCCACCTCGGGCTGACCCGGCGTGAGGCCGAGCTACTCACGCTGCTGGGCGAGGGACTGGGCCCGCGGCAGGCGGCCGACAAAATGCAGCTGTCCTGGCAGACCGTCCGCACCCACACGCGCAATCTGTACCGCAAGCTCGAGGTGACCGACCGAGCGGCGGCGGTGGCCATCGCCTGGCGCGAGGGCCTCGTGCGCTGACCCCTACGAGGGTCACTCGATCACGACCTTCTCGATCAGATGCGGGCGGATCTCACCGGTGGCGGGGATCAGCCATGCCGCTTCCGGGTCGTCGTTGTCGGGGTCGACACGCCACTTGTTGACGGCGTGCTCGATCCCCAGTGCGTGGACCGTGAGTCGGCCGGCGCCGTCGATGTGCATGCGCAGAAAGTTCTTGTGGCCGGTGATGCGGGCGGAGGCGAACGTCTCGTTCCCATGGGCCCGAATTCCGGGCAGCCCGTTCGCGGCCGCCAGGTAGGCGCCGAAGACCACGGAGCCCGCCACGCCACCGGCGGCAAGAGCGACCACGCTGGCGGTGGCCGTGAACAGCCAGCCGCGATCGGCCACGGCCGACGCCACTGTGATGGCCAGCAGTGCCACCGCCACGACGGTGAGCACCTGCGCCATCGTGTGGACCGCGGCCATGACGGTCTTGGCCGTGTACCGCGGCCAGCCACGGGGCGCCCACGGGGGCGTGCGGGCGAAGGCCCACAGCCCGAGGAACAGCACCACCACGGTGACAGCCGAGACCGGGTTGCGGAACAGCCCGATCAACAAGTCCGACCAGCCCCAGTGTTCGGCGGCGGCGGCGAACGTCTCGTCGGTGCCGCCGAGGCTGCGGAGCCCGAACTGGTTGGTCCACAGCAGCGCCACGGTGACCAGGGCAGGCACGACCATGAAGCTGAGGTTGCGCAGCGGCAACCCCAGCGCCCGCAGCGACAGCCGGCGCGACGTGCTGCGGTCGGGGTACGCGGCCTCCATGCGGTAGGTGGCCCGGTCGCCGGGGTCATCGGGGTCGACGACGATCGCCACCTCGGGGCGTAGGTCGTGGGTGGGGTGAAGGAAGGCGCCACCGCCGCCCGAGGTGATCTTGTGCGACGGGCTGGTGCCGCCCTCGCCGTCACCGACCGAGCTCTGGCGCGCGTAACGGGTGTAGTGGTGCAGGTCGCCGGCCACCGTGACCTTGAGGTCGATCCCGTTGGGGCGCAGCAGGGTGCGCTCGATGAAGGCGAGGTTGTGATAGGCGTTCGGGTCGCGCTCGAGCTCGGTCCAGGTGGGCACGGGCGTGGCCAGGACGAGCTTGGCGCCGGGCGATGCCTTGGCGGCCACGTCGCCGAAGAACTCGAGCTGGGGCTCGTCCACGTACATGTCGAGCTGGATGTCGACGCCCCACAGCCACCAGTTGTGTGGCAGCTCGACCGCGAAGTAGCTGCGGCTCTGCCGGGTGGTCCAGCCCCCGACCCAGCGATGCTGGGTGAACAGGCGCAGGAACCCCGTCAACCCGTCGTACCAGTCGTGGTTGCCGGGCACGGCGTACATCGCGGGATGGTCGCCCACGGTCCAGGGCAGCGCGGCCCGGAACGGCCCCTCGAGACGGTTCTCGTAGGCCAGGGCGTTGGCCCCCGGGTACACCTCGTCGCCGCCCAGCACGAGGATGTCGCCTCTGGGCAGCTCCTGCTCGATGCCGTCGACGCCGACGGCGAGGGACCGGCGGGCCAGGTGCGCCGCCACGGTCATCGTCGCGGGGAAGCCGTCGCCGGTGTCGGCGGCGTAGTCGATCCACAGCTCGTCGCGGGCGGCGTACGTGCGGTCGACGGTGGGCGCCTTGCGGGCCTGGAGCTCGCGCTTGTCGAGGAACGAGCCGAACACGGAGGTGAGCCCCACGTGCAGACCCGACCCGGTCAGCGCCCCGGGGCTGTACCACCGGACGGCCTGCTGCGGGGTGAACCGCAGCTCGGTGGGCTGGAGGCTGCGCGGGCGCGCTGGCGGCGTGTCGTCGGTCGGCCGCGTGGGACGCCAATGCGGGCGCGTCTGCGTCGAGTTCATGGGCGTCTCCCACATCTCGCCGTCGAGGATGCCCGCATCATCGCAGCCGCGCACGGACCCCCCGCGCGATCTCCAGGTCCTCGCGGGCGGCGACCACGAGCGTGCGGACCGACGAGCCCGCGGCCGTGATGTCCGCCTCGGGGTCGGCGGCTCCGCCGACCGCCTCGTCGTTGCGTTGGGCGTCCAGAGCCGCCCCGAGGAACCCCAACCCCGCCACCGCCGCCGCCCGCACCGTTGGTGCGTTCTCGCCGACGCCGCCGGTGAACACCAGGGCGTCGAGGCCGCCCAGGCTGGCAACCATCGCCGCGATCGCAGCCCGCAGCCGGTGGACGTAGACGTCAAGGGCGAGCGTGGCCGTCGGCTCGCCCCGACGACACGCCTCCACCACCGCCGCCATGTCGGAGGTCCCGGCCATGGCCAACAGCCCTGACTCATGTTCGAGGCTGTGCGCCACCGCCCCGGGATCGAGGCCCTGATGGGTGATCAGCCACAGCACGGCGCCCGGATCCACCGTGCCGGACCGGGTCGCCATCACCAGTCCCTCCAGCGGGGTGAAGCCCATCGTGGTGTCGACGCAGCGATGGCCGCGCACGGCCGCCAGCGAGGCGCCGGCGCCGAGGTGGCAGGTGACCAGGCGGCCGGCGTCCCCGATGCCGGCGGTGGCCCTGCGGGCGGCGTAGGCGTGTGACAGTCCGTGGAAGCCGTAGCGGCGGAGGTGGAGGCGGTCCCGCCACTTTGCCGGCACCGCATAGGTGGCCGCCGCTGGCGACAGCGTGGCGTGGAAGGCGGTGTCGAAGCAGGCGACGGCCGGCACGTCGGGCGCCAGCCCGGTCACGGCGTCGAGCGCGGCCAACGACTTGGGTTGGTGCACCGGCGCCAGGTCGGTGAGCGCGCCGAGCTCGGCGCGCACGTCGCCGTCGACCACCACCGGCTCCCGGTAGCGCTCGCCCCCGTGGACGATCCGGTGGCCGACCGCGTCGAAGCTCCCCAGCCTCTCGACCGCCCGACCCAGGTCGTCGTCGCGCAGCCGATCGACGGGGGCAAGGTCCTCGCTGCCGAGTGCCTCGTCGTGATCGCCGAGCAGGCGCAGCTTCAGGCTCGACGAACCCGCGTTGACCACCAGGATCCGCACGTCGTCGACCGCCCGGTCAGATCGTTGCCGCCCAGGTCCAGTCCCGGACCTCGGGCAGGTCGTCGCCCACCGCCCTGGTGTAGGCCTGCGCCTCGGCCCGCTTGGCCACCATGGCATCGCGAACCTCGGCGGCGGTGCCGCCCAGCGCCGGGACCCGGTCGATCACGTCCATCACCAGGTGGTAGCGGTCGAGGTCGTTGAGCATCACCATGTCGAACGGCGTGGTGGTCGTGCCCTCCTCCTTGTAGCCCCGCACGTGGAGGTTGCGATGGTTGGTCCGCCGGTAGGTCAGCTCGTGGATGAGGCGGGGATAGCCGTGGTACGCGAACACGATCGGCCGGTCGGTGGTGAAGACGGCGTCGAACTCCTCGTGCGACAGGCCGTGCGGGTGCTCGGCCTGGTCCTGCAGCCGCATGAGGTCGACCACGTTGACCACCCGCACACCCAGATCAGGCAGCTGGCGGCGCAGCATGTCGGCGGCTGCCATCGTCTCCAGGGTGGGGACGTCGCCGCAGCACGCCAGCACCACGTCCGGGGACCCGCCGGTGCCGGCCCCCTCGGTCGAGGCCCAGTCCCAGATGCCGATGCCGGCCGTGCAGTGGGCGATCGCCTCATCCATCCCCAGCCAGTCGGGCATCTCGTTCTTGCCCGCAACGACCACGTTCACGTAGTCGACGCTGCGCAGGCAGTGATCCATGACCGACAGCAGGCAGTTGGCGTCGGGCGGTAGGTAGACCCGCACCACCTCGGCCTTCTTGTTGACCACATGGTCGATGAAGCCGGGGTCCTGGTGGGTGAAGCCGTTGTGGTCCTGGCGCCAGACGTGGCTCGACAACAGGTAGTTGAGCGAGGAGATGGGGAAACGCCAATCGAGCTGCCGGGTCACCTTCAGCCACTTGGCATGCTGGTTGAACATCGAGTCGACGATGTGGACGAACGCCTCGTAGCAGTTGAACACCCCGTGCCGCCCCGTGAGCAGGTACCCCTCGAGCCAGCCCTGGCACAGGTGCTCCGACAGCACCTCCATCACCCGCCCGTCGGGCGCCAGGTGGTCGTCGCCGGGCAGGGTCTCGGCGACCCAGGTGCGGTTGGTGGCCTCGAACACCGCCGACAGCCGGTTGGACGCGGTCTCGTCGGGGCCGGTGATGCGGAAGGTCTGCGGGTTGCGGCGCACGATGTCCCGCAACCAGGCCCCGAGGACGCGGGTGGGCTCGCTGCGGGTGGCGTCCGCGGCGGGGACCTCGACGGCGTAGTCGCGGAAGTCGGGCAGGTCGAGGTCGCGACGCAGCCGGCCGCCGTTGGCGTAGGGGCTGGCGCCCATGCGGCGGTCGCCGTCCGGCGCCAGGCGCGCGATGTCGGCGCGCAGCCGGCCCCGGTCGAACAGCTCGTCGGGCCGGTAGCTGCGCATCCAAGCCTCGAGCTGGCGCAAGTGCTCGGGGTTCTGCGCCAGCCCCGCGAGCGGGACCTGGTGCGACCGGAATGTGCCCTCGACCTGTTGGCCGTCCACCGCGGCGGGGCCCGTCCAGCCCTTGGGGGTGCGGAGGACGATCATCGGCCAGCGAGGCCGCTCGCTCCCGTCGCCGCCGCTGCGGGCGGCCGCCTGGATGGCGGCGATCTCGTCGAAGGCGGCGTCGAACGCGTCGGCCAACGCCCGGTGGACAGGCCCGGGGTCGTCGCCCTCGACCAGGTGGACATTGTGGCCGTAGCCCTCGAACAACGCGGTCAGCTCGGCCCCGGAGATGCGGGCCAGCACCGTGGGGTTGGCGATCTTGTAGCCGTTGAGGTGGAGGATCGGCAGCACCGCCCCGTCCACCGCCGGGTTGAGGAACTTGTTGGAGTGCCAGCTGGCGGCCAGCGCCCCGGTCTCGGCCTCGCCGTCGCCCACGACGCACACGGCGACGAGGTCGGGGTGGTCGAGCGCCGCTCCGTACGCGTGGGCCAGGGAGTAGCCCAGCTCGCCCCCCTCGTTGATCGATCCGGGAGTCTCAGGAGCGGCGTGGCTGGGCACGCCCCCCGGGAACGAGAACTGGCGGAACAGCGTCCGCATCCCGGCCTCGTCCTGCGTGACCGCCGGGTACAGCTCGGTGTAGCTGCCCTCGAGATACGTGTTGGCGACCATGGCGGGGCCGCCGTGGCCAGGTCCGCACACGAAGATCATGGCGAGGTCGCGTGCCCGGATCACGCGGTTGAGATGGGCATAGACGAGGTTGAGCCCGGGCGTCGTGCCCCAATGGCCCAGCAGCCGCGGCTTGATGTGATCGACGGTCAGGGGTTCCTGCAGGAGCGGGTTGTCGAGCAGGTAGATCTGGCCCACGGACAGGTAGTTGGCGGCCCGCCACCAGGCGTCTACGAGGGTGAGGTCGTCGGCGGAAGCGGTGGTCGTGGACGGGGGAGCAGTTGTCTCCATGACCCCATGCTTGCCCCGATGGGGCGCCGGTTCACGCGCTTGTTGGTGGCGACGCCGTCGCCAGGCGCACCAGCTCCTTGGTCTCGGAAGACGCCTTGGCGATCGAGCCGCTGTCGAAGGGCGGCTGCGGGTCGTACTCGATCCCCAGCTGGATCGCCTTGGCGACCTCGTCGCCGGCGATCTGAGCTGCCAGCCACAGGGCCATGTCGATCCCAGCCGACACGCCCGCCGCCGTAACAATCCAGCCCGACCCTCCAGCCCGACCCTTCTGCTGGGGCACGACCCGGCGTTCCGTCGGGCGCGCCCCGAGGCTCGCCAGGATGTCGAACGCCGACCAGTGCGTGGTGGCCTCGAGGCCGTCGAGCAGCCCGGCGGCGCCCAGCAGCAGCGCGCCGGTGCACACCGATGTGGTCCATTGCGTGGTGGCGTCGATGGCCCGCAGCCAGTCGTGGAGGGGTTGCGGCTCGAGCATCTCGCGGGTCCCCGGGCCGCCAGGGACCACCACGACGTCGCAGGCGTCGACGTCGGCCAGCGCCCGCTCGGCCACCAGGGTGAGGGCGCGGGTGTCGGTCCGCACCGGGCCGGCCTGCTCGGCGACGAACACGACCTCGGCGCCCGGCAGCCGTGACAGCACCTCGTAGGGCCCGACGGCGTCGAGCGCAGTGAAGCGATCGAACAGGGGGATGGTGATGAGCATGGGCGTTCCTGCCTTGGTGGCGGTCAGGCCGGGACTGCGAACAGCCGCCGGTACTGACCGGGGGTGGTGCGCACCGTGCGCTGGAAGGCGCGGTGCATGGTCTCGACGGTGCCGAAGCCGCAGGCTCGGGCGATGTCGTCCACGGTGCGGTCGGTGGTCTCGAGCAGGCGGCGGGCGGCCTCGACCCGTGATCGCTGCACGAACGCGGCCGGCGTGGTGCCCACCTCGTGCCGAAAGGCGCGGGCGAAGCTGCGCACGCTCATCGCCGCCCGCCGTGCCAGCGCCGGCACCGACAGGTCGGCCTCCGGATGCTCGGCCACGAACGCCAGCGCCTCGCGCAGCGGCTCCCGCTCGGCCCGGCGCACGGCCAGCTGGACGCTGAACTGCGACTGCCCGCCCGGCCGATGCGTGAACAGCACGAGCTGGCGGGCCACTGCGAGGGCCAGGTCGCCGCCATGGTCGTGCTCGACGAGCGCCAGCGCCAGGTCCATCCCGGCGGTGACGCCGGCCGACGTCCACACGTTGCCGTCGCGCACGTAGATCGGATCGGCGTCGACCTCGACGGCCGGGAACAGGCGTGCCAGCGTGTCGCACGCCGACCAGTGGGTGGTGGCCCGCCGGCCGTCGAGCAGGCCCGCCTGCGCCAGCAGGAAGGCGCCGCTGCACACCGAGGTGACCCGGCGGGCACTCGCCGCCGCAGCCCGCAGCCAGGCGATGAGGCGGTTGTCGGCCATGGCGGCTGCGGTGCCGTTGCCGCCGGCCACCAGCAGCGTGTCGATCGAGGATCGGCGGGAGGCCCGTTCGGTGCTGAGCGACAATCCCGACGACGTCGTGATCGGCCGCCCGGAGGCGGAGACGACCGCAGTGGCGTAGGCCGGATCGGCGCCGTGCCGGTTGGCCATGGCGAACACCTCGAGCGGGCCGACGACGTCGAGCGCCTGCACGTCGGGAAAGGCGACGATGATCACGGATCGGGGCCGCGGAGCCACCCTGCCATCCTGAGCGTCGTGCCGAAGTGGCAGCAAGGACGAAATACTGACGATTTCGGCCATAACTGCCTGAGCAGAGCCGTCCCTGCCACGGATAGAGTCTCGTAGTTCGCCAGTGCATCTGACGCGAAGATGACCGCAGATCGATCCAGCCCCCCGATCGTGTCGCGGCACTACCGCGACTTTCCGCCCCGCGACCTGGTCGCGGCGAAGGGCGACCAGCTGGTGTCGGTGTGCATCCCCGCCCACGACGAGGCCGCCACCATCGGTGACGTTGTGACCAAGGTGCGGCGGTTCCTGGGGGGTCGCCTGTGCCTGGTCGACGAGGTCCTGGTGGTCGACGATCATTCCCGCGACGACACCAGCAAGGCCGCGGCCCACGCCGGGGCCCGGGTGGTCGACGCCGCCGAGGTGCTGGCCGACGTCGCCGGCGGGCCCGGCAAGGGCGAGGCGCTGTGGCGCTCGCTCTACGCCTCGATCGGCGACATCGTCATCTGGTGCGACGCCGACATCACCGACTTCGGCACCCGCTTCGTCAGCGGGCTGCTGGGCCCGCTGATCACCGACCCCGACGTCGCCTTCGTCAAGGGCTACTACGAGCGGCCGCGCACCGGGGCACTGGGTGGCGGCAGGACCACCGAGCTCACGGCGCGGCCTGCGCTGGCCACACTGTTCCCGCAGCTGTCGACGATCGTGCAGCCGCTCTCGGGTGAGTTCGGCGGACGCCGGGCCCTGCTCGAGCGGCTCCCGTTCGTGCGGGGCTACGGGGTCGACATCGGCTTGCTCATCGACGTCGCCGAGGCCGTCGGCACCGAGGCAATCGTCCAGGTCGACCTCGGCACCCGCCGGCACCGCCACCACGACCTCGATCAGCTCGGGCCCCAGGCGCTCAGCGTGCTGCAGACGGTGCTCGACCGGGCCGGCGTCCCTGCGACCAACCCGGCCACGCTCGTCCGTCCGGGGTTGCCGCCGCTGGACCGGAGGTTCGGCGAGCTCCCGCCCATAGCCACCCTCCGGGCGCCGGCGCCGGCCCCCGAGCCCGAGGTCGACCATCGCTAGCCTGAGCGCGTGAATGAGCCGCCGCCGTTGGTCGTGCGGGGGCGCCCCGTCGACCTGGCCGAGCCGGCGCTCATGGGGATCGTCAACGCCACGCCGGACTCGTTCTCGGACGGGGGGCTCCATCCCACGACCGAGGCCAGGGTCGAGCTTGCCGTCGAGCTGGTCGAGCAGGGGGCGACGATCATCGACGTGGGGGGCCAGTCGGGCATCACCGGTGTCCCCGAGGTGGCGGTGGAGGAGGAGATCGCCCGCGTCGAGCCGGTTGTCGAGGGGATCCACGCGGAGATGCCCGGGTTGGTCATCTCCGTGGACACCTACCGCCCTGCGGTGGTCGAGGCGGTGCTGGCCGCGGGCGCGGCGATGGTGAACGACGTCAGCGGCCTCCTCTACCCCGAGGTCGCCGAGCTGTGTGGATCCGTGGGGGCCGGGCTGGTGATCATGCATACCCGGGCCCGCCCCAAGCACAAGGTGCTCGACCCGGACCTCTACGACGACGTGACCGGGGATGTGGTGGGCTTCCTGAGGGAGCGCATCGACGCCGCACTGGCCCGCGGGATGGCTGTGAAGGCGATCGTCGTCGATCCAGGCCCCGACTTCGCCAAGACACCGGCCCAGACGGTCGAGGTGCTGCGCGGTATGGATCGGGTGAGGGCGCTCGGCCGGCCCGTGCTGTTGGCGCTGTCCCGCAAGGACTTCGTCGGCGCTGCCACCGGCCGGCCGCCCCGGGATCGGCTGGGCGGCACGCTTGCGGCCGTCGGGGCGCTGGCCGGTCCGGGGACGATCCTGCGAGTCCACGACGTCCCCGCCGTGCGCGACTACCTGGCCGTGGCGGCCGTGCTGGCCGGCCGGGCCGAACTGCCGGCGGACGCCCGCCTGGCCGAGGGCCTGCGCTGGGAGCGCTGAAACGGTTCTGGCGTCTCCCACGCCGGCAATTCGGCGTGAGAGACGCCAGAACACGGGGGCAGTGGACTACTCGGTGGCGATGGCGCCGAGGACGTCGAGGCGGGCGGCCCGCCGTGCGGGACGCAGCCCGGCCAGCACACCGGCGACGGCGCCGACGACCACCACGATCGCCAGGCGGGACACCGGCAGCACGAACTCGCTGATGACCGAGCCCGGGGTGTTGCCCGCGGCCTCGACCAGCGCCCATCCGAGGAACACGCCGAGGCCGATGCCGCCGACCACACCGAACGTGGCGACGATCACCGACTCCCACCGAACCATCGACCGGAGCTGGCCCCGGGTCTGGCCGACGGCTCGGAGCAGGCCCAGCTCGCGGGTCCGCTCATGGACGGACAGCGACAGTGTGTTGGCGATACCCATGAGGGCGATGATGATCGCCAGCGCCAGCAGGGCGTAGATGATCGTCAGGAACATGTCGGCGCCCGCCGACATGGTGGCGGCGAACTCCTCGCGGTCCTCGACGTCGGGATCGCCGTAGTTGGCGGCCACCCCCTCGACCGCCGCCTTGCCGTCGGCCAGCGAGGTGCCGTCGGCCAGGTCAATGACCACCGTGGAGTCGACGGGCTGGTTGGTGTGCGGCGCATACGTCTCCAGCGGCACCACGTAGCCGCCGACGATGTCGGGCACGGCATACGTGGCCCCGACGGTCAGCTCGGCACTGGCGCCGTCGGCGAACGTCACCGTAAGAGGATCGCCCAGCGCCCAACCGTTGGCGTCGGCCGTGGCGTCGGAGATGGCGATCTCGTCGCCGGCCAGATCGGCCAGCGACCCCGAGCTCACCTCGACGTCGACCGCCCCGGCCAGGTCGGCCGGATCCGCCACCGTGAGCTCCTTGGTGTCGTCGTCTATCGAGGCGAAGCCCCGGCCGATCCCGACGGCGCTGTCGACCTCGGGCAGGTCCCCGACGTCGGCTGTGAGTTGGGGGCTGAGGCTGCTGCCGAAGGGCCCGCTGGAGATCACCAGGTCGCCGGCGAACGATCGGTCGATGGTGTCGGCCGTCGACTCCTTGAGCGAGGCGGCGAACACGGTGAACAGGGTGACGATGCCCACGCCGACCATGAGCGCCGACGCCGTGGCCGCGGTGCGCCGTGGGTTGCGGATGGCGTTCTGGCGGGCCAGCGACCCGGTGAGGCCGCGCAGCCTGGCCAGCGGTGCGCCCAGGAACCCGGCGACCGGCCGGGCGACGACCGGGCCGAGCACGACGGTGCCGATCAGCGTGACCACTGCGCCCAGCCCGACGGTGCCCAGCGAGGGGTCGTTGGACAGGGCGGTCGCCGCGGTGACGGCGATGCCCAGGCCGGCCAGGATCACACCGGCCACGACCCGGGGGGCGGAGGGCGACGTGCGCTCGACGGCAACGTCGCGCAGCGCCGCTATGGGCGGGACCCGCGATGCCTTGATCGCGGGGATGATCCCGGCGAGCAGTGTCACCACAAGGCCGACGACCACGGAGACGATGACGGCACCGGTGGTGACGACGATGCCCCCGGCCGGCAGGGCGAACCCGGCTGCGTCGAACAGTCCCTTGAGCAACCCGGCCACGCCGATGCCGCCGGCCACGCCGACCAGCGACGCCACGACGCCGACCACGAAGGCCTCGATCACGACCGAGACCAGCACCTGGCGGCGCGACGCACCGATGGCCCGGAGCAGGGCCGCCGTCCGGGTGCGCTGGGCGACGATGATCGAGAAGGTGTTGTAGATGCTGAACGTCGCCACCAGCAGGGCGATGCCGGCGAACACGGTCAGGAACGTCGTCAGCATGTCCAGGAACAGCTCGTTGATGTCATCGGAGTTCTGTGAGGACACGTCGGTGCCCGTCACCGCCTCGACGCCGCCGGGCAGCACCTCGTCGACACGGGCGACGAGCTCGTCCTGCGACACGCCGTCGTCCGCCCGGACGGCGATGCTGGACACGCCGTCGGGGTCCTTGGTGACGTGCTCCATGGCGCCCTCGAGGCTGAACGCGGTGAACGTGACGCCGCCGAGCCCGTCCTCCTCGCCGAAGGTCGAGAGGCCCACGATGGTCACCTCGACCGGTTCGGGGGTGAGCAAGGTGGTGCGGTCGCCGATCGCCAGGTCGCCCTCGTCGGCGGCCCGGCGGTTGACCACGACCTCGTTGTCGGCCTCGGGAGCCCGGCCCTCGGCCAGGCGGTAGGGGTTGAGGTCGGAGTCGGTGGTCCAGCTGCCGGCCAGCTGGGGCGGGCCGTTGCCGCCCACGGCGTCGCCGTCGGCGCCCAAGAGCTGGCCGAGCCCCTCGATCTGGGGCTCCGCCGCCGCCACGCCGTCGACGGCCGCGACCTCGTCGACCAGGGACCGGTCGATGAGGCCTCGGGGCTCGTCGGCCTCGATGCCGAGGTCGGTGGCGTTGCGCACGACGACGTCGGTACCGGCGTTGACGTCGGCGAACAGGTTGTCGAAGTTGTTGCGCAAGGTGTCGCCGAGCACCAGCGTGCCGGCGAGAAAAGCGACGCCCAGGAACACGGCCACGCCCGTGCCCACCAGGCGCCGGCCGTGGCCCCGCATCTCCTTGATGGTGAGCGACAACATGGTTCAACCTCCCGAACCGTCGAGCGACTTGATGCGGTCGAGGACGGCCGTCGGGGTCGGGTCGTCGAGTTGGCCGACGATCCGGCCGTCGGCCAGGAACAGCGCCCTGTCGGCGTACGAGGCCGCCACCGGGTCGTGGGTGACCATCACAACGGTCTGGCCCATCTCGTCGACGGCACGGCGCAGGAAGCCGAGGATCTCGCCGCCGGCGCGGGAGTCGATGTTGCCGGTGGGCTCGTCGGCGAAGACGATCCGGGGCCGGCTTGCCAGGGCCCGGGCCACCGCGACCCGCTGCTGCTGGCCGCCCGACAGCTCGGCCGGGCGGTGCTTCAGGCGGTCGCCGAGACCGACGGTGTCGATGACCTCGTCGAACCACTGGCCGTCGGGCTTGGCGCCCGCAAGGGTCAAGGGCAGGGCGATGTTCTCGCGGGCGGTGAGTGTCGGCACCAGGTTGAACGCCTGGAACACGAAGCCGACCTGGGTGCGGCGTAGGAGCGTGAGCTCCTTGTCGGACAGCGTGCCCAGCTCCACGTCGCCGATGAAGACCTGGCCTTCGGTGAGGCTGTCGAGCCCGGCCACGACGTGCATGAGGGTCGACTTGCCCGAGCCCGAGGGGCCCATGATGGCCGTGAAGCGCCCGGTGGGGAACTCGACCGACACCTCGTCGAGGGCGACGACGGCGGTGTCGCCCGATCCGTAGACCTTGGTGGCCTCGACGGCCCGGGCGGCCGCGTCCGTTTGCGTGAGGGTGGCGGCGCTCATCGGTCGTCCTCCTTCAGGACGCCCAGCCGCTCGCGGTACTCGTCGGCGGAGATGTCGCCGCGGGCGTAGCGCTCGGCCAGGACCGATCGGCCGGTGGACTGCTGCCGCCACGGCCCCCCGCCCCAGCGGCGGAACCGCCAGACGAGGAACCCGATGAGGGTGATCCAGAGGAGGGGGAAGATGAGGAACCACGGTCCGGGGCCACCGCCCCAGCCGTCGTTGTGGGTGGCAAGTATGGATGTCAACATGCGTCCATCGTCGGGCCGCAGGCCGCCGGAATCGTCGCCCCGGGGGAGGCTTCTGGGCTACTCCGTGCGTGGTACCGGCAACGCCGCCGGCTACGCCCCCCCGGTGGGGCGGACCAGCCCCGACTCGTAGGCGAACACCACGAGCTGGGCCCGGTCGCGGGCGCCGAGCTTCACCATGGCCCGGCTCACGTGGGTCTTGGCCGTCATCGGGCTGACGAAGAGCCGTTTGGCGATCTCGTCGTTGCTCAGCCCCTCGGCCACCAGCGCCATCACCTCCCGCTCCCGGTCGGTGAGCACGTCCAGCTTTGGCCCCGGCCGGGTCTCGCGGGTCTGACTGGCGAACTCGCCGATGAGCCGGCGGGTGACGCTGGGCGACAACAGGGCGTCGCCGCGGGCCACCGCCCGCACCGCCCGCAGCAGCTCCACCGGTTCGGTGTCCTTGACCAGGAAGCCGCTGGCGCCGGAGCGGATGGCCTCGAACACGTACTCGTCCAGCTCGAACGTGGTGAGGATGACGATGCGGGCACCCGAGAGCCGTTCGTCGCCGGCGATCGTCCTGGTGGCGGTCAGGCCGTCGGTGCCGGGCATGCGGATGTCCATGAGCACCACGTCGGGGGCCAAGCGCCGGACCAGCCGGACGGCCTCGTCGCCGTCGCTGGCCTCGCCAACGACCTCGATGTCGTCCTGGGCGTCGAGCAGCGCCCGGAAGCCGGCGCGGACCAAGGCCTGGTCGTCGGCCAGCACCACCCGGATCACGGAGGCCACGCCACTACCTACTCACGGTCGGGAAGCGGGCGCGCACACGGAAGCCGCGGCCGGGCCGGGGACCGGCTTCGAAGCTCCCACCCAGCGCCTGCACCCGTTCCCGCATGCCGGCGATGCCACGGCCGTGGCCCTCACCGGGGGGCGAGGGCGCGCCCACCCCGTCGTCATCGACCTGCACCGAGAGCTGGTCGTCGCCGTAGTCGAGCCGGACCCGCGCGCGGCCGGTGCCGGCGTGGCGGACGACGTTGGTCAGCGCCTCCTGCACGATGCGAAGTGCGGCCAGATCGACGCCAGCGGGTACCGGCCGGGCCTCGCCCGAGACGTCGAGCGTCACGTCCAGCCCGGCCGAGCGCGTGCGCTCCATCAATCCGGGGAGGTCACGCAGCCCGGCGGTCGGGGCGCGGGGCGCCGAGGCACCGTCATCGCTCCGCCGCAGCACATCCAGCACCGACCGCAACTCGCCGAGTGCCTCCTTGCTGGCGTCCTTGATGGCGGTCAGGGCGGGCCGGGCCTGATCGGGTCGCTCGTCCAGCAGGTGGAGGGCGACGCCGGCCTGCACGTTGATGAGCGAGATGTTGTGGGCCAGGACGTCGTGGAGCTCGCGGGCGATGAGCAGGCGCTCCTCGCTGGCCCGGCGGCGCGCCTCCTCGGCCTGGACGTGGGCCAGCTCCTCCCGCCGCTCGCGGCGGGTGCGGAAGATCTCGGCCCCGGTACCCAGCACCAGCAGCCATGCGGCGAGCCCCAGCGCCTGGCCCACGTTCCATGACTCCTGACCGAGCAGCGGCGGAAGCAACGTGAACCCGAGATAGCCGACGGCCAGGGTGCACCAGGCGAAGGCCCGGCGTCCGGCCAGAACGGCACTCACGAGGGCGAAGATCAGCGCCGGGAAGCCGGCGGGGCCGCGGGGGTAGTCGGTCAGCCAGTAGGCGAGCGCGGCCGACAAGGCGATGGCCAGCGACACCTCGGGCCAGCGGCGACGCACCAGCAGTGCGGCCGGTCCCGCCAGCAGGAGCGCCACGCCGAGAGCGTCGAGAGACCAGCGTTCCGGTTGGTCGTGTCCGGCGGCCGCCGTACCACCGACCTGCAGGAGCGCCACCACCACGACCGGGAAGACGTCGAGCCACCACCGACCCAGGGACCGCCCGCGCGCCAGCAGCTGGGGGACGGAGGCTCGGGCGCGCGGTGCGCGGGCATGGTCGGTGGTGGCCACGGACAGCACGGTACGGCGGGGGACGTCACTCGGCATCGTCCGCCGGGAGCATCGGCGCCTACCGCGCCCGCCGTAGGCCGGCGGCGCCCCCACCCAAGGTGGGGACAACCCCACCTCCAGGTTTCCCGGTCGCTCCATGTCGCAACGACGCGCAGTTCCTTACCGTTGTGCCCGTGCTCCGAGATCTGCTCCGCCCGTGGCGCGAGTCGCTGACGTGGTGGCGCCTGACCCACATCGTGCTCGGCGTGTTCGTCGGCACCGTCACGTTCACGGTGATGGTGGTGCTGCTGGCGCTGTCGGTCAGCCTGCTCATCACCTTCCCGCTGGCGCTGCCGTTCGTGTGGGCACTGTTCGTGGTCGCCCGCGGCATCGGCCACGTCGAGCGCAGCCGCTACGCGGCGCTCCTGGGCGTCGAGATGGTCGATCCGGTCCCGCCCCTGCGGGAGACGTCGCTGTGGCGGCGCCTGGTCGAGCGCGTGAAGACGCGACCCCGCTGGCGCGAGATCGTCTACGGCGTGGTGCGGCTGCCGCTGGGCCTGCTGACCATGGTCCCGACCGTGGCCGCGTGGTGCGGCTCGGCGGCGCTGCTGTCGCTGCCCTTCTACGTGAGCCACATGCCGGGCGGAACCGCCAAGTTCTGGCTGTTCGAGGTATCGCAGGGCGGCGCTGCGGCGGTGGCGGCCCTGGTGGGTGCGGTCGGCCTGGTGCTGGTGGCGCCCTGGGTCACGCATGCGATGGCGGCGATCGACACCGCCTTGGGCCGCCGGCTGCTGAGCCTCGATTCCCAGGAGGCGGTCGACCGCCGCGTGGCGCAGCTCGAGACGAGTCGGGCCGCGGCCGTGGACAGCGCCGAGGCCGAGCGGCGGCGCATCGAGCGCGACCTGCACGATGGAGCCCAGCAGCGGCTCGTGTCCCTCGCCATGGACCTGGGGAATGCCCGCGAGCGGCTCGAGGCCGACCCCGAGGGCGGGCGCGCGCTGGTGGCCGAGGCCCACGAGGAGGCGAAGGCGGCGCTGAAGGAGATCCGTGACCTGGTGCGCGGCATCCATCCCGTGATCCTCGAGGACCGGGGCCTCGACGCCGCCCTCTCGGCGATCGTGGCCCGCTCGCCCGTACCGGTCCAGCTCGATGTCGACGTGGCGGAGCGGCCATCGCCGGCCGTCGAGAGCACCGCGTACTTCGTGGTGGCCGAGGCGTTGACCAACGTCGCCCGCCATGCGGAGGCCACCAATGCATCCGTCACGATCGCACGGGCCGGCGACCGCCTGGTCATCGAGGTGCGCGACGACGGTCGGGGTGGCGCCAACCCCGAGTCCGGCACCGGCCTGCGCGGCCTGCGCGACCGAGTGATGGCCCACGGGGGCAGCGTGCACGTGGTCAGCCCCCGGGGCGGACCGACGACTCTGCTGGTGGAGCTCCCATGCGGATCGTGATCGCCGAGGACTCCGTGCTCCTGCGCGCCGGGCTCACCCGGCTCCTGGCCGACGCCGGGGAGGAGGTCGTGGCCGCCGTCGACAATGCCGACGACCTGCTCACCGTCGTCGAACGCCATCAGCCCGACCTGGCGGTCGTCGACGTGCGCATGCCTCCGACCCACACCGACGACGGTCTGCGCGCCGCACTGCAGATCCGGGCGCGGTGGCCCGCCATCGCCATTCTCGTGCTCTCGCAGTACGTGGAGGAGACCTACGCCACCGAGCTGCTGGCCGACGACACCAGCGGGCTGGGCTACCTGCTCAAGGACCGGATCGCCGAGGTGGGCGAGTTCCTCGACGGCGTCCGGCGCGTGGGCGCCGGGGGCACGGTGCTCGACCCCGAGGTCGTCGCCCAGCTGTTGGCGCGATCGCGCCGGCGGGATCCGCTGGACCGCCTGTCGCCCCGCGAGCGCGAGGTGCTCGGGCTCATGGCCGAGGGCCGCTCCAACGCCGCCATCGCCCGTGAGCTGGTGGTGAGCGACGGTGCCGTGGAGAAGCACGTCAGCAACATCTTCACCAAGTTGGACCTGCCGCCCACCGAGCACGACCACCGGCGCGTGCTCGCCGTGCTGCGATGGCTCGAGACCTGATGACCTGAGGACGATGTGATGCCCGATACCACCACTCCCTCGCGGCGTGTCCGCCTGACCTGGCTCATCGTCGGCAGCCTCGTCACCGTGCCCGTCTTGCTGTTCGGGGCGGCCCAGGTGGCGAGCGCGCTGGCGCACGAGGAGCGCACCGAGGTGTCGGAGTTCAGCGCCCGCGGCCTGCAGGTCGTCGACATCGACAACGCGGCCGGCTCGGTCCGGGTCGTCGGTGTCGAGGACGCCGACACGGTCACCGTGACCGCCCGCATCAGCGACGGCTGGCGGTCCACGGGGCACGACGTGCAGCGCGAGGGCGACAGCCTGACGATCGAGGGCACCTGCCCGGCGTTCCTGTCGGACTGGTGCAACGTGCGTTATACGATCGAGATGCCGTCGGACCTCGCGGTCATCGCCGGGGCCGACAACGGGCGGGTCACCGTGACCGACATCGCCGGTGACGTCGAGGCGTCGTCCGACAACGGCCGGATCGAGCTGGCGCGGATCGAGGGGAACGTCGTGCTGCACAGCGACAACGGTTCGGTGACGGCCACCGGGATCCGACGGGCCTCGCGGGCGGAGGCGACCTCCGACAACGGCGGCGTGCGGCTCGAGTTCCTCGACCCGCCCGATGACGTGGTAGCCACCTCGGACAACGGCTCGATCGAAGTCGTGATCCCCGACGCCGGCGGCATCGCCTACAACGTCGACGCCGAGAGCGACAACGGCACCGTGTCGTTCCCGATCCGGACGGATCCCGACGGCGACCGCACGATCACGGCGACGTCCGACAACGGCGACGTGACGATCACCTACGCCCTGGACTGACGGGGGTCGGTCGACCTCGCCCGGCGGCGGTACGGAGCCGGCCGCTCGGGCGGATCAGCCGCCCGTCGACGACGACGTCGACGAGCCGGTTGAGCCCGTTGACGACGAAGGCGACGACGTCGAGGTCGGCGGCGCGGTGGTGGTCGTGGTCGGGCACGGCGGGGGCGGCGCGGTGGTGGTCGTCGTCGTGCCGCTCGTGGTCGTGGTGGGATCGCACGGCACCGTCGTGGATGTGGTGCTCGACGTGGTGGGGGTCGTCGTCGTCGTGGACTGCGGCGTCGTCGTGGTGGTCGTGGGAGGCCGCGTCGTTGTGGTGGTGGTGGCGCCCGGCCTCGCCGGCCGCGTCGTGGGCGACGTTGGCCTGGTCGTGGTCGGTGGCCTCGTCGGCTGCGACGTCGTCCGGTCCCCTGTGGTGCGCGGCACGGCCGTGCCGCCGGTAGCCACGCCGCCGGAGTCGGGGACCTCGGTCGAGGCGTGGCGCCCGGTCGACGATCCTCCGGCCCCCGAGCCGAGGATGCTGGCCCATGCCAAGAGCTGCGAGGTGACGGAGCGTTCGCAGTTCACGTCCCGGGGAAGGTCGCCGCCGCTGAACCACTTGAGGGCCCGGATGAAGTCACCGCAGCGTTCGGTGTCCTCGCGGACGCTGGGCCGGAATCCGACGGCGATGTTGACCGCGGCCATGTCGAAGCGATCGGCGGCGTGGTTGATGTCGCGGGCCACGGTCCAGTACCAGGCGGCGACCTGGGCGCTGGTGGTGGGACTGGCGGCGAGGTCGGGTTCGGCTTCCAGGTCCACGCCGAGATCGTTGCCCGCGGCGCGGTAGTTGAAGTCGCCGGTGAGCTGGATGAAGCCGCGGCCCCGGTAGGTGGAGGGATTGCTGGCCTCGACGGCGTCGGCCCGGAAGTCGCTCTCGTTGTGGACGGTCGCCAGGAACGCGGCCTTGCGGGCGGGGGTGGTGGCTCCGGCCCGGAGCATGGCGTCGTTGAGTGCCGGCAGTTGGGCTTCCACGGCGGCCTGGTCGGCGAAGGGGCCGAAGATGGCGTCCAGGTCGTCGAGCGTGACGACGTCGAGCCCGTTCCAGTCGCCGACCACCGGCAACAGGTCCGCCGCGCCCTCCTCGCCGGTCTCGAGGGTTGTGGCCCGCCGGGCCGGCCGGGTCGGATCGGGGCCGCTGAGCTCGAACGTTGCCGTGGCTCGTTGGTACGTGCCGACCGTGTCGCGGCCGTCGCCGTCCCAGTCGCCGACCACGGGAACCTCGGCGGCCCGGGGGGTGCCGAACGCGACGGGGGGAAGGTCGCCACCGGCCTCGTCGCGCAGGCGGAATGCGCCGTCGCCGGCCCGGTAGACGCCGAGGCTGTCGCGCCCGTCGCCGTCCCAGTCGCCCACGACCGGCAACACGTCGGCGGCGCCCGGCCACCCGAACCGGACGCCCGGCAAGGTCCTACCCGCGTCGTCGCGCACCACGAACGTGGCGTCGGATCGCCGGTACAGCCCGACGCTGTCGCGCCCGTCGCCGTTCCAGTCGCCCGCCACCGGCACCACGTCCGTGTCGCCGGGGGTACCGAACGGGACCGACGTCGACGTCTTGCCGGACTCGTCCCGCAACTGGAAGGTGGCGTCGAGGCGCCGGTAGATCCCGACGGTGTCAGTCCCGTCGCCGTTCCAGTCGCCGGCCACCGGAAGCGTGCTGCCCTCCGGGGCATTGCCATATCGGAACGCCGGCAACGCCGAACCACCCTCGATCCGCAGCTCGGTGCTGGCCCGGGACCGCCCGTACAGGCCCAGCGAGTCCGCGCCGCCACCCACCTGGCCCGGCGACCAGCGGCTGATGAGCCCGTACGGGTTCACCGTGCAGGGCTCGCTGCTCGACAGCTCACCGCACCGGTTGATCTGGAAGTGGATGTGCGACGGCGTCGTCCGCGCATTCCCCGTGTGGCCCACCCGACCGATGAGCTGGCCCCGTCCCACCCGCTGCCCGGCGGTCACGTAGTTCGCCGAGTTGTGGGCGTACCAGTAGGCCACCCCCGAATCACCGACCAGCCAGATGCTCAGGCCCCCGTTGCTGTCGTCGACGCCGTCGACCTTGGCGATGACGCCCGGCTCGACGGCGACGATCGGAGTGCCCTCGGCGGCAAAGATGTCGTTGCCCTTGTGCTGGCGCCGGCAGCCGTCTCGACAGGCGTGCCAGTCGTCGGAGAACGACGCCTCATACGGCGCCGGCACCGGGAACGAATTGATCGGCGGAACCACGGCCAAGTCGGGAGCGGGCTCCGGGTCCGGCGGCACCGCCCCGGCCGGGGACGGCAGCAGCGAAGCCCCCAGGCCCGCAATGGCCAGGGCAGCGGCGAACGCCCGCGCGGTCACCCTCGACGCCGACTGCACGGCAAGCAGGCTAGGCCAGCGTGGGGCAGCGGTGAAGAGCACCACCATCAACGGTTGGACAAACGCTTGTCGACGCCCAGTGAACGAACGACTGACGTTCGGAGGTCATCGAGGCCCGGGCCACCCGGCGGCACGGACCCGTCGGCGGTGTCACGCCCTGTGGATGAGCCCCGTGATCAGCCTCCGGAGGACGCCGAACCATGGCCGACCTGCACTCCAACTACCGGGACGGGAGGACCACGCTCGAGGTCGTGCCCGGTCATGTCTGCCGCGCCGCGATGTGCTCGACGATGTGGGCGGCGTCGGCGCCGACACCGGCGAACACCGCGGATGGCTGGGAGTACAGCCAGGGCAGGCCGACCGCGTACAACCCGGGGTGGATCGT
>DASSDL010000054.1:0-4675 GCA_035697145.1 Acidimicrobiales bacterium
ACGTCGGCGAACACGTCGAGCAGGGTCGCCAGCGGGTCGTACCCGGTCGCCGGGTCGCGGCGGTCGTAGATGAGGTCGAGGCAGACCTTGACCTGGTCCTCAGGGATCTTGTTGAGCGGCATGATGCGGGCCGCGTGCACGATCGCCGAGTCGAGCCCGGCCTCGACGCACTCGTGGAGGAACACCGAGTTCAGGACGTGGCGGGCGGCGGGCGACAGGCCGAAGCTCACGTTGGACACGCCGAGCGTGGTGAAGACCCCGGGCAGTTCGGCCTTGATGCGGCGGATGGCCTCGATGGTGTGCATCGCGTCCTGACGGAGGTCAGCGTCCCCCGTCGACAGCGGGAACGTCAGCGCGTCGAAGATCAGGTCCCCGGGGTCGAGCCCGTAGCGCTGCGTCGCCAGGTCGTGAATGCGGTGGGCAACCCGCATCTTCCACTCGACGTCGCGGGCCTGGCCCTGCTCGTCGATCAGCATGCAGACCGCGGCGGCGCCGTACTCCTGCGCGAGGCGGCAGATCCGGTCGAAGCGGTTGCCCTCGCCGTCACCGTCCTCGAGGTTGGCGGAGTTGAGGATCGCGCGGCCGCCCAGCCGTTGCAGCCCGGCCTCGATGACCGGGGGCTCGGTCGAGTCCAGCACCAGCGGCACCGTGACCTGGGTGGAGAAGCGGCTGGCCAGCGCGTCCATGTCGAGCGTGCCGTCGCGCCCGACGTAGTCGACACAGACGTCGAGCACGTGGGCACCCTCACGCTCCTGGTCGCGGGCGATGCGGACGCACGAGTCCCAGTCGCCCGCCAGCATCGTGTCGCGGAACTTCTTGGAACCGTTGGCGTTGGTGCGCTCGCCGACGATGAGGAAGCTGGCGTCCTGGTGGAACGGCACCATGCTGAACATGGACGTCGCCCCAGGCTCGGGTTTGGGCTCGCGGCGGGCGGGCGTGAGGTCCTTGACGGCGGCGGCCAGCTGGCGGATGTGCTCGGGTGTCGAGCCGCAGCAGCCCCCCACCACCTGCACACCCAGCTCGGTGACGAACCGCGTCTGGTAGTCGACCAGCTGCTCAGGGGTGAGGTCGTAGTGCATCTTGCCGTCGACCACCGACGGCAAGCCCATGTTGGGAAGGCAGGAGATCGGCATGGGGGCGTTGGCCGCCAGGTGGCGCAGGTGCTCGTGCATCTCCGCCGGACCGGTGGCGCAGTTGAGCCCGAAGACGTCGGGCCTGAGCGCCCCGAGGCTGGCCAGCGCGGCGCCGATCTCGGTGCCGAGCAGCATCGTGCCCGTCTGCTCCATCGTCACCTGCAGCTGGATGGGCACCTGCCGGCCCTCGGCCGCCATGGCCCGCCGGGCGCCGATGACGGCGGCCTTGGCGGCCAGCAGATCGAAGTGGGTCTCGCAGATGAGCAGGTCGGCCCCGCCCTCGATGAGGCCGCGGGCCATGACCTCGTATGCGTCCCGCAGCTCCGTGAAGGGGATCTGCCCGAGCGACGGCGACTTGGTGCCCGGGCCCATCGACCCGGCGACCAGCCCGCCGTGGCCGTCGGCGACCTCCCGGGCGATGCGGGCCGAGGCGAGGCTGATCTCATGGGCCCGCTCGGGGATCCCGTATTCGCCGAGAGGCACGGCGAAGCCGCCGAAGCTGGCGGTCTCGACGACGTCGACGCCGGCGCGGAAGTGTGCCTCGTGCATCTCGGCGATGACGTCCGGCCGGGTGACCGCCAGGATCTCGTTGCAGCCCTCGAAGTGCGGCCCGCCGAAGTCGTCGGCCGTCAGCCCCAGCTCTTGTATGTACGTGCCGAAGGCGCCGTCGTAGACGACGACACGCTCGTTGACGAGGTCGAGGAAGCCGCGCATAGACAAGTCACCAGGCTACCGGTCGGCCGCTCCCCGGACGGAAGCCGTAATCGGGTGGCCGCCGCCAAGCCACCCCGAGGCAATGACGAACGGTGCCTCGAGCCTGAGGCAATAGCGCACGGAAGCCGTTCGTCAGCGCCTCGGGCTCGTCCGACCGTTCGTCATTGCCTCAGCCGGTAACGTCGCCCGGCAGCGGTCGCGCCGTGCGGTCGACGAGGGAGGAGGCCCGATGCCGCTGCGCCACGTCGTGATGTTCAGGTTCGCCGAGGGCACCACCGACGAGCAGGTGCGGGCGCTCGCCGACGGGCTCGACGGCATGCCGGTGGCGGTCGGCACCATGGTCGACTACCGCCACGGGCGGGATGCGGGCATCAACGAGGCAACGTACGACTACGTCGTCGTGGGCGACTTCGCCACCGTGGACGACTACCTGACCTACCGGGACCATCCGGACCACCAGGCGCTCATTCGCGACCTGGTGCGGCCGATCCTGGCCGAGCGGGCCTCGATCCAGTTCGAGCTGCCCGACTGAGGTGCTCCCCGAGCCGGGTACTCCCTGGTAATGCCGCTGATCGTCGGCACGTCGGGCTGGCAGTACCGCGATTGGCGCGGCGTGCTCTATCCCGAGGGGTTGCCCCAGCGGGCGTGGCTGCGGCGCTTCGCGGAGGAGTTCCCCGCCGTCGAGGTCAACAACGCCTTCTACCGGTTGCCCGAGAGGACCGTGTTCGAGCGTTGGCGCGAGGAGACGCCCGCCGGATTCGTCTTTGCGGTGAAGGTGAGCCGCTACCTCACGCACATCAAGCGGCTGCGCGATCCCGCCGAGCCCGTGGCCCGGCTGACCACCCGCGCCGAGGGCCTGCGAGATCGGTTGGGGCCCTACCTCATGCAGCTCCCACCCACCCTCCGGGCCTCTCCGGGCGCGCTCGACGCCTGCCTGGCCTGCTTCCCCCGCGGCGCCCGGGTGGCGGTCGAGCCCCGGCACGAGACGTGGTGGACCGACGAGGTGCGCGACGTGCTGACGCGGCGCCATGCGGCCCTGTGTTGGGCCGACCGCCTGGGACGGCCGGCGACGCCGCTGTGGCGCACCGCCGACTGGGGCTACGTGCGCATGCACGAGGGCACGGCGTCGCCGAGCCCGTCCTACGGGCGCACCGCCCTCGCCACCTGGCTCGACCGCATCGACGCCGCCTGGCCGCTGACATCTGCCGCCGCCGCCGACGTGTTCGTCTTCTTCAACAACGACCGCGGCGGAGCAGCCATCCGCAACGCCCGGACGCTGTGCCGGATGGCGGGTCGCCGCGGCATGGCGGTGGCGGCGGCACAGCGGGTGCCCGCCTAGCCTCGCCGGGATGCCGACCGCCGCCGACCGCCCCCGCATCGCCGTCCTGCCGGTCGGCGTCCGGACTTTTCTCGCCGATGCGGTCGAGGCCGGCGGGGGAGAGCTGTCCGATCCGGACGACGCCGTCGCGCTGGTGTGGACCGAGACGGCCGCCGCCGGGTCGCTCGGCCGTGTGCTCGACGACCATTCCGGCCTCCGCTGGGTGCAGCTGCCGTGGGCGGGGGTGGAGCCGTACGTCGATGTGATCCGGGCCCATGCCGACCGCACGTGGACCTGCGGCAAGGGCGTCTATGCCGAGCCGGTCGCCGAGCACGCCCTGGCGCTGGCGCTGGCCGGCCTACGGGGCCTCGGGCACTACGCCCGGGCCACGTCGTGGACCGGGCAGCGGGGCCACAACCTCCTCGGCGCCCGCGTCACCATCGTCGGCGGCGGTGGCATCGCCGAGTCGCTGCTCCGGCTGCTGGGGCCCTTCCGGTGTGATGTGACGGTCGTGCGCCGGACGCCGCGGGCCATGGCGGGCGCGGGAGCGGTGGTAGGGGAAGACCGGCTCGACGAGGCGCTCACCGATGCGGAGGTGGTACTGCTGGCACTGCCGCTGCTGCCCGAGACGGTCGGGCTCATCGACCGCCGGCGGCTGAAGCTGCTGGCGCCGGACGCCTGCCTGGTCAACGTCGCCCGCGGCCAGCACGTGGTCACCCCCGATCTCGTGGAGGCGCTCCGGGACGGGACGCTGGGCTCGGCCGGGCTGGATGTGACGGATCCCGAGCCCTTGCCCGACGGTCACCCGCTGTGGACGCTGCCGAACGCCATCGTGACCCCCCACACCGCCAACACCCAGGAGATGGCGCTGCCGTTGCTCAGCGCCCGGATCACCGACAACGTCCGCCGCTGGATCGCCGGCGAACCGCTCGTCGGCCTGGTCGACCCCGCCGCCGGCTACTGACGCGCTCCACCTCTACCTCATGTCGAGGTAGAGGGTTGGGGCTGACCTGGGGTGATGTATCCTAACTGCCGACGGCGGTAGCGTCGCCGGGGTGACCCGTCTCTACACCGGCAAAGGCGACGACGGCACGACGGGATTGCTCTTCGGTGGGCGAGTGCCCAAGGACTCTGCCCATCCACGGGCGTGCGGGGCGGTCGACGAGGCCCAGGCGGTCATCGGCGTGGCCCGGTCGTTGGCCGAGCGGGGGAGCGAGCTCGACCAGACCCTCACCTTGGCGTGCCGGGACCTTTGGGTGCTCATGGCCGAGCTGGCGACCCTGCCCGAGAACCACGGCAAGCTCGTCGACGGCCAGACCCGGGTCACCGCCGAGATGGTCGTGGCCGTCGAGGCGCAGGTCGACGACCTCGGCGACCGGTTCGAGGCGCCGTCGCAGTTCGTCGTGCCCGGGCAGACGCCACTGGCCGCCCAGCTCGACCTGGCCCGGACGGTGGTGCGGCGCGCGGAGCGCGAGGCGGTGGCGGCCACCGTTCCCGGCTCGCAGGTGCT
>DASSDL010000055.1:0-5156 GCA_035697145.1 Acidimicrobiales bacterium
GCGTCTCCGTGCCGGTCGAGGGCCCCAACGTCGGCGCACCGATCGACCGTTCTGCCTCCTCAATGCGCCCCACAGCACCGGCGAGCGCTGCTTCGGCCGCGACCGGGAGAGCCGAACAGCCAGATCACGCAACACGGCAGAATGAGCCCGAAAGTTGGGGGAACGCTTCGCGCTGGCGCGTTGCCGCTGACGCTGGCGGTCTCGGCCCAGAATGACTGTCCGCGCCGAGTGCTCGGCGACCGAGAAGCGTCTGCGGGGCGCGTGGACAGCGGTCATCGCACTCGCCGACGTGGGATGCTGTTCGGAGACCGACGGTCCACCTTGTCCTGAGCGAGGCGGCGTGAGCGATCCTGACGTTGCGAACCGACGCTGGGCGGAGGCGTTGGCCGGCTGGGCGATCCCCGACGCCCTCGTTGCGACGGCACCGGAGTCTCCGTACTTCTTCGACCCAAAAGTGTTCGTCGCGTCCGCCGACGAGGCGCTCGCTCGGAAGGAGGACACGCCGTCGGACAGTGCGGCACGCGACGCACTTCCGGCCGGGGGCAGCGTCCTCGATGTCGGGGTAGGCGCCGGCGCCGCCAGCCTCCGGCTCGGCGCTGGGCGCGTCGTGGGGGTGGATGCCAGCAGGGAGCTTCTCGACGCGTTCGCCGAGCATGCCGCGCGTCGGGGGATCGAAGCCGAATGTGTCGAAGGCCGTTGGCCCGATGTCGCCTCGACCACACCCCGGGCCGACGTCGTCGTGTGCCATCACGTCGTCTACAACGTCGCTGATCTCGCCTCGTTCGGGAACGCCCTGTCCGGCCGCGCCCGCACCCGGGTGGTGGTCGAGCTCACCTCGGCTCATCCGATGAGCTGGATGAGCCCCTACTGGGAGGCGCTGCATGGCCTGACCCAGCCTGATCGTCCCACCGGTGACGATGCCATCGCGCTGCTCTCCAGCCACGGACTCGAGATCCATCAGCACCGGTGGCAACGGGCCGTGCAGATGATCGGAGAGAACGACGAGGACAACGTCGCGCGTATCGGCCGCCGCCTGTGCCTACCCACCTCCCGTCATGACGAGCTCCGAGCCGTAGTCGAAGCGACCCCGCCGCCGGTGCAACGTGACGTCATCACGCTGTGGTGGGAGCCACCCAACCCCTGATCCCGGAATGCCGTGAACCGGCCAATCCTTTCGCCCCGTTGGTGGCCGGATATGTCGATGTTGTCCCGCCGGGTTGCGATTCGGCGACCGGGGGCCGCAGCGCTCGACCCGGAGCCTCGGTGGACCACGACAGCGGCCCAGACGACACTGGGTTCGTCGTGGGCACCGCCGCTAGGCGCACCGGCATCTTCGCCCCCGGTGTCGTGGGCTTGGTCGGCAGCTAGTCGCGCCACCACCGCCCTGCCCGTCGTCGTCGTCCGCCACCGGCGCTGCGTGCGGGAACGTCACCGACCAGGTCCTGTGGATCCTGCGCCAGGACGGTCGAAGCGCCGTGGGGGACCACGCAGAGCTGGCGATTGCGGCAACGCTGCCCCCGGCCCGCTCAGATCGAGGCGACGCCGTCCACCCACCGGCGACGGGTCGTGTCGTCGGCGGGGAAAAAGGCTTCCACCCTGAGCTCCTGGGCGGTCACGTCGATCGGGGTGCCGATCATGGACACGACCGAGAAGAAGGTGAGGACGGCACCGTCGATGTCGAAGCGGAGGTGGACGACCGGCACCAGGGGCACGCTGACGTCAGGCGCCGCGAGCAGCTCGGCAACGTCGGGCCGTGACCGGAGCACCGCCACCAGCTCGGCCGACTGGGGATCGAGCACGCCGCCCACGGCCTCGTGGCGGGCTCGTTCGAGGAGCGCGGGGACCACCTCTGTCCAGTTCGCGATGTGGTCGCGCACGGGGCCAGGCTCGATCACCAGGCGGAGCACGTTCGCCTCGATGGGCATGGGCTGGGGCGCGAAGAGCCGGCCGAACAATCGGGTCGCACCCGGGTTGGCCCGCCTCAGGTTCCAGCCGCGGTCCATGATCACGGCCGGGAACGGCTCGTGTTGGGTGAGCATCGAGGTCAGTGCCTGGTCGACGCGCTCCATGACGGGGCTGGTCAGCGGCTCGAGCGAGTACAGAGGCGCGAAGCCGGCCGCGAGGAGGAGCTGGTTGCGCTCGCGGAGGGGCACGTCGAGCGCCCGGGCGAGACGCACCACCATCTGCCGGCTGGGTTGGGCCCGACCGGTCTCGACGAAGCTCACGTAGCGAGGCGTGGTGGAGGCGTCACTTGCCAGGTCGAGCTGGCTCTTGCCCCGCAGCGAGCGCCAGTGCCGCAGCAGGTCTCCGAGCCGACCGTTGACGACCGGGACGGACGAGGACACGGCCTGAACGCTACGGCAGGTCCTGTCCGGCGTCCCTTCCCTGCCCGGGAATCGTCACGAGGTGCCGATACCGCCACGCTGCACGGGTCTCCCATCCGTCCTCAAAGGAGCAACTTCGTGCAGCTCGCCATCCATACCCTCGACGACGCCCCGGCCGACTCCCGCCCAGTGCTGGAGGGCATCGCTGCCGACCTCGGCCTCGTACCCAACCTGGCCGCGACCGCGGCGGCGTCCCCAGCGCTGCTCGCCGGGTTCGACGGGCTCCGCCGGGCGGTTGCCGTCACCGAGCTCGATCCCGTCCTACGCGAGGTCGCCGGACTCGCGGTCGGCGTCGCCGTGGACAACCGCTACGGCGTGGCGTTCCACTCGACCATGCTGTCCGGCCTCGGCGTGGACGAACCCGACATCACCACCATGCGGGACGGCAAGCCGCCGTCGGACCCAACCCAAGCAGCAGTGCACCATTTGGCCCGGGACATCGTGGTCGGCCGTGGCAAGGTCCCCGACGCCACGGTCGACCGTGCCGCCAAGGCCGGCCTCTCGACCGAGGCGATCCTCGAGATCCTCCTCGAGACCACCTTCGCCGGGCTCGTGGGCATGGTCGACAACCTCGCGGGCCGGGTCGAGCTCGACGGCTTCCTCGCCGCCCGGGCGTGGACCTGAACCCGAGCGACGATCGGCCCTCCCCCGGCCCGGCTCCCTAGCCCGGCCACATCGACGTCCCGCAGCGAGCCGAGGCAGCGATCCACGTTCCTGCGGTGTTCCGTGAGGGTCGCCGGCGACCAGCGACGCTTCCTGTGCTTGATCCACCCCTCGCAGAGCTGACCGAAGGTGCCGCCCTCCCCCGAAAGCCGCCCGTCCGAGAGCCCGGCCTCCCAAGCGAACGCCTGACGCCGAGCGTCCCGCTTGTCCCCCGCGTCGACAACCTTCGACTTGTAGCGGTACTTCCCCGTCAGCGGGTCGCGCCCGATAGAGACCCGCAGCTCCCAACGGCCCGACCGCGACCGACGCACGGGATTTGGCCGTCTGAGCTGGTCTTTCTTCTCGCACCCCCAACGGGGTTCGAACCCGTGTCTCCACCTTGAGAGGGTGGTGTCCTAGGCCACTAGACGATGGGGGCGTGTAGGGAACGAGACAGGATATCCGCCGGCACCGGGCTCCCCAAACACCTACTGGGGACGTCAGACCGGTTCCGGTCCGCCCAGATCGCCGGGATCGCGGTCCGGAATGCGCCAGTCGATGGGCTCTCGGCCGTCCTGGACCAGCGCAGCGTTGGCCCGTGAGAACGGGCGGCTGCCGAAGAAGCCGTTGGCGGCGGACAACGGCGATGGGTGCGCCGACTCGATGACGACGTGCCGGCTGGTGTCGATCAGCGTCCGCTTCCGGCGAGCCGAGGCGCCCCAGAGGATGAAGACGACGCGCTCCGGTTTGGCATTGACGGCTCGCAGTACCTCGTCGGTGAAGACCTCCCACCCCTTGCCCTGGTGCGATGCCGCCCGGCCCTGGCGGACCGTCAGTGACGCGTTGAGCAACAACACACCCTGGCGCGCCCAGTGGTCCAGGCACCCGTGGTTCGGCGGCGGGATGCCCAGGTCGGCCTCGAGCTCCTTGAAGATGTTCTGCAGCGACGGGGGCGGCGGTACCCCCCGGCGCACCGAGAAGCACAGGCCGTGCGCCTGACGGGGGCCGTGGTACGGATCCTGCCCGAGGATCACCGCCTTCACGTCCGCATACGGCGTCAGGTGCAGGGCGGCAAAGACCTCGTCGGGTGGTGGGTAGACCGTGCCTCGCCCCCGTTCGGTGGCGACGAACTGCTGCAGCTCGATCCAGTAGGGCTTGTCGAACTCCCCCCGCAGGACGGGGTTCCAATCAGTCTTCACCCGCCCATCGTGCCAGCCCCGATCGCCGGTCGCGGGCGATCGCGCGGGTGAGGCTGGCAGACTCCCGACGGTGTCCGACGCCATCCTCGCCCGGCTCCGGGAGGTGTGCCTCGCTCTGCCCGAGGTGACCGAGCGGCTCAGCCACGGCTCGCCCACCTGGTTCGTGCGCGGCAAGAAGACGGTCGCAACGTACGTCAACAACCATCACGGCGACGGCCGCTTGGCCATCTGGTGCCCCGCCCCGCCAGGCGTCCAAGGTGCGCTCGTCACCGAGGAACCGGACCGGTTCTTCGTGCCGGCCTATGTCGGGCACCGGGGGTGGCTCGGCGTCCGCCTCGACCGCGACCTGGACTGGGACGAGGTGGCCGGAATCATCGAGGATGCCTACCGGCAAGTGGCACCCAAGAGGCTTGTCGGCGAACTGGACGCACCCGATCCGCGGTGAAGGGTGCTTGGTACCGGCATTCCGTGCACCTCAGTCTGCACAGCGTGGCAGCGCTGTCATCGTGCGAGCGCAGCGTGGATGCTTCACTACGCCGATGGCGATCACGATCTACGGGGTCTGTGCGGTCACCTTCATGATGGTGATGTATGCCATGGAGGGCCGCGGCCGGGGATTCATCCTCGCCTTCGCGCTTGGCTGCTTCCTGTCGAGCATCTACGGCTTTCTCTCGGGCGCGTGGCCGTTCGGTGTCGTCGAGCTGATCTGGGCGGGCGTCGCCCTCAGCAGATACCAACAACCGGTCTCAACCTGAAGGCGAGACCAATCGCGACCAGACAACGTTCAGTCTCGTCGGGCCGCGCGGCGCTCCTTGCGCCGCCGGTGACGTCGCAGGACGCCCAACCCGAACCACACGATCGCCCCGATGAGCGCGGAGATGAGGGTGAGCAACCAGACCGGCCAGGTGAACTCCCAAGGCAGGAACTTGAC
>DASSDL010000056.1:0-28109 GCA_035697145.1 Acidimicrobiales bacterium
TCGTTCCAACCTCGATCATCGGCACGTGGCGCAACCGCCATCACGGCAACGCCGACATGCCGATCGCCGTGGCCGTGGGCCTGGCCGGCGTCGTTTCGGCGTTCGTGGCGTCGAAGATCTCGGTGGGCATGTCGGAGACGAAGTCGAACGTGCTGTTCGCGCTGCTGCTCGTCGCGGTCGCGGTCCGGATGCTGTGGCCGCTGCTGCGGTCGAGGTAGGTCGCCCGCTAGAGCGTGCGCGGATAGGTCACGTCGGCGTGGCGTCCGGTCGCCGCGTTGCCGGTCGGCCGGCTGTGGAGCTGCTGGTCCAGCACCAAATTCCCACGCGTCGGCTGCGGCTAGCGCCCTATCCGCTCGGCCTCCTAGAGCGTGCGCGGATAGGTCACGTCGGCGTGGCGTGCGGTCGCGGCGTTGCCGGTCGGCCGGCTGTGGAGCTGGTGGTCCAGCACCAAATTCCCACGCGTCGGCTGCGGCTAGCGCCCTATCCGCTCGGCCTCCTAGCCCTCGACCAGGCGGAAGTGGGCCACGATCCGTTGCGCCGCGGATCCCTTGGGGTGGCAGGCGAAGAGCGTGGCCGTCGGCTCTGGTGTCTGCTCGACGATGTGCATGGCGTCGGGCGCCACGATCTCGGTGCCGGTGAGCTCGTAAGTCCAGCGACTGCCGTCGGTGAGCGTGAACACCAGTGGGTCGCCGGGCCGTAGCAGGTCGAGATCGTGGAACGGCCGGCTGTTCGTGACCCGGTGACCGGCCACCACCACGTTGCCGATCTCGCCCGGCATGGCCGTCCCCGGCCAATGGCTGGGACCGCGGTCGATGGCGGTGAGGGTGACGCCCTCGTGCAGGCTCTGCGCCACGCCGATGCTGGGCAACGCCAGCGTGCCGTGGACCACGTCCGGCGTCGGTGCGTACGCATCGGCGGGCGCGGCCTCCGGGGCCGGCAACGTGATCGCGGGGAGGGTCGCCTCCGTGGTCGTGGTCGGCGCGACGGTGGGCGGCGGCGCCGCAGTCGTGACTGCAGCCGCGGTCGTCGCTGCCTGGCGCGGCGGGTCATCGACCGCGAGCGCCCAGCCGCCGGCACTGAGGCCTGCGGCCAGCAGCAGGGCGATGAGCCGCGGGACGGCGGGACGTGGCGCCATGGCGAGGTTGTACTACCTCCACATCTGATTGCGTAGGCCTACGCAAGACACGCCCGGGCGCCCGCCCGTACCGTTCGAACGGTCGGGCTGGCCGGAAGCTCCCCCAGGTGCCACGGCACCCCGACCGCAAAGAACCAGGCGGGTTCTGCCATCGCCGAGGTGGGCACCGCGGACACACGGTCACCGAAAGGACCAACGACATGGCAATCCTGCAACTACCAAAGGTCGACGACGTCGAGCTGACCCTCCAGCAAGACGTCGCCAACGCCGTCTTCACGATCGAGTTCGACATCAACTGGAGCGAGTTCGATCAGCTCACCAACCTCGCCTACACCGAGGTGGTGAAGCTGGTCGGAAACGACCCCAACCGGCAACAGGATCTGTTCACGGGGCCGATACTTGCGAACGGGATCAGTTCCAACGGCGAGAAGACGACCCACCGCGTGCATGGGGACTTCACAATCCCGTGGAGCGATCTCGACGAAGATCCGGGAGCGGGCGACGAGATCGTGGCGGTGGTCACCCTCACCCCACGGTTGCCCGTCCCGGTGACTGCGCAGAGCGATGTGCTGGACGTTGTGTCCCCCTGACGTCTGACGGCGGCCGCTCCGGGGGCGCTGCCCCTGGAGCCGCGCCGGCGCCCCGAGAGGCCACACCGAATCACGACGACGCGTAGCGACCACCCCTGCCGTGCGACCGCTACTCTCGCCGGGCGTGGCGCCCGTCCTCCTCGGGCGGTCGGGTGAGCTGTCCGCCCTCGCCGATGCCGTCCAGGCCGTGGCCGCCGGAACGGGCCGGTTCGTCCACATCACGGGCGAGGCCGGGATCGGGAAGTCGAGCCTGCTCGCCGCGGGCATGCACGAGCTCGACCGCCTCGGCGTCACCCAACGTTGCTGCACGGTCGACGAGACGGATCGGCGCCGGCGCCTGGCGCTGGTCCGGGCGCTGCTCCCGGAGCTCGACCGGCACCCCGATCCCGACCCGGTCGGTGCCGCGGTGGCGGCGGCCGAGCGACTGGCGGCCGCCGGACCCCTGGCGCTCGTCGCCGACGACGTCCACTGGGCCGACGACGAGAGCCTGGACGGGCTGCGGGCCCTCGCCATCCGGGCCGGAACCCTGGGGATCCTCCTCCTCACCGCGGCCCGCCCGCACCCCACGTCCGTCGGCCTGCGGCGCCTGGAGGAGTTGACGGCCCGCGAAGGCGTGGGCCTCGTTCCGTCGGCGCTGGCGCCGAGCGACTTGGCGGCCCTCGTCACCACCCGGTTCGGATCGGCGCCGGGCGACAGCCTCGCCTCGTTGCTCGCCGGTACGGGCGGCAATCCCTTCCTGGCGGTCGAGCTCCTGGCCGGCCTGGCGGACGAAGGCCGCGTCGTCGTACGCAACGGCACCCTCGAGCTCGATCGGGGCGCCGACGTGCCCGAGGACCTGGGCACCCGCCTGGCCCGGCGCACACTGCTCGCAGTCCCCGACGCCGAGCTGCTGCTGCGGGCCGCTGCCGTCCTGCCGGGTGGCTTCAGCGTCGAGGAACTGGCGGCGATGCTCGACCAACCCCTCACTGGTGTGCTGGTGACCACGCTGGCCGCAGCCGAGGCCGGGGTGCTCGCCGACAACGGTGTCGCGCTGGCATTCCGGCACGACCTGCTGCGGCGGGCCGTCCTCGACGCGACGCCGGCGTCGATCGTGCGCAGCCTCCACCGCCGCGCGGCCGACGTGCTGACCGAGCGGGGCGGCGACCCGGAGAGGATCACCGCGTGCCTGTTGGCCGGTTGCGACCCCAGCGACCTCGCCGACCGTGAACGCCTGGTCACCGTCGGCCGCGCCATGGTCGACCGCAACCCCGGGGCGGCCGCGGACCTGCTGGCGTCGGCGCTCGAGGGAACGGTGCCCGGCCGGCCGCCTTCGACCGCGCTGGCGCTGGAGCTCGGCTGGGCCCTCGTCGCCGCCGGGCGTGCCAGCGAAGTCCCCGGCCTGGTGGACGAACGGCTCAGGAACGTGCCCGGCACCCAGCCGGTCGAGCTCCTTCGCCTGATGGGCATCGCGCTCAGCCTGGCCGGCCGCGTCGACGAGGTGGTCCAGCGCTACGCCGACATGGGCGTCGAGCGGTTGGCGCTGGAGTTCGACGCCGACGACCCTGATGTGGTCGATGCGGCGGCCGAGATGGCGCTGCTGTGGGTCCACCGGGCTCGCTTCTCCGAGGCAGCCCAGTTGGTCGACTGGGTCGAGGCGTCAGCCACTCCGGCATCGCCCTTTCGGGAGGCGTCGACGGCAACCGCGCGCGCTTGGCTCGACGTGGTCGACGGCAGGTTCGAAGGGGCGGTCGAACACGCCAGGGTGGCCGTGCGGGCCGCTGATGCCGACCGGACCGCTCGGGCCACGCCCGGCGTCCCTGCGCTCGTCTCGACGTTGGCCCTGGACCTGCTCGGTGATGGTGACGGCGCGCTCGCGGTCCTGCGGGCCACCAGCGCTGGCGTGGTGGCGCCGCGTTGGATCCTCCCGCTCCTGCAGCTAGCGACCGCTCTGGTGTTCTTCCGGCGCGGAGAGTGGGACGATGCGCTTGCGGAAGCCGACGCCGGTCTGCTCGCCGCCGAGGAGGCCGACCTGAAGCTCGGGGTGTTCTGGCCATATGCGATCGGAGCGCTGGTGGCGTGCGCCCGCGGGCACCAGGCGACTGCGCACCAGTGGCTCGATCGCTCGCATGCCATCGGGGCCGAGGGGGTCCTCGGCCGCGACTGGCTGGCGTACGCCCACGCCATCGTCAGCGAGGCAGACGGTGACACCGAGGAGGCGGCGTCCCTACTTGCATTCACTGCGGGCCGGATCATCGACGCCGAGGCGCCGGCGTTCCTCCTCAACATCGGCGCCGACACCGTCCGCCTGGCCCTCTCGACCGGTCGGCCCGAGGTTGCCGACCGCGTCATCGGCGAGCTGAAGGCGGTGGCGACGAGAACCGCGTCGCCCGCCGCCGCCGCGATCACGGGCTGGGCAGGGGGCCTGCAGGCCGGGGACCACGCGGCGATCGAGGTCGCCGCGCAACAGCTGGTCGGTTGCCGCCGCAATCCCGAGGCGGCTCGGGCGCGCCATGACGCCGCCGTCGTGGCCGCCCGCAACGGAAACCGGGGTGAGGCGCGGCGGATGGCCAAGGAGGCGTTCGCGGGCTACGACTCGCTCGGCGCCGACCGACTCCACGCCCGCTTGCGCGCCGACCTGCGTGACGGCGGCCTGGCGATGCGACCCCGGCGCGTCCCGGCGCGCGCCACCCATGGCTGGGCAAGCCTGACGGCATCCGAGCAGACCATCGTGTCGCTGGTCGGCGAGGGTCTGACCAACACGGAGATCGGCCAGCGGCTGTACATCTCCCGGCGAACCGTGGAGTCACACCTGGGCCGCGTCTACGTCAAGCTCGGTCTTGCCACCCGGGGGCAGCTCGTCGCCGCCGCCGTCCGGCACGCGGGCGCTGGAGCCGACGGCTGACAGCTACCCGTGGACGGCCCGACCCGCGGCGCGGATGCAGGCGGGGATGCCGACGCCCAGCGCCCAGGCACCGGCCAGGGCCAAGCCGGGTGCCCGGTCGGCCAGCGCCCGCTCGGCGGTGGCGAGCGCGTCGAGGTGCCCCGGACGGGGCTGCGGTAACGAACGCCCCCACCGGCTGACCCGGACCTCGGTGGGCGCGGCGTGCAGGCCCATCGTGTGCCTCAGGTCTTCGAGCAGTGCGGCGACCAGCTCGTGGTCGGTCGAGGCCCGCGCCCGTTCGTCACCCTCGCGGCCCGCCGAGGCCCGGAGGATGGCGGTGGATGGGTCGACGTCGAGGTGCGCCCATTTCGACGTCATCCACGAGCAGGCGGTGAGCAGGCGCCCGGAAGACTGCGGCACCAGGAAGCCCGATCCGTCGAGCGGATGGTCGATGCCGTCCCGGCGCACGACCAGCGTCGTCAGCACCACGGAGGCGTAGTCGATCCCGGCGAGGAAGGCGGCGACGTCCGGCGCAATCCCCTTGAGCAGGGGAGCGGTCACGAACGCCGGGGTGGCGAGCAGCACGCGGTCGGCCAGGACCGCGGGATGCCGGCGCGCAACGGGACCGGCGGCCTCGCCGGTGGCGAGCCGCCAGCCGGCGCCGTCGGGCTCTAGGCCGATGACGGTGGCGCCACACCTCAGGCGCTGGCCGAGGCGCTCCGCCAGCGCGTCGACCAGGCGGGCCACGCCTCCCCGCGGCGCCAGGAACACCGGGCGGTCGGTGGCGCCTTGCTCGGCCGCCTCGGCGCGGAGCGCGGCCGCGCCGCGGACCAGGCTGGCGTCTCGGTCCCGGGCGGCCGCCAGGTTGGGGGCGGCGACCCGCAGGGACAGCCGGTCGCAGTCGCCGGCCCAGATCCCGCCGAGGAGGGGTGCCACCAGCCGGTCGAGCACCTCGCCGCCGAGCCGGCGCCGGACCAGCGCGCCGATGGCTTCGTCGCCGTCAGACGGGGCGTCGCCCGGGGCCGTCAGATCGGCGCGCGCCCGCTCGACGCCGGCGGCCGACAGGATCCCCGAGGCCTCCACGGCGTCGAGGTCCGTGGGGACACCGAGCAGCTGCTCGGACGGCAGCCGGCGTAGCGATCCCTCGCTCCACACGTACGCCGTTCCGGTGGCGGGGGAGACCAGCTCGGCGCCGAGCCCGACCTGCTCGCACAGTTCAACCGCCTCGGGCACACGGGCGAGGAACGCGTCGGCCCCTTCGTCGAGCCCGACGCCGGCGACGGGGGAGGTGCGCAACTTGCCCCCCGGCGTGGCGCCCGCCTCGAGGACGACCACGTCCGCGCCCTGCTGCATCCCGGCCCAGGCGGCGGCGAGGCCGCTGATCCCCCCGCCGACGACGGCGAGGTCGACCTTCCGGGTCACTGGGTCGGCGGGCCGGCCTGGGTGTCCGCTGGAACGGCCGCCACTGCGCGTCGCACGCGCTCGGCCAGCGCCGCCATCACCGCGGGGTCGTCGTTGATCGACGCCGTCCGGGCAAACGCCAGGCCCGCCTCGGTGGCCACCCGCCGGGCGTCGATGTCGAGGTCGTAGAGCACCTCCAGATGGTCGGACACGAAACCCTGGGGGCACACCAGCACGCCCTCGGCCCGTCCGGTGGCGGCCAGGTCGCGGATCACGTCCAGCACGTCCGGCCCACGCCAGGGCTCGGGCGTGCGACCGGCCGACTGCCATGCCAGCGCCCAGCCGTACCACGGGTCCAGCGCGGCACGCTCGGCTATGGCGGTGGCAGAGGCCCGCAGCTGGTCGGGGTAGGGGTCGTCGACGAGCACCCGCTCCGGAAGGCTGTGGGCCGTGAACAGCACCTTGGTCTCGGCGGGCAGCGTGAGCGTGTCCAGCGCGGCGCGGACCCGGTCCGCCTGGGCGTCCAGCCACGCCGGTTCGTCGTGCCACGCGTCCATGCCCACATAGGCGAGGCCGAGCTCGGCCGCGGCGGCGGCCGCCCGCTCGTGGTACTCGCCCACCGATCCCCGGGAGTAATGGGGCGCCAGCACCAGTCCCACGATGTGGTCGAGGGCCGAGCCCGCAAGCTCGGCCATGGCCTCCTCGACGAACGGTGGCGCGTGCTTGTTGCCCTGCGCGACCGCCCACCGGCCGGATCCGTCGGCGGCCAGCGCGGTGGCGATGGCCGCCACCTGGTCACGGGTGCGCTCGGCCAGGGGGGACACGCCCCCGATGGCGGCGTAGCGGCGGGTGAGCTCGTCCAGCTGGTCGGTCGACGGCGCCCGTCCCCGCCGGATGTGCGTGTAGTAGGCCTCGACATCGTGCGGCGACGCCGGGGTGCCATACGCCATGACCACCAGCCCCCTCTGGCGATCGTTCACGTGCCCACCTCCCAGCCGTGGACCAGCTCGACCAGCCGCTCGAGCACCGACGGGTCGGTCTCCGGCAGCACCCCGTGGCCGAGGTTGAAGATGTGGCCCGGACGCCCGCCGTTGCGCGTGAGTACGTCGCGGGCGCGTTCCTCCACCGCCGCCCAGGGCGCCAGGCACACCGCGGGATCGAGGTTCCCCTGGACGGCGACGTCGGGCCCCAGCCGCTGGCGAGCCTCGTCCAGGGGCACCCGCCAGTCGACCCCGACGACCTGCGCCCCCGCCTTGGCCAGGAGCGGCAACAGCTCACCGGTCGTCACGCCGAAGTGGATGGCGGGCACCCCCAGGTCGGCCAACCCGGCGAACACCCGGGCGCTCGCAGGGAGCACCGCCCGTTCGTAGAGGTCCGGGCTCAGGGTCCCGGCCCAGCTGTCGAACAGCTGCACGGCCGACGCACCTGCCTCCACCTGTGCCCGGAGCGCGGCGGCGGCGATGGCGGCCAGTCGGTCCAGCAGCAGGGCCCACAGCTCGGGCTCGCCCAGCATCAGGGCCTTCGTGCGGGCCAGGGTGCGCGACGGTCCACCCTCGATCAGGTAGCTGGCCACTGTGAACGGGGCGCCGGCGAAGCCGATGAGCGGCACGTCACCGAGCTCGCCCACCACCGCCCGCACCGTCTCCTGGACCCAGGGGCAATGGACCTCGGGATCGAACGGTCCCAAACGGTCGAGGTCGGCGCCGCTGCGGAACGGGCGCTCCACGACCGGCCCCACTCCGGAGGTGATCTCGACGCCGAAGCCCAGGGCCGCCACCGGCACGACGATGTCGCTGTAGAGGATGGCGGCGTCGACCCCGTAGCGCCGCACCGGTTGCAGTGTGACCTCGGTGGCCAGGTCGGGGTCGCGGACGGCGTCGAGGATGCTGCCGGTCCCCCGAATGGCGCGATACTCCGGCAGCGACCGCCCGGCTTGGCGCATGAACCACACGGGCACGCGGCCGGCGGGCTGATTTCGGCACGCCAGCAGGAAGGGAGCGTCGGCCGGCGGACTCACTACTTCCCGCTCTTGCTGCTTCGCAACGGGCCGCTCGGGCCGCGCTCGCTGCATTGCGGACGCTCGCTCATGGGTCGTCACGCTACCGGCGCCCACGCGGCCGACGATCCGGCGCCAGGGTCTCCACAGAATCCGGCGAAACCGGTAGCATGGTCCGTTCCTCGACCAGCGGAGGAGCGATTGGCCACTCACCCCGACCTGGCCGCCGAACAGGCGTATATCGATCGTGCCTACGACTGCCTGGAGCGTGCTCGACAGTCGGCTACCAAGCTGCGGTCGATGGTCGAGGTCGGGAAGGGTGGCACCGAGCAGGCCCGCTGGGAGCGGGAGATCATCGAGGGCAACATCGCCAACCGCCTCGACTACCTGCACCTGGGTGACGCCAGCCTCGTGTTCGGGCGCATCGACAAGTCCCGGTCCGACGGTGGCGACAGCTTCTACATCGGCCGCGTGGCCGTCGCCGACGAGAACCAGGAACCCCTCGTGGTCGACTGGCGCGCGCCCGTGGCCGAGCCGTTCTACCGAGCCACAGGGCGGGCGCCGATGGGACTGGTGCGCCGCCGCCACTTCGCCACCCGGGGCCGCCAGTTGCTCGGCATCGAGGACGAGCTGTTCGGCGAGGGTGCGGGGCTGCTCGACGGCGAGTTCCGTGTGGTCGACAACGGCGACGACAACGGCGACGAGGCTCGCGAGGTGCGGGGCCACGGCGCACTGATCGCTGCGCTGGAGGAAGCCCGCACCGGTCACCTCAGCGACATCGTCGCCACCATCCAGGGTGAGCAGGACGAGGTCATTCGCTCCGAGCTGCCGGGGGTGCTGGTGGTCCAGGGTGGTCCCGGTACCGGCAAGACCGTCGTAGCCCTCCACCGGGCGGCCTACCTGCTGTACACCCACCGGTTCCCGCTCGAGGGCCAGGGGGTCCTGGTGGTGGGGCCCAACCGGCTGTTCCTCGGCTACATCGAACGGGTGCTGCCCAGCCTGGGCGAGGCGGGTGTCGAGCTGGCGGTGCTGGCCGACCTGATCGACGACGTCCGGGTCAGCGGCTACGACCGCCCGGCGACCGCCCGCATCAAGGGCGACGGACGCATGGCGGCGGTGCTGGCCAAGGCGGTCCGTGATCGCGAGCGGGGGCTGCGGCGGGCGCTGCGGGTGCCGTTCGGGTTGCAGACGCTGGTGGTGCCGCCCAAGCGCACGGCCGCCATCGTGGCCGAGGCCCGCCGTCGGTTCCGGCTGCACAACGCCGGCCGCCGCTTCGTGGAGTCGCAGCTGTTCGCGGCCCTGGCCGAGGCCAGCCGCACGCCCACGACGCCCGAGGAGGTGCGCGAGCGGCTGCGGTTGACGCCCGAGGTCCGGGAGGCACTCGAGCGGATGTGGCCGGTGCTGACCCCGGCCGAGCTCCTGCACGACCTCTACGGGTCGCGGGCGCTCATCGAGCTGGCGGGCAAGCGCCTGGATGACGACGAGCTGACCGCGCTCGAGCGCCCCCGCAGCGACGACGTGGCCAGAATCGTGTGGACCCACGACGACGTGCCGTTGCTCGACGAGGCCCGGGCGCTGCTCGGCTCCAAACCGCGGCGGCGTCGCGACCGGAGCGATGCCGACGACATCCGCACCTACGGCCACATCGTGGTCGACGAGGCGCAGGACCTGTCGCCGATGCAGCTCCGCATGCTGACGCGCCGGTCGCTCAACGGGTCGATGACGGTCGTGGGCGACATCGCCCAGGCAACGGGCGTGTGGGCGCACTCGGGCTGGGACGAGATCCTGACGCACCTGCCCAACAAGCGTCCGTCCCGGCGAGCCGAGCTGACCATCGGGTACCGCATACCCAAGCCCACGATGGACCTCGCCGCCAAGGTCCTGGCGGTCGCCGCCCCCAAGCTGGAGCCGCCCGACTCGGTCCGCGAGCAGGGCGATCCGCCGAGGATCATCGAGTCGACCCTGGACGATCTCACGGACCGGGTGGCACGGGTCGCGGCCGAGGAGCGCAACGCCGTCGATCCCGGGAGCGTGGCGGTGATCGCGCCGCAGACCCTGGTGGAAGACGTGGCACGGGCATTCGACCGGGCCGGCATCGAGTACGGCCGGGCGGCCCGCAACGGGCTGGAGGCCCAGGTCACGGTCGTGCCCGTGAGCCTGGTCAAGGGCCTGGAGCTCGATGCCGCCGTCGTGGTCGAGCCCGCAGCCATCGTCGACGAGGAGGCGCAGGGGCCCCGGGCCCTGTACGTGGCGCTCACCCGGGCCACCAAGCGCCTGGCCATGGTCCACGCCCGCCCCCTCCCCGAGCCGCTCCGCTGACCGCCGTTTCCCGCCGCGGGATCGGTGGCTCCAGCAACCAATCCCGCGGCAGGATTCCGGGGTGAGAGCCCGCCACGACCGCTACGACGTGGTGGTGGTGGGGGGCGGGCACAACGCCCTCGTGGCTGCCGCGTACCTGTGCCGGGCCGGCCTCTCCGTGTGCGTCCTCGAACGGGCGGACCACCTGGGTGGCGCCGCGGTCAGTGGGCGGATCTTCCCCGGAGTCGACGCCCGGGTCTCGCGCTACTCGTACCTCGTGAGCCTGCTGCCGGACCGGATCGTGGGGGATCTCGGGCTGCGGCTGAGCCTCACATCCCGACCGGTCGCATCGTTCACGCCGGTGCGTCGGGGGGAGCGCGGCGACTTGGGCCTGCTCGTCGAGCGCTCCGCGGGCCCGGCCACGGCCGAGTCGTTCCGCGCCGTCACGGGATCCGACCGGGAGTATGCGGCCTGGTGCGACTTCTACGCCGACGCCGCGTCCCTGGCCGAGGTGGTGGCGCCCACGTTGCTCGAGCCGCTGCCGGAAGCAGACGCGCTGCGTCGACGCGTCGGCGAAGCGCGCTGGGAACGGCTGGTGGCCCGGCCCCTGGGCGTGACACTCGAGGACACCTTCTGGAACGACACGGTGCGCGGCGTCGTGCTCACCGACGCCCTCATCGGCACGTTCGCATCGGCGCACGATCCTGCCCTCCGGCAGAACCGCTGCTTCCTCTACCACCTGATCGGCAACGGCACCGGCGAATGGCGGGTGCCGGTCGGGGGCATGGGAGCCGTGACCGCCGAGCTGGAACGGGCCGCCCGCACCGCGGGCGCCGAGCTGGTGACCGGCGCCGAGGTCGTGCGGGTCGACGCTGATGGCCGAGACGCCGAGGTGGCCTACGTGACCGACGACGGTGCCGGTGACGAGGCGCGGGTGGCGGGCCGGTTCGTGCTGGCGGGCGCGGCACCGGCGGTCCTCGATCGGCTGCGCGGGCGTGCTGATGGGTCCTCGCCCGAGGGCGCCCAGGTGAAGATCAACATGGTGCTGGATCGGCTGCCGAGTCTGCGCAGCGGGCACGAGCCGGGCGTGGCATTCGCCGGCACGTTCCACATCGACGAGGGTTACGCAGCGCTCGAGTCGGCCCACGCCGCGGCCTCCGCCGGTCGCCTGCCCGACCCATTGCCGAGCGAGGTCTACTGCCACACGCTGACCGATCCCTCGATCCTGGGACCGGAGCTGGCGGCGCGTGGGGTGCACACGCTCACGCTGTTCGGGCTGCAGACGCCCGCCCGGTTGTTCGCCGACGACCACGACGGTTCGGTGCTCGACGAGGCGGTCCGGCGCCACCTGGCCGGGCTCGACGCCTACCTGGCCGAGCCGCTGGCCGGGTGTCTTGCCCGCGACGCCGAGGGCCGGCCGTGCCTGCAGGCAGTCGGTCCGCGGGACCTGGAGGCCAGCCTCGCCATGCCCGGCGGTCACATCTTCCACGGGGACCTCAGCTGGCCCTGGGTGGAGGACGACGATGGCGACCGATGGGGAGTCTCGACGGATGTCGCCAACCTGGTGGTGTGCGGCGCCGGCGCCCGCCGCGGCGGCGGTGTCAGCGGCATCGGCGGCCACAACGCCGCCATGGCCGTCCTCGAGCGCAGCCGGTGAAGAGGCCCAGCGGATGGGGCGTTCCGCAGGCACTCGCGTGGGAATTTGTTGCCGGGTCGCAGCTCAACAGCTGGGCCTCCCAGCAGCGCTGACCACCGAGAGCCAGAATGACGTGCCTATCCGCATCGCACGTTCTAAGCCCCGGCAAGGCGCCACCTCTTCCGGACTTCGGGATGCCAGCGGTACGGTGTGAGGCACGATGAACGTGCCGGCGGCGATCGACGTGCGGGGGGTGTCCAAGCGCTTCGGCGCGCTCGAGGTGCTCCGGGACGTCGACCTGCGGGTGGAGCCCGGCCGGATCGTGGCGCTGCTGGGCTCGAGCGGTTGCGGCAAGACCACGCTGCTACGCACCATTGCCGGGCTCGAGAGGCTCGACGCCGGTGAGGTGCGGGTCGGCGACCGGATGCTCTCTGCGAGCGCTCGTGACGTCCATGTACCGCCCGAGAAGCGGCAGGTGGGCATGGTGTTCCAGGACTGGGCGTTGTTCCCCCACCTGACCGTCGCCCAGAACGTGGGCTACGGGCTGCCACGGTCCGAGCGACGGGGGCCGCGGGTGGCTGCGGCGCTGAGCATGGTCGGCCTCGACGGGCTCGGCGACCGCCAGCCGGCAACCATGTCCGGTGGCCAGCAGCAGCGCGTGGCGCTGGCCCGGGCCCTGGCGCCGCAGCCCGGGGTCCTGCTGCTGGACGAGCCGTTCTCCAACCTCGACTCGACGCTGCGCGTGCAGGTCCGCACCGAGGTGCACCAGCTACTGGCCGAGCTCGGTGTCACCACCGTGTTCGTGACCCACGACCAGGAGGAGGCGTTCGTCCTCGGCGACGAGGTGGCGGTCATGCAGGCCGGCCGCATCGTGCAGCAGGCGCGGCCCGCCGAGCTCTACGCCCGCCCGGCCAGCCCGTGGGTGGCAGCGTTCGTCGGCGACGCCAACCTCGTGGCCGGTGACGGCCGTGGCGACCACGCCATGACCCCGGTGGGTGACGTGGCGCTCGACGTGTCCGCGAGCGGAGGCTCGGCGCGGGGCCCGGTCGAGGTCGTGCTGCGGGCCGAGCAGCTGCGGCTCGACCCGCTCGATTCCCTCGGTGCCCCGGTCGGCCGAGGCGTGCCCGCGACGGTTCAGCTGACCGAGTACTACGGCCACGACACCGTCTACCTGGTGGGTCTCGACGGCGGGGAGCCGGTCCGTGCCCGTGCCGCGGCCACGCCCCGGTTCGGCCGCGGAGATCGCGTCCTCGTGTCCTACGAGGGCCCGCCCGCGGTCGTGTTTCCGGCACCTGGCCCCGCGGCCGCCGTCGACCCCGAGGCCCGTCCGGCCGAGGAGGACGACCCGGATAGCCCGTCGCGGTCGCCTCGGGTCCCGGCGGCGGCGGGCCAGTCCCTCGACCCTCGGTGATCGCCGTCGTCGGGGCGGGCCCGGCCGGGCTCGCCGCCGCCTGGCGCTCGGCGGCGGCCGGGCACCAGGTGGTGGTCATAGAGCGGGCCGCGGCCGTGGGCGGCATGGCCGGGTCGTTCGAGGTCGCCGGCCTCCGGGTCGACCACGGGAGCCATCGGCTCCATCCGGCCACGCCGGCACCGATCCTGGCGGCGCTGCGGGGCCTGCTCGGCGCCGACCTCCAGGTGCGGCCCCGCCACGGACGCATCAGGTTGCTCGACCGTTGGGTGGACTTCCCGTTGCGGACCGGCGACCTGGTGCGGCGCACACCCCCGGCATTCGCCGTCAGGGCGGCCGCCGATGCAATTAGCGGTCCGCTGCGCCGCCCTCGAGCCGACACGTTCGCAGAGGTGGTGCGAGCGGGGCTCGGACCTGCGGTCCTGGATGCCTTCTACGACCCGTACGCCCGCAAGCTGTGGGACACGCCGCCGACGGAGCTGGCGGGCGAGCTGGCGCGCCGCCGGGTGAGCGCCTCGTCGCCGGCCGACATCGTGCGTCGCCTGGTCCGTGGGTCCCGTCCGGCGGGTCGCACGTTCCTGTATCCCCGCCGCGGGTTCGGCGCCATCCCCGAGGCGCTCGCCGAGGCGGCGTGCGCCGCCGGCGCCGCCATCCGCCTCGGGTGCGGGGTCGACGACCTCTGCCAGCTTCCCGACGGCGGCTGGCGCTTGGCGCTCGACGACGGCACCAGCCTGGACGCCGCGCACGTCTGGTCGACGGTTCCGCTGGTGGCGCTGGCCCGCATGGCCGACCCGGCCCCGCCCGCTCGGGCGCTGGAAGCCGCGGCCAGGCTGCGGCATCGGGCCATGGTCCTGCTGTATCTGGTGCTCGACCGACCGCAGTGGACGGAGTACGACGCCCACTACTTTCCCGGTCCCGAGGTGTTCGCCTCTCGGCTCTCGGAGCCCCACAACTACCGCGACAGCCCCGACGACCCCGCCGATCGCACGGTGCTGTGCGCGGAGATCCCGTGCTGGCCGGGCGATGACATATGGCGTTCCGCCGATTCCGAGCTCGCCGCCCGCCTCGGCCAGGAGCTGGTGGCGGCCGGGCTGCCGCCGGCCCGCCCGGTCGAGGTGGCGAGCCGCCGCCTCCCGCACGTCTACCCCGTGTACCGCCCGGGGTTTGCCGACGATCTCGCGGTGCTGGAGCGCTGGGCGACCAGCGCTGGTCTGGTCACCTTCGGCCGCCAGGGCCTGTTCACCCCGGACAACACCCACCACGCCCTGGCCATGGGCTGGGCCGCCACCGAGGCGCTCAGCCCCGAGGGCACGTTCGACCATGCCGCCTGGCGGGCGGCACGCGACGGCTTCCGCTCCTTCGTCATCGAAGACTGATCCGGCCAAGAACCTGCGCGGATCGGTACCCTGGGGGGCGACCGAGCATCCCCGGGCGGGTGGTCATGGCAGCAGCGACGGAGACCGATTGTCTGGCGAGCATCTTCGCCGCCATCGACCACGCGGGACTCGCCCCGGACGGGTTCCCCACACTGGACGAGGCCCTGGCCCGCCTGGCCGAGATCCCAGGCCAGGCAGATCTTGCGGACGCCCGCCGAGTCGCCTTGGCGGGCCTGGCCCAAACCCAGCTCGACTACGGTCCGGACGGAGCGAGGTCGGACCTGGTGGCGCGTGCGCTCGCGGGCGTCAGCTCCCGGGACCGGGGCCTCGAGGCGTTGGCTCCCGTGCTACCTGTTCACACCGTGGGGACGCTGCGGCGGAGGATCGTTGCACCCGGCGACGTCGATGCGGTCACGCGGCTGCACTCCGAGTTGGGCCCGATAGCGGGACTCTCGCTCGACGACGTGAAGCCGGTGCTCAACCCCGTGAACTGGCACCGGTGCTTTCGGAAGTGGTGGACCGGGATGACGAGGCAGGACGAGGGCGGGAATCGATGGCACTACCTCGAGGAGGTGGCCGGCTGGTCCCAATCCCTCAGGGTGTCGGTTTGCCTCGAGTTCTTCCAGTCCGAGGGTCCGGGTCGGGTGGCCATGCTCCAGTTCATGAAGTGCAACGTCGCGGATCACCAACCCCCAGACTGCCGCGTGGTCCTCGATACCGGGTTCGTGTTGGCCCGACAGGACGACGACGGGGTGCTGCTCACGACGAGCAAGACGATCCAGTTCGCCGATCCCTTCAACGACGGGGCGTGGCTCAGCGCCTTTGCGCCGGGGCTCGGCTACGGCGAGATCGCGGGGGAGCTCGTGAACTCGTGCATCACGTGTCGGGATGCCGACAGGAGCTGGGAACCCGTGGAGGTCGTCGATGGTTGACGAAGGTGAGATAGGCGCCGCGGCAGCGGGCGAAGGCAAGACGGCCGAGGACGCCACGACCGAACTGATGGGCGAGGTCGCCAGCCGGCTGCAGGAGTACGTCAAAGCGTGGTTCGCTTCCTACGACCGCGCGCTCCGCGGGGACTATGACGCCGCCAGCGTCGTGGCCGATGCCGGCAGGATGACCGCCAGCCTGATCCAGGACGCTGCGAAGCTGCTGATGTCGGGGTTCGAAGCAGCAAGGCTCCTGGGAAACCCAGGCGTCGGGCCAACGGGCGCCGCTTCCGGCGCTGCGAAGGGGTTCGAGAGCGAGCGCGCGGCCGAGAGGTCCGCGACAGGGAGCACCGATCGGTGACACCCGGCGAATCAGCCGCTGCCGGCAACGTCCCGGCATCGACCCGTGCCAGTGGGAGCGCCGCGAGGTCGGCGGACGACGCCGACGGCATCGGCCCGCTCGACCCCTTGGCCGAGGTGGTCGAGGGCTACGTCGGGCTCGCTGACTGGTTGACGCGGGAGGTCGGCGGACAGGCCCGCGCGGTCGCCGCCCGGCTCGCGGCCGGGGAGTACACCCCCGATAGCGCGGCTGGCGATGCGGCCAGATCGGTGGCACTCGTTGCCGCCAGCTGGTTCCGGATCATGAGCGAGGCGCTCGACGCTTTGGTGCTACTGGCCCGGCCCCCCGAGCCCAAGATCGTCACGCTCGATGCGAGGTTGCCCGAACCGTTCGGCGTCCCGTGCGCGCTGGAGCTCGAGGGGCCGTTGCAGGCGTCATTCGCCCAACCGGTTCTGATCAATGAGCGCCGCGTGACGTTGGATCCGCCCCGGTTGGATGCCAAGCGGGTCGAGTTCTCCGTGCGCGTCGATGCCACCCGGCGGCCGGGGCTCATCTACCGGGGGCGTGTGCGGGCCACACCGGAAGATCCCAAGGTCGAGCCGCAGTTCGTCAACCTGCTCGTCGTCGTGGGCTGAGCGGGCTCATCTGGTGCGTTCGAGCATGTAGGGCACCAGCCCGGCGATGAACGCGATGTGGTGGGAGGGCGGCACCCCGGCAAACGCCCCGTCCAGCGCGTCGTGGGCGGCGTCGGCTATGCCGTGGCCATACTCGACGGCGAACTCGACACTGCCGTGCTCGCCCATCAGGTCGACGATCCGCCCCACGTCGGCGGTCGTGCGTTCGCTCGACGGCTTGGCGAGGTAGCCCTCGAGCCAGCGCCGATCCGCAGGCGAGGCGGCGCCCAGGACGTGGATCAGCATCAGTGTGCGCTTTCCCTCCCAGACGTCGTCGAGTCGCTCCTTGCCGTAGCCCTCCTCGGTGCCGAGCAGGTTCAACAGGTCGTCCCTTATCTGGAACGCGGCGCCCAGGTGGAAGCCGAAGCGGGTCAGCCCCTCCAGGTCCGCCGAGCCCCGTGAGCCGATCAACGCCCCGACCCTGAGCGGGTAGATGGTCGTGTACCAACAGGTCTTGGCCCCGATCAGCTCCAGGTAGTCGTGAGGATCCAGGTCGACGACGTTGTCCTGTCGCCAACCAAGCTCCTTGGCCTGCCCGGCGATCGTCCGTTGCGCCATCGACAGGTACTCGTCGAAGACGGCCTGTTGGATGCGGGAGCCGAGGATGCCGTCCTCGCGCAGCGGTCGCAGCGAGAGCATCGCCAACGCGTCTCCGGTGTTCAACGCCAGGGGCACGCCGTGGAGACGGTGCAGGGTCGGTCGTCCCCGTCGTAGACGGCTCTGGTCCTCGATGTCGTCGTGGATCAGGAACGCGTTGTGCAGCATCTCGATTGCCACGGCGGGACCCATGGCCTCACGCAACGACCCTCCGAATGCCTGGCAGGTCGCCAGGACGAGCGAGGGTCGCAGTGCCTTGCCCCCCCGGCCGGGATAGTCGGCCAACAGCTCGGTCAGGTACGGGGCCTGGTCTCCTCTGGCGAGGAACTCCCGCATCGCCCGCCCGGTGAGCTCGCCGTAGCGCGCCAGCGTCCCCTCGACCTCGGCGAGATCGGCCGTCGCCGTCATCCAGGCACGGTGAGGTCAACGGCCAGGGCGGCCCGGGCGGTGAGCAGGTGACCGTGGTACCGGCCGGCGGGCAGACGGCCGATGTCGACGCGGACCACCGCCCTGGCCGACTCGCCGGGCGGGACTGCCGGCAACGTGCTCGGCTCGATCGTCACGTCCGCGACCGGGACCACGTGGCCGGCGTGCGAGCACAGCGGGGTGGCGCTCACCCGGTCGGGCCCGATCGCAGCACCGGTGGCGTTGTGCAGCCAGAGCTCGCCTTCGGCGACGCCATCGTCCGCGACCTGCAGCGTGAGCGGCGCGGTCGGCGACGCGCCGTCGCCGCCGATGCTCACGTCGCGCCGGCGGAGGGCGGTCTCCGTGAGGTCCGCGTAGGCCTCGAACGTCCGTTGGAACAGGTCCATGTACAGATCGATGGCCCGTGCCACGTTGGCGCGGATCTGCTGGAACCCCGGCTGGGCGCCGTCATCTCCGTCGTCGGCCGGCACCTCGAGCGCGTCGCGATCGGTCGGGGGGCGGTCCACCATCTCGAGGAGGCGCCCGATGATGTGCCCGGCGTTGTCGATGGCTTGACGCTGCACGTCGGTCACCGCTCGCAGGGGGTCGAACGGCCGCAGGCCGTCGGTGTGGTGACCGCCTTCTGACCCGGGTGCCGGTTCCGTCACGAGAACGCCTCCTCCTTCGCGACGGGGGAGGCCGTCGTCTGGGCGCCGTCGGCCGGAGGGTCCCTGCCGGTATCGCCGGGCCGGTTCGTCGGGTACCAAGAGCCGAGGACCCCGTCCATCAGCGGCCTGCCCAGGATGGTGTTCGCCGCCTGCAGACCCGACAGCACAGCCGCCTCGATGCACCCGGCGTTCAGGCCGCAGTCGGTCCAGTCGCCGGCGAGGACGAGGTTCCCGAATCCGGACTCATCGACCCGGAGCCGGTAGCGGTCAGTTCCGGGGAGGGACTGGACGTAGCGGTCGGACGGATCGGTGGCGGCGGTGACGAATTGGGCTTCGAGGCCGCCGTGGAGCACCTCCCAGCGGAAGCCTTGCGGCCCGCGGGCCAGGGGCCAGAGGTCGTCGATGCGCTCCTCCAGCACCCGCCCCACGGCGGCTCGGACGGACCGCTCGTCGTGGCCGGGCTCGTCGGGCAGCGACGAGCACAGGTAGGCAAGGCCACGTGGGGATTCGCTCGCCGGCCAGTCCTCCAGCGGCAGCAGGTGGCTCATCGACGAGTAGGTGTCGAACGGCTTGTCCCACCCGCTGAGCGTCGCGGCCGGGTGAAGCCAACCGAGCTCGGCCTCGGTCTCCGTGAGCCACACCTGGGCGGCCTGCGTGGGCACCGTGGCCACGTTGTCGACGAGCCTGCGCCAACGATCGGACACGGTGACGAGGTCGGCGCCGACGTACGGGACCATGCCGAGCGACGTGGCGAGCACGACCATGTCGAAGTCCTGACCCGCGTGCAGGGTCACGGCGTCCTCGCCGTCGCGCTCGCCGTCGTGGCGCTCGGCGTCGAGCGGCGCATCGCCCACCAGCTGGGTCGCGTCGGGGATCGAGGGGAAGCACGGCAGACCTCGGAACCGCGTCAGCGGGTCGAAGCCCGCTTGCGGATCCGCCAGCCGCGCCTGTCTGGCCAGCTCGACGGTGCCCACCGCGCGGGCGCCGCGGGCGAGTCGCAGCGCATGCACGCGCGTGAAGAACTCGAAGCGCACACCGCGGGCTCTCAGGGCCTGGTACAGGGGCGCGAACACCACGTCGCCCATGCCCGCTCGCATCTTCCAGAAGATCGAGCCCTTGTAGTCGAAGAACAGCTTCGAGGCGAGGAACAGACCCAGACCGGCCGAGAAGGCTGGCCGCCGGGGGTCACCCCGCTCGTAGGCGAAGACGAGGTCGTACATTGCGGTGACGATCGGTGACCGCAGCGTCTCCTCGCTGGCCCCGTGCTGCGCCAGCCAGGCGCGAAAGTCCCGATCGTCGATCGTCGGATACCGCCGGACGCCCCGCAGGAGGTCGTCGGCCACCATGCCCCGCAGGCAGGCGATGAGCAGATCGGTGAGGTGCCACAGCCGCCGGCCGCGGTCGTCGTTGGCGAGGCGGGTCCGCAGCGCGCCCCGCAGCTGGGCGAGCTGATCGGTCATGGTCTTTCGGACCGTGCCGCTGACGACGCCCGATCGGTCGAGTTCGTCTATCGCACGGAGGGCCGCAACCAGCGCGGCCAGCTCCGCCTGGCGGACGGCATCCCCGAAGTCGGCGAGCGACCGCAGGGGATCGAGCCGCGCCGCGGCTCCCGGTGGCCGGGCCGACGCCGTGAGGAAGACACCGACCGGCGGCTGGCGGTTCCGACCCAGCGACGTCCACAGATCGACCAGCAGTCCGACTGCCCGTTCGGCGAAGGCGGCGGCGCTCATCGGCGTCGACGCGGCGGATGGATCGCCCGGCTCGAACCGGTTGCGCCCGAAGCTGGCGAGCCATGGCTCCCCACCCCGCGGGGACCGGTCGGCCACTCCGACGTGCTCGGCCGGCAGGAAAGCGTCGTGCCAGGTCCGGATCGGGCACTCCGGGTCGGTCGTCGGGCGGTCGAGCTCGTCGTACACCTGGCGCATGAGGTGGAAGGCGTTGTCGTAGTAGCCGAGCCACACGTGGAGCCCGTGCTCCTCGATGCGTCCGTGGACGCCGCGGCTGCTGGCACCCTTGCCGCCGAGCCGCCAGCCCCGCTGGTAGACGGTCACGGATGCGATCTTCCCCTGGTGCTCGGGCCGGCTCAGCTCCCAGGCGGCGGTGAGCCCGGCCATCCCCCCACCGAGGACGGCGACGTGTTTAGACCCCAGCGCCCGGCACCCCGAAGCCCAGGCCGTAGTCGCGCCTGAACGCCCCGTCGTCGGGGGCGTCACGGTCGCTGATCGTCAGGTGGTAGTGGAACGCGCGTTGGGCCGCAGGACGGTCCACGGCGATCCGCAGCCTCGCGTTGCCCTGCCCCGCCGCCACGTCGGTCGGCTCGACGTGGACGGCTGTGGCGGGGACGGTGTCACCCCCGGCGGTGCGCAGCCCCGACCACTCGAGCCTGGTGACCCGGTCGGGTCGGCACGGGTAGAACACCCACGTCGACCAGGCGCGCAGACTTTCGTCCTCGACCTCGCCCTGTTCGGGGACGAGCTTCCACCAGGACAACGTGAGGTCCCAGAGCTGAAGGACCGCCTTGGCCCAGGCACCAACCAGCTCGTCCCGCGACGGCAGCCAGGAGCCGTCGCCCCCGTCGGGGGCCGACGACGCCCCGCCTCGACCGGCCCCGCTCATCGTTTGCCTCCCGGCTCGGCCAGCTCGGTGAGGATCCGTCGCCAGGCGGCGAGCGTCGCCTTCGTGGTCCCGACCGCCCCCGGACCCATGTCCAGGAGATCGTTGACCCACCGGGGATCGAGCCGGGGCCCGAGGAAGCGGCTGATCGCCGACTTGGCGTACTGGCCATGGCTCTGTAGCGACTCGCCGGCGTAGCGGACCCAGTCGTCGATCGCCTCCTCGATCCCGTCGGTGGCGCCGGCCACGCTGTAGGCCCCGACGGGCGCCTGAACCTCGCTCGCTGCGGTCACCCCATCCGTGGGGACGCCGCTGCACTGGAGCGCCATGTTGATCATGAGGTACACCCACCCGCCGTCGCAGGCGAGGTCCGGGAACTGGTTGAGGAAGTCGTCGGCGAAGCGGATCGCCTTGAGACCCTCCACGAGCGTCGCCTCGCCCTCGGGCCCCAGGGTGTTCGCGGTGGCGCACAGCCAGCCGCTGTCGAAGGTGACGTCGCGCGTCGGGTAACCGGCCGCGAGCTCATAGTTGGCGTACACGTGGCTGGGCGGCTGACCGACCTTGGCCTCCAAGCCGTACTCGACCCGCAGGTACACCGTGACCTCGCCGATGACGGGAAGGTTGACGATCTCCTCGAAGTCGGCGGCGTACCCCTCGACGCCGCTCCGGCTGAAGCGGGCCTCGGTGCCGGAGACCACGGCCATCTGCCGCCAGAAGGGCGTTCCGCAGATCGCCCACTGTTGGGGGTCGATGAAGCGGGCCAGCTGGTCGACGGGGCGGTCGGTCCAGAACCTCGACTTGATGGTCGCAGCGTTGCCCGCCGGTGTCGGCACCGTCTCGTCGTCGTTGCAGCCCGGCTTGTTGACGGCGGCGCGGTTGCTGCGGGGTTCGGCGATGACCGTGAGGAACCGGTCCCAACGGCCGGGAGACAAGCCGCCGCCCTGGGCTGCCGCCTCCTCGGCGAACGCCAGCAGGCGATCGGCCATGAACGTCGGGCCGCGGTCGGGGTCGTCCACCGCGATGACTTCCGCAAGGGACTGCCGGTGCTCGACCAGAGCCGGCTTCCGGTTGAGCGCGCTGGCGGTGGCGTGCAGCTTCAACAGCCGGTCAACGGGTGCGATCGCGACATCGTGCGCGGCCTGTTGTACGTCGACGGTGGCGTCGCCCAGGAGCTCACGTTCGGCCAGCTCCTCCAGGACTGGGTCGGGCAGGCTCGCCAGGTACAGGCCGTGGACAGCCCTGCGGAAGGGTTCGAGGTCGACTTCTTCTTCGGTCACGCTCATGGCTCACCTCCGGGGTGGCGGCGATACGCTCCGGCAGCGTGGAGAACCCGCGGGCGCGACCCATGACGGCGTTCCAGGAACGCGTCGGTCGGGTCACCGTCCAATGGATGACGGGCGCCAACAACATCGTCTATCGGCTGAGCCACGGCCGCGTGGCCGGCCACGTGCCGAGCGGCGCCCCGATCTGCCTGCTCACGACAACCGGTCGCCGCACGGGTCGCCGCCGCACCGTGCCGCTGCTGTACCTGCCCCACGGCGCCGACCGGATGGCCCTGGTCGCCTCGCGGGGAGGCATGAGCGCGCACCCGGCGTGGTACCTGAACCTGCTTGCGGAGCCCCGAGCCACGGTCGAGGTGGGAACCCAGCGCCGCGAGATGATCGCCCGGCCGGCCACGCCCTCCGAGAAGGCCGAGCTGTGGCCGGCCCTCACCGCCGCGTACGGGCACTTCGACGCCTATCAGCGCCGAACCGCCCGCGACATTCCCGTCGTGATCCTCACACCCATCGACACGGTGCACGCTGATCACCTCACTTCCGGCGAGGCGTCCGCTTTGGCCAGCGCCCACGACACGAAGGGATCGTCCCCGACGAGCCGCCGGTAGCTCTCGGCTGCGAGGGAGGCGTAGTAGGGCACGTGCTGGGCGGTGGTCTGCAACAAAGCCTCGCGCAGGTCGCCCTCGATGTCGTGCCGGTCGACCTCTCCGTACGCGCCGGCCGCGCGAAGCTCCGCGCGGAGCCGCAGCCCCTCGGCGCGCACGAAGAGTTGGTCGGTGTACGACAGGGCGTCGTCGACGCAGCGCCGCGCGGGCTTGAGGTCGCCGAGCGCGAGGCATCCAGCGCCCTGTTCCAGCAACAGCAGCGGCACCAGCGCGTTGGCTCCGAACCCGCGGTACGTGGCGATGGCGGCGCCGAGCTGGTCGAGCGCGGCACGCGTCGGCTCGACCGCCACTTGGTTGGCACTCGTGTGAATCTGTCCGACGATCATCCAGAAGACGAAGCCGTGCTGTTGTGCGATGCGGACGATCTCGGCAACCGCCTCGTGGGCCGCGACCAGGTCGCCGCGCGCACGGTGCAGCCAGGCTTCGTAGGCGCGCACGAACGCCTCGCTGAAGGCCCCATGTGGGAATTGCAGGGACGCACACCGCTCGAGCCCGGCGGCGACGGCGGCCAGGCCACCCGGTTCGTCCCCCATGATGAAGCGCAACGGCGCCAGGAATGCGTAGGACCCCGCCAGCGGGTCGTTGGGGAGCTGCCAGCGCGACCAGTCGGCGATGTCATCGCTGGCGAAGCCCGCGACCGCCGCTTCGAGCCGGTCGCGCCCGTCGACGAACCGTCCCCGGTAGAAGGCTTCGGCCCCCTGCATCGATGCCAGGAGGGGCTGCCCGCCGGGGATGGGAGTGAGCCGGAGCTGTCGGTCGACGGCACGGCAAGCTTCCCCCACGCGGTCGAAGGCGCCCCTGGTGCAGTACCAGGTCCAGATGCCGACCAGGGCCCGCAACGAGTCGGCCCCGACGGCGGGGTCGCCGGTCCCGGTTCCGGACAGCTCCAACGCCCGCTCGTAGTCGGCCATCACGCCCTCGGCGGCCCACCCGCCGAGGCTGGTTGTGACCAAGCCGCGGGTCAGGCGTATGCCGAGCTCGCACCGCGGCGCCTCGGTCTCAGGGACCATGGCCAGAAGCTTGTCGGCCCGTTCGACGTGCGCGAGAGCCTCGTCGAACGAGCCGCCACGCCGCGCTCGATCGGCGGCCAAAAGGTACGCGTCGATCGCCCGCTCGGCGTCACCACCCAGCTCGTAGTGGTATGCGATCAGCGACGCCTCCACGGGCTTGCCGCTGGCGTCGAGCTCGGCGAGGACGCCGGCCACGGCCCGGTGCCGGGCAGGACGCACGCGGTGGAGCTGGGAGGCGTACGCCGCGTCGCGCACCAGCGCGTGGTGGAACCGCAGGCGGTCGGGGTCGTCGGCGTCGATGTCGACCAGGTGGCTGTTCACCAGCCGGGCCACGTGCTGGGTGACCGCGTCCGCTGGGAGATCGCCGATGGGATCGCCGGTCAGCGCACCTATGACGCTGCGCAGCATGGACAACTCGAAGTCGCGGCCGATCGTGGCCGCCACCTGCGCCACCGATTTGGCCGCGCCCACCGCATCGAGACGTGACTGCAGCAGCTCCATGAGGGGCAGCGGGATCGCCTCGGGCGCCGGAGACGGTCCCGGACCCGCAAGGGCGCCGACCAACTGGTTCACATAGAGCGGCACCCCGTCGCTGCGCCGGGCGATCTCGTCGAGGAGGGCGTCGTCGAGCTGCCGATCGGCCGTGGCGACCGCCAAGGCGCGCGCGTCGTTTGATGTGAGCGGGCCGAGCCGAACGACGTCGATGGGAAGGCCGGCGACCGGGTTGGCGGAGGTCGCGCGTGAGGTCGCCACCACGAGCATGCCGGCTGGAGGCCCGGCCCGGACGAGCCGCTCGAAGAGGTCGATGGTCATCGGGTCCGCCCATTGCATGTCCTCGAGGGCCACCACGAAGGGTGTGCCCGACATTGGCATGCGCTCGAACATGGCGAGTAGCCGGCTCAGCAACGCCTCCTTGAGCTGGAGCGCGTCCAGCTCGACCGGATCGAACCGCCCGCTCAGGTCGATGGACAGGGGAATCGCCAGGTACGGCACCACGTCATCGGGCTCGAACCCGAACCGCTCGACCAGCGTGACCAGCTTGTCGATGCGCGACGCAGTGGTGTCGTCGGTCGCAATGACGGCGTAGCGGTGGATCGCCTCGCGCACCGCGTGGAGCGAGCTGGTGGTCAGGTAGGGGGAGCACTGCAACGTCATGTGGCGCCCCGCCTGGGCATTGGTGGCGTCGAGCACCTCCATCAGCAGCCGGGACTTCCCGACGCCCGGTTCGCCTTCGATGAGGACGGCACGCCCCGCGCTGTCGGGCTGCTGGCCCGTCAGCTGGAGGCGACGGTTGAGGTCGTCGAGTTGGACTACGCGGTCGACGATCATCGATCGTGCCAGCCCGGGCGGCGAGTGCACGTCATCCAGGACCCGCACGACCTCGAACACCTCGACGGGCCGGGGGACGCCGGCGAGCGTACGGGTTCCGCGGGACACGAGCTCGATGGCCGGTCCGAGCAGCAGCGCCACCGAGTCGCTGACGACGACGGTGCCCGGCGTGGCGACGGCCTGCAACCGGGCGGCGAGATTGACGGTCGGACCGAAGGCGTCGTCGCGTCCCGCCCAGGCGGCGCTGCCTCGGTCGCCCAGCACGACGAGGCCCGTGTGGACGCCGATGCGGGCGGCGATCCTGACGCCGTGCTCCGCTTCGGTCCGCTCCGACACCGACCGGAGCGCCTCCAGAGCGTCCAGCGCGGCCCGCGTCGCTCGGCGCGCGTCGTCCTCGTGGGCGTTCGGATAGCCGAAGAACACGATGAGCCCGTCACCCGCGAACCGGTTGATGTGCCCGCCGTAGCGGCCGATCACCGGCCGGCACGCGGTCTCGTAGGCGCGGATGACCTCGAGGTAGGTCTCGGGATCGAGCTGCTCGCCCATCGGCGTGGAGCCGACGAGATCGGCGAAGAGCACCGTGACCTGCCGTCGTCCGGCGGCCGGGATCGCCCGCCCGACGTGCCGCTCGGCGACCATGCGCAGCGCCGAGGCCTCAGGGTTGTCGGGCTCGACGGCAAGCACGTCCTCGCAAAGGTCCAGCACCCGATCCCATGCCTGGTCCGCCGCCGCCTGCTCCGCCGCCGTGAGCAGGTTTTCGATCACCCGCGCCATCCGCCCCGTGGCCATCGTCAGCGCCCCGGCTCGTCCTCCGAGGCGTCGGGCCCGCCATCCTGGCCGGCGGCACCGGCCAAGCCACTGAAGATGAGGGTGGCCGCCGCCGCGGCGTCCCGAGAGACCAGGCCCAGCCAGTGGAACCAGTCGTCGACGAGATCGTCGGCGTGGTAGCTGCCGCTGGACAGCTTCGTGCTGGCCGACTCCCACAGGTCGACGTAGCTGGTGAGGCGGGACCCCACCAGCGCGGCGAGGTCGTCGGGGCCAGGAGCGTCGCGCTCGTCCGCGCTGCTCACGACGGGCCCCTCGGGCGCAGACCCTGCTGTACGAGCTCGAGCCACAGCTCGAGGCCACGGTCGGCGAGCGGCGTGAGGTGCTCCCACGCCTCGATCACGTCGGCCGTCACCGTGTCGACGGTCCACTCGTCACCGTCGTCGAGCGCCCGTGCCCCCCAATGTTGCGCCAGCCGCGCGTTGACCCGGCCCGCGTCCTCCAGCAGCTCTGTCACCCTGCCGACGTATCCCGAGAGCCACTCACCCTCGTCGTTCGCAGTGTCCACCGCTCCGTAGGCTACGCCACCGCAGGTGGCGACGTTTCCTCAATAGGTAGACGACGAACCTTCCGCCAGTAGTACTGGCGGAGGCTCCACGGCCGTGTTGGCAACCGAGGTCCCAGCGGTGGCGCCGCCGGCCGCAGCTCACACCGGACCGCCGGCACCACCCTGCGCAGGTAGGGCCCCAGCCGGACGAACGATTGGCCGTGCTGTCGGAACCGGTAGCTGATCGGCACCTCGGCGTACCGGTAGCCCTTGGCCACCAGGTCCAGCGTGAGCACCTGGGCGTAGTTGAAGTCGTGGACGATCTCGGCGTGGGCGGCGGCGGCAGGCGAGAGGGCCCGGTAGCCGGACTGGCCGTCGCTCAGCCCCCGCAACCCCCAGCGCCGCACCAGCAGCTTCAGCGCCAGCGTGAGGATGCGATTGCCGAACCAGCGATGCGGACGCATGTCCCGCGGCAGGCCGGCGAAGCGCGACCCGACCACGTAGTCGGCGCGGCGCTCGAGGATCGGGGCCACCAGCGTCGCCAGCTCCTCGGGAGCGTACTCGCCATCGGCATCGAGGAAGGCCACGGCGGCCGGGCGTTGGTCCACCGCCCATGCCAGGCCGGCGCGCACCGCGGCGCCGAGCCCCCGGTTCCGGTCGAGCGAGTGAACGGTGGCGCCGGCGGCCCGCGCCGCTGCTGCGGTCCCGTCGGTGGAACCGTCATCGACGACCACGACCTCGACCGGGTGCCCGTGCACCTCGGCGGGTGCCCGCCGCACGACATCGCCTACGGTCATTTCTTCGTCGTGGGCGGGCAGGACCATGACCACTGGGTTGGGGCCGACGGGCCCGCGTGCCTCCATTGTTAAGCATTCTTCACGCCCGAGCGGTGGTATGGCTAGTCTGCCGCTGATGGCATGCAGAAGATGGATTGCTGGGGCGGTTCTCACGGTGGCCGTGGTGGCAGGGGGACCAGTGCTCGCCGCCTGCGGCTCCGGTGGGGGCGACCGGCTCGTCGTCTACAGCGGGCGCACCTCCAACCTCATCGATCCCCTGCTCAACGACTTCGCCGACGAGTCCGGGATCAGCGTCACCGTGCGCTACGGCGAGTCGGCTGACCTGGCGCTGCTCATCGACGAGGAGGGCGACCGGACGCCCGCCGACGTCTTCATCTCGCAGAGCCCGGGCGCGGTCGGCTACCTGGATGCCGCCGGCCGGCTGGCGGCGCTCGACGACGGGCTCATCGCCGCCGTCCCCGAGGGCGACGCCGCCGCCGATGCCGGGTGGGTCGGCCTGTCGGGCCGAGTGCGCACGCTGGTCTACAACCCGGAGCTGGTTGACGACGCCGACCTGCCCGACTCGGTGCTGGACCTGACAGCACCGGAGTACGCCGGCCAGGTGGCGCTGGCGCCGACCAACGGGTCGTTCCAGGACTTCGTGACCGTGCTGCGCGACCAGCTCGGCGACGACGAGGCGGCGACATGGCTCGACGGGATGGCCGCTGGAGATCCGCCGACGTTCGACAACAACACCGCCATCGTCGAGGCGGTAGGCCGCGGCGAGGTGCCCATGGGCCTGGTCAACCACTACTAC
>DASSDL010000057.1:0-42915 GCA_035697145.1 Acidimicrobiales bacterium
GAACCCGGTGGCCAGCACGCCGAACACCCCCGCGGCACGGTCGCCGTCGTTGAAGTAGCCACCGTCCGGCGCATTGCGCCGCACGAGCAGCATCGCCCCGACGGCCGCGCCAGTAGCAGCGAGCACGATGACAATTGCGACCACGAGGTTCATCGAGACACCAACCGGCGGTCAGGTTACGGCGCCCGGTCCTCAGGGCGGCGAGGCCTATGGACAGCTCGGACGCATTATCAGAGGAAGGGGCGTGCGACGAGCCGCTCCTGTACGGGCCGACGGTCCCGCTCGAGGTGTCGCTTTCCTTTATCAACCTTGCAGTGCCGGGCACCGCCGCGCGCGTGTCGATGGAAGTGCGCTACATCCACCGCGGCGCGCGGGGTGGCGGCTCACCCCATGTGCCGCGGCGGCACCGGGCCGAGCAGCACGAGCATGTCGCCGTCCTGTGGCTCGGGTGTCGTGTCGGCGGTGACGGGGTCGAGCTGGCCGCCGGGATGCACGACGAAGAGCGGCTCCGCGCCTTCCGGGAGACCCTGGTCGGACCTCTGCACGGTGACCTCCGCTCCCTCGCGGTGTCGCCGGGCGATCTCGACGCCCGTCAGGGGACCGCCGAACAGGAGCTCGCCCTGGGTGAAGGGCGCCACAACGCCGACATCTTGGCTGGGCGCCGCGACCCGATAGACGCCACCGTCGAGCGTGCCCTCGAGTGCCACCGCAGCAAGAGCGTTGAAGTCGTCCTCCTCGGTCAGCAGCAGCACCGAGGTGACGCCCTCGAGCTCGGCGCCGCTGCCCGTGGCATCAGCCAGGAGGCGACCGGGTGCGAGCGGCAGGCCGGCGCCCTGGATCTGTTGACGTTGCCTGTACGCGCCCGCCCACATCAGCACCTCGAGCCCCTGCGACCGGAGTGCGCGCGCCAGGTCGACAACCCATTCGCTGCCGCCCACGATCAGCGGCAGCGACGCTGCCGGGCGGGTGACGCCGAGCCGCTTGGCGACGGGGACGGCGGTAAGGCCGTACAGCGTCACCGTGCCGACGATGACGAGGAACGTCGCGGGCAGGATGTCCGAGGCTCCCGGCACGCCGTCGCTCACGAGGGATGACGAGAACGTGGAGGCGGTCGCCGCCGCAACGATGCCCCGAGGGGCCATCCAACCGACGAACGCCCGCTCGCCCCTCGTCAGGTCCGTTCGCAACGTGGCAACGAGGGCGACGAGCGGCCGCGCCACGAGCACCAGCACGGCGACGAGCCCCAACGTCGGCAGCAGCACGTCGCCGACCGACTCCGGAGTGACGGTCGACGAGATCGAGATGAACAGGAGACCGATGACGAGCTGGATGATCGTCTCGAAGAACGGGCGCCGGGCGGGGATGTCGAAGCCGGGCAGGTTGGCGACGGCGATGCCCATGACTATCGCGGCGATGAGCCCGGTGTCGTCACGGGCGATGTTGCACGCTGCGGCCACGGCGACGACGGTGGCAAGCGTGCCCGAGGTGCCCAGGACCTCCGGGAGGCTCAGGCGCCTGAGGAGCAGCCACAGCAGCGCGGTGCCGACCACCCCGCCGGCGAGGCCGACGGCGGTGCTGGTGAGGAACTGGCCGACCTCATAGCCGAATGTGCGGGGATCGCTCGAGATCACGGCGTGAAAAGTCAGCGCGCCGAGGATCCCGCCGATCGGGTCGATGACCGAGCTCTCCCAGCCGAGGATCGTCTGCACGCGCCGGCTCGGCCGGACGAAGGACAGCAGCGGTCCGACGACCGTCGGACCGGAGACGACGAGGATGACACCGATCATCACGGCGGCGCCCCTCGACATGCCGAGGAAGAGGCCAGCCGAGAGCGCAGCGATCGCCCACGTGATCGGTACGCCCACCAGGATCAGCCCGGCCACGACCCGTCGGGTGCTCCCGGAGAGCCGTCGCAGATCGAGACCCACGCCGCTGTCGAAGAGGATGACCGCCACCGCCAGCGAGACCAGCGGCTCGAAGGCCGCCCCGACGATGTTTGTGGGGATGATGTCGTCGGTGAGCGCGCCCGCGACGAAACCGACAGGTAGCAGCACGACGATGGCCGGGAACCTCAGGATGTGAGCCAGGATCTGGGAGCCGACCGCGAGCGCGACCGTCAGCCCCACGCCGGTGAGGATCTGATCAGTGGTCATGACGCCTCCGGCCGTCATGAGAACCCTCGAGCCAAAGCCTCCGCATCGTCCCGACCGGTTGAATCCCAGTCAGCTGCAGGCGGGTAGGGGTGGGCTTCGGTACCCGATCACCCCGAATGGATGACGACGGAGGCCGCAGACGGCGAGATAGTGCGGGGGAGGCTCCGGCAGTCTTCGGGGGACCCGCGAGGGCACCGTCGTAGGTGCGGACGCCGATACCTCAGTGTGAGAAAGGAGCTCTCGATGAGTGCGAGCGAGATCGACGAGCTGGGCCCGGTGGACTACCTGGTGGTCGAGTTTCCCGCAGGCAAGAGCAACTTCTCGGGCGAGATGGCGGCCGAGCTCGCAGCGCTCGCCGAGTCCGGGACCATCCGCGTGCTCGATCTACTGATCCTGCACAAGGCGGAGGACGGCACCGTCGACGCGTTCGAGCTCGACGACTTCGATGATCTGGACGCGGCCGACGAGCTGCGCGGCCTGGAGACCGGGATCGCTGAGATCCTGGCCGCCGAGGACGTGGCGCACCTCGCCGAGGCGATGGAGAACGGCAGCACGGCCGGCGTCCTCGTCTGGGAGAACTCCTGGGCGGCCCCGTTCGCGTCGGCGGCTCGCCGGGCGGGCGGTCAGCTGATCGCCACCGGCAGGATTCCCATCCAGGCGATCGTGGCGTCAATCGAGGCCGAGGAAGCCGAGATGAGCGAAGGAGACTGACATGCCTCTCCGACCAGCGCGAGTTGCCCGGCGCGGCGTCATCGGCGCTCCGGTGGCGAGGACGGCGGCGGTCGTCGGCACCGCCGCCGTCGTGTCGCACGGGGTGAACCGCCGGCAGAACCGGCGCGAAGACCGGCGCGACCGCCGCCAAGAGCGGCGCGGTCTCTGAACCGTCGACCTCCCAGCCGCATCCTTCAACTGCACGCCCTGACCTGCTGTCCACATTCGCGACCGGGACATCAAGAGTCGCCGAGGGGTTGACACGCTCCCGACGTGGCCGTCAGACCGGATCGCTGTTTACGGCTGGTCGCCGTCCGCGGGGACTCCGGCGAGGACACTGCGCAGCGTCTGGGCGGCTCCGAGCAACCCGGCACTCTCGAACGGCACAACGATCTTGGCGTTGTCGCTCTCGGCGAACTTCGCCAGCGCGTCGAGTTGGAGGATCGCCACGAGCGTCGGGTCGGGCTCCCCCTTCTTGATGGCGGAGTACACGGTGGTGATCGCCTGCGAGCGGCCCTCTGCCTCGAGGATCGCCGCCTGCCGGTTGCCCTCGGCGCTCAGGATCGCCGCCTGGCGGTTGCCCTCGGCCTTGCGGACGGCCGCCTGCGCGTCACCGTCGGCGACGTTGATGGCTGACTGCCGCTGACCCTCCGATTGCAGGATCCTCGCCCGCTTCTCCTGGTCGGCCTGCTTCTCCAGGGCGAGCGCCTCGAGGATCTTGGGTGGCGGTGTGATTGCGATGATCTCGATGCGGCTGATCCGGATGCCCCACTTGTCGGTGACCACCTCCATCTGCTGCTGAACGTCGGTGTTGATGCGCTCCCGTTCGGAGAGAGCCTGGTCGAGGGTCATCGTGCCGATGACCGATCGCAGAGCGGTGCGTGCGAGTGCGTCGATGGCCACATCGAAACTGGCGATGCTGAACAGGGCCTGCTGGGCGTCGACCACTTGAGTGAAGATGGTGGCGTTGACCGTGACGACCACGTTGTCCTTGGTGATCACATCCTGACGGTCGCCCGGCCGGGGGATCTCCCGCATGTCGACGCGCTGCAGGGATTCGATGAACGGCTGGATGATCGCCAGCCCGGGCTCATGCGTCTTGCGGTACTCGCCAAAGTGCTTCACGACCCCGACTTCGCCCTGCTGGACGATGTTGACCATCTGGCGAAGCGCCAGGAGCAACACGACCACCACGAGGCCGACGACGACGAGTCCGATGACACCGGCGGTGTTGATGGCTGCGATCACGGCTGATCCTCCTTTCTGTTGGCCGAGCCGGGGCCCTCACCCGCCTCCGCCTCAGAATCCGACGGCAGGTGACCGCCGACCGGCCACACTGTGAGCGTCGTGCCCCGCACGGCCGTGACGAGGACCGTCGTGCCGGGAGGAATGGGGACGTCGGCCCCGCTGACGGCCCGCCAGCGCTCGCCGGCGAGCCGAACGTGGCCGACCTGATCCGAACCCCCGACGAGATCGAGCGTGAGCACTTCCTGCCCGATCAGGCCCCCGTGGACACCGCGGACATGCTCACCCGCGTCGTGGTGCGCGAAGGCTGCGCTCACGCGATTGCGGACCAATAGGATCCCGGCTCCGGCGACGATCACCGCAGTCACAACCTGCACGGCCACGGCCCCGGGCGAGACCAAGGCCACCGCGGCGGCCGCGAAGCATCCCAAGGCGGCGAACAGGGCATAGAACGCCAAATGGTGGAGCTCCACGGCGATCAGCACCACGCCAACGGCGATCCACGCGATGGTCAATCCGACCTCTCTTCTGCGTAGAAGTCTACGGTGCCCAAACCGGTGCCGGGGGTGCGCCAGGCCGCCACCGCGGACAAGTCTGTTACCTAGCCCCGCAGCCGCTTACGCCGGGTAGGCGAGGTGAACCGCGGCACGGTCGTCGCGGACCAGGAAGGTCAGGCTTTCCTCGAGGTAGAGCTCGACCACGGCGTCGTCGTGGGCGCGATAGCCGATCGACGTGTCCTGCCCGCAGACCAGCTCGTAGTCGCCGCCACGCAGGCTGAGGACGACCGCGCCGTCGACCGCCGGTGCCCAGGCGATGGGCCCGCTCAGGATCAGCCTGATGTGCTCGAGCACCGGATAACCGCCGTGCTCGGTCGTCTCGATGACCCCGGTGTAACAGCGGGGGCCGAGCGCGATGCCATAGGGGCCGCCCACCCCGGCCTCCCGCAGCCGGGCGACGGCGCGGGCGACGATCCCCGGATAGTCGTCATAGTTGTCGCTGATCGTCAGCGGGTCGTGCGGCGAGCTGGGGGTGATGCCAGCGATGCCGGCGGCCTCCCAGCCGTGGAACACCGCTCGGTCCTCGGCCTCGGCCAAGCGACGGGCGGCCTCGACGACGGTCGTCAGGTCGGGATCGGGGGCACCGCGGTCGGCGGCCTCGATCACATCCGGGGCAATCTCCATTGGGGCCCGCAGCTCGACCAGGGGCTGGGCGACCCGGACCTGGGCGGCGGGTTCTCCTGCGGTCCCGGGCTCGATCGTGCGGACGCGACCCAGGTTGGCGGCCGCCTGCTCCCAGCCGTGGGGGCCGCTGAAGTCGACCAGCGGGCGGGCCGTCAGGAAATGGCGCAGCGTCCGGGACGCCTCCGCCTCGATGATGCCCCATGCCTTGTCGCTGATCGGGGCAAGCTCGCGATGGAGATGGTTCATCACAACATCTCCTTGTCGGCCAGGCCCCGCAGGCCGAGCGACCCGTCGCCCGTGTCCATGAGGTCGTTCGACGGGGCCGCCACCGCCCCCGCCTCGACCTCGGCCTCCGCGGCCAGCTCGGCGATCGGGCGGTCGGTGAACAGGTAACGGCGCAGGAAGCCGTCCCACGTCTCATCGTGGCGCCTCAGCCACTCGAGGACCATCGAGGCGTGCTCCTTCTCCTCGTCGCGGTTGTGCCGCAGCACCCCCCGCAGGTCGTCGTCCCCGGCGGCATCGATCCGTTGGTCGTACCAGTCGACCGCCTCGACCTCCTCCATGAGCGACACGATGCCCCGGTGCCGGTCGCGTGTCTCCGGTCGCAGGTCGTCGGCTGACTCGTGAAACTTCGCGCTGGATGTCGCCACGTCCAATCCTCCCGTTCGACCGCCGGGTCTCTACCCTGTCACAGCCCGGCGCGCCGACGACCAGACGCCCCCTTCGCGGCCGACCGTAGTCGGAGGTGAAGGACTTCATCGGCCACACTGTGCGGTGACCGAGACCTTGACCGAGTGCGGCGGACATTGGAGGCACGGGTGGGCCAGGTCCAGACGAGGATGTACCGCAAGGACGTGTTGGAGGACGAGGCGTTCCCCCTCGCCGAGGTCTCCGAGCACCTGGACGAGCCTGACACGGTCGTGTGGGTCGACCTGTGCGGCCCGAACAAGGACGAGTTGCACGAGCTGGCGAGGGAGCTGGGCCTGCACGAGCTGGCGGTCGAGGATGCCTTGGGTCCCCACCAGCGGCCCAAGCTCGACCACTACGCCACGCACCGGTTCCTGTCGTGCCACGCAGTGCGGCTCGACCGGGAGGCCGCGGAGCTGGACGACATCGAGATCGATGCCTTCGTGGGTGACCGCTGGCTGATCACGGTGCGCGAGGACGATCGCTTCTCGATGGGCGCCGTGCTGCAGCGTTGGGACCGGTCGTCCGCGCTCGCCACCCATGGTGTCAGCTTCCTGCTGTACGGCCTGCTCGACGTCGTGGTCGACCAGTACTTCGACGTGGTGCGGGCGTTCGACGAGTACTACGACGAGATCAGCGAGAGCATCTTCGACGAGCGGCCCCTCAGCCCGGCACAACAACGGGACTGGTTCCAGATGCGCCGGGCGCTGGTGCAGTTCAACCGGCTGGTGAGCCCGACGCGCGAGGCGGTCAGCGCGCTGATGCGCCGCGAGCACGCCGCGGTGTCCGAGGACCTCTACCCCTACTACCAGGACGTTTACGACCACATCCTGCGGATCAGCGAATCGACGGATTCGCTGCGGGACCTGGTGGCCACCATCGTGGAGACCAACCTGGGCCTGCGGGACTTTCGTCAGAACCAGATCGTGAAGAAGGTCAGTAGTTGGGCAGCGATCTTTGCCGCGACGGCGGCGATCACCGGCTACTACGGCATGAACGTCCCGTACCCGGGCTCCGGTGAGACCTGGGGTGTCATCTTCTCCGCGGCGGTCCTGTTGGTCGCGTCCTTCGGGCTCTACCTGCTGTTCCGGTGGCGCGACTGGCTGTGAACCGGGCGCTCGGCTGGCAGGACCGAGGTGACAACCGGGTTCGGAGGCCGAATGGGGCACCGCTAGCCTCGGCGCGTCATGAGCGAGCGTGGCCCGAGCGGCCCGGCCGGAGGTCGAGAGCGAGGAACGAGGCCCGAGACCTTCCGCGCCCCCATTGGCACACAGGACGTGCTGCCCCCGGCGTCGGCGCGCTGGGAGCGGATGGTCGCCGCGTTCGCCGGCGTCGCCGAGCGGTTCGGCTACGGCTTCGTCCACGGTCCGTTGTTCGAGGACCTCGGCGTCTTCCAACGCCTCGGCGTCGGCACCGACGTCGTCCGGAAGGAGATGTACGACTTCCACGACAAGGGTGACCGCCACATGGCGCTGCGGCCCGAGGCGACTGCCTCGATCGTCCGGGCCTACGTGCAGCACCGCCCGCCCACACCCTGGAAGGTGTGGTGCGTCACCCCGGTGTTCCGGTACGAGCGCCCGCAGGCCGGTCGCCTGCGCCAGCACCACCAGCTCGACGTCGAGGCGATCGGCGCGGCCGACCCCGATCTCGACGTGGAGATCATCGCCCTCGGCGCCGCCTACCTCGATGCCCTCGGCCTGCGTCGTTGGCGGCTGATCGTCAACACCCTGGGCACGCCCGCCGACCGGGTGGCCTACGGCGAGGCCCTCACCGCCTGGCTGCGCGGCCGCGCCGGCGACCTGGCCCCCGAGGACCGCGACAAGATCGACGGCCACCCGCTGCGGGTGTTGGACTCCAAGCGACCCGCCACTCAGGCCGTCGTGGCCGACGCCCCCCGCATCGCCGAGGTGCTCGACGACACCTCGCGTCGCCACTTCGAGCGGGTCCAGGACGGGCTGCGGTCACTCGGCATCCCGTTCGAGGTCGAACCGGGCCTGGTCCGGGGTCTGGACTACTACACGCACACGCTGTTCGAGTTCCAGAGCGAGGCGTTGGACACCGCACAGTCGACGATCATCGGTGGCGGGCGCTACGACGGCCTGGTCGAGCAGCTGGGCGGCCCCCCCACGCCCGGTATCGGCTTCGGCTCGGGGATCGAACGGATGTTGCTGGCGTGCGACGCGGAGGGCGTGTTCGAGGCGCCGGCATCCAGCCTGGACGTCTTCGTGGTGGATGCCACCGACGGGCGGGCCGCCCGCGACATCACGGCCGAGCTGCGTAGCGCCGGCCTCCGGACGGATCGAGCGTTCGACGGTCGTTCGATGAAGGCCCAGATGAAGGCTGCGGGTCGTTCGGGCGCTCGCGTGGCGGTGATCGTCGGTGAACGGGAGGCGGCCGACGGGACGGCCACCGTGCGCGACCTGACGCAGAGCGAACAGAAGGTCGTGAGCCATGACGAGGTCGTCGACCTCGTGCGGAAGCTGCTGGTGGCGCAGGCCGAGGACGCGGGCACGTGAGCGATGGTGTGAGCGAGGCGGGGCCGGCCCGGGGACTGCGCACGCGCTGGTGCGGCGAGCTGCGCCCGGCCCACGCCGGCCAGCGGGTCTCGTTGTGCGGCTGGGTGGCGCACCGCCGCGAGCACGGCGAACACCTGGCGTTCGTCGACCTGCGCGACCGCGAGGGGCTCGTGCAATGCGTCGTCGACGGATCGGTCGACGTGCGCAACGAGTGGGTCGTGCGCATCACGGGCGTGGTGCGCATGCGCCCCGAGGGCACTGCCAACCCCGCCCTGGCCACCGGGGAGGTCGAGCTCGGAGAGTGCGAGGTCGACGTCCTCGCCACGGCCGAGCCAGCGCCGTTCCCCGTGGACGAGCGCGTCGAGGCCGACGAGATCCTCCGGCTGCGCTACCGCTACGTCGACCTGCGCCGCGAGCGGATGCTGCGCAACCTGCGGGCGCGGGCGCTGGCCAACGCCGCATTCCGGCAGTCGATGGAGGACCAGGGCTTCGTCGAGATCGAAACGCCCCTGCTCATCGCGTCAACCCCCGAGGGGGCGAGGGACTTCGTCGTCCCGTCACGGCTACAACCGGGCAACTTCTACGCCCTGCCGCAGAGCCCACAGCTCTTCAAGCAGCTGTGCATGGTGGGGGGGATCGACCGCTACTACCAGATCGCCCACTGCCTGCGCGACGAGGACCCCCGGGCGGACCGTCAGTTCGAGTTCCTGCAGCTCGACCTAGAGGCCAGCTTCGTGGGGCGCGACGAGGTGATGGACTTCGTGTCCGACGCGGTTCGGGCCTGCGTGGCCGCCGTGACGTCGACAAATGGGGTGGGTGACATGCCGTCGATCCCGTGGCACGACGCCATGGAGCGCTACGGCTCCGACAAGCCCGACGTGCGCTTCGGCATGGAGCTGGTCGAGCTCACCGACGTGTTCGCCGACACCGGCTTCAAGGCGTTTGCCGGCCAGTGCGTCAAGGGGATCCGGCAGCCGGGCGGCAGCGAGACGACCTCCCGGAAGCGGCTCGACGACCTGACCGACCAGGCAAAGCGCTGGGGCGCCAAGGGCCTGGTGTGGGTGCGGGTCACGGACGATGGCCTCGACAGCCCGGTCGCCAAGTTCCTGTCGGACGGCGAGCAGGCCAAGCTATGCCAGGCGATGGACGCCGAGCCCGGCGACCTGCTGTTCCTGGTGGCCGACGTCCGGCCGGTGGTCCGCCACGTGCTCGGGTTGCTGCGCCTCGAGCTGGGCCGGCCACCCGTGACCGAGGGCGGGCTCAACTTCCTGTGGGTGGTCGACGTCCCGCTGTTCGAGGGCCTGGACGACGACGGCCGCCCGTTGCCGGCCCACCACCCATTCACCATGCCGCACCCCGACGATCTCGAGCTGCTGGCGTCGGGAGACCCGGAGGACCTGCTGCGCGTGCGGTCCCAGGCGTACGACCTGGTGCTCAACGGCTGGGAGCTGGGCTCGGGATCGGTCCGGATCCACCGGGCCGACGTGCAGCGCACCATCTTCAGGGTGCTGGGCATCTCGGACGACCAGGCGCAGGAGCGGTTCGGGTTCCTGCTGGACGCGTTCCGCTACGGCGCCCCGCCCCACGCGGGCTTCGCCATCGGGATCGACCGGCTGGTGGCGCTGCTGGTCGGCGAGGAGAACATCCGCGAGGTCATCGCCTTCCCCAAGACCCAGTCGGGCGCCGACCCGCTGACCCGGGCCCCCACACCCATCGACGCCGCCCACCTGGCCGAACTGGGGCTTCGCACGTTGCCGCCCAAGGCCTGAGGGCTAGAGCCTGTCGAGCAGGGTGGCGAGCACCTCGTCGACGTCGTTGCGGCGTTGGCGCCAGCGGCCTCCGGCGACCCTGAGGCCACCCGCGCCCACCGCCGCGCCCGCCGGCACCGCGGCGATCACCAGCCCGGGCTCGGCCGCCACCGCTCCGGCAACGCCCATGAGCACGGCCACGCCCGCGCCTGTGCCCGTGGCCCCGGCCACCACGTTGGCCCTGCTGGAAGCCAGCTCGGCCTCCAGGCGTGCCAGGGTGCGCTCGTCGGCGGCCGTAACCAGCAGCGACACCGTCCGTATGCCGTCGAGCCTGATCGCCCCGGCGAAGTCGAGTCCCCGCCGAAGGCTGGCGACCAGGTCGCGACGGGGGCGATAGAGGGAGCGGTCGCCACTGCGCCGCCGCAGCTCCAGCATCTGGCTGCGCAGGAAGCGGTCGACGGCGGCGTGCACCGCCTCCGGACGCCGCTCGACCAGGCGCTGCTGGATGACGAAACGCGAGCTGGCGGCCCGGCTGCGGTCGACCCGCCCGGTGGGGGCGGCGGCGTCGGTCGGCAGGGCGCCGATGCGCAGCTCCGCGACCGCTTGACGGACGGCGGCGGGCGACAGGCCCACTTCGACGGCCGCCTGCTCGACCGCCTCGGCGTCATAGCCGTCGCCGGCGGTCGGTCCGTCGGCAGATGCCTCGATCTCCGACGCCCGGTGCAGCACCCGGGCAACCTCGTCGCGGGTCAGCGTCACCCGTCGCCGCGTCTCGGACACAGCCAGATTCTCGCATCCCCTCGCCGGGGGATGGCAATGGCCCGGGCCCTGCGGCAGGAGAGCAACGCGACGTCCGGGGATTTCCCGGATCGAACGCCGATACCCTCGCCGGCGATGCCGCGCAAGTCCGGGCGAGTCGGGGACGACCTGTTCGCGGCCGCGGCCGAGGAGCGGTTGGCGCGCCAGGCGCCGCTAGCGGCACGGCTGCGTCCCCAGAGCCTCGACGACATCGTGGGCCAGGACGAGCTGGTGGGTCAGGGCCAGCCGTTGCGGGTGCTGGTGGAGTCGGACCGGCTGTCCTCGGCGATCTTCTGGGGGCCGCCAGGAACCGGCAAGACCACGCTGGCCCAGGTCATCGCCCGGCACACGGCCAAGGCGTTCGAGCAGCTGTCGGCCGTGTCGGCCAGCGTGAAGGACGTACGCGAGGTGCTCGCCCAGGCCGAGCAGCGATTGGGGGAGCGGGGGCAGGGCACGATCCTGTTCCTCGACGAGGTCCACCGCTTCAACAAGGCTCAGCAGGACGCCCTGCTGCCATCGGTGGAGAGCGGCCTGCTGGTGCTGATCGGCGCCACCACCGAGAACCCCTATTTCGAGGTCAACCCGCCGCTGTTGTCGCGCTCGACGCTGTTCCGCCTCCAGCCGTTGGATCCCCCGGCGGTGGAGCGGCTGCTGCACAAGGGGCTCGAGGCGGAGGGCGCCGAGGCCGACGAGGAGGCGCTGGCCCACCTGGCGGACCGGGCCGGCGGTGATGGCCGCCAGGCGCTCACCAGCCTGGAGGTGGCGGTGGCGCTGGCCCGCGCCCGCGCCCGTGGCGACGGCGACGGCGACGTGCACGAGACCGAGGGCGAGCGCGGCGATGCCCCTCGGGTCACGGTGGCCGACGCCGAGGCGGCGCTGGGCACGAAGCTCCACCGCTACGGCCGCGACGAGCACTACGACGTGATCTCCGCGTTCATCAAGAGCGTGCGGGGATCGGATCCCCAGGCGGCGCTGCATTACCTGGCCCGCATGCTGGAGGCCGGCGAGGATGCCCGCTTCATCGCCCGCCGGCTGGTCATCCTCGCCAGCGAGGACATCGGCGAGGCCGATCCGCTGGGCCTGGTGGTCGCCACCGCCGCCGCCCACGCAGTCGAGTACGTCGGGTTGCCCGAGGCCCAGCTCAACCTGGCGCAGGCGGTCGTCCACCTGGCCACGGCGCCCAAGTCGAACCGGTCGGCGTTGGGCGTCTGGCGGGCCCGCGAGGACGTCCGCAATGGGATCGGCAGCGAGGTTCCGGTGCACCTGCGCGACGCCCACTACCGCTCGGCACGCTCGCTCGGGCACGGCGTCGGCTACGAGTATCCTCACGACGACCCGCGGGGATGGCTGCGCCAGCAATACCTTCCGGACGACGCCGCTGACGCCGTCTACTACCAGCCCTCCGACCACGGCTTCGAGCAGGAGATCGCCACGCGCATGGAACGGCTCGCCAAGCAAGCCGAGTCCGACGAGGGACGCGAGTGAGCGCCTCGGACCTGGCCGCGGTCATCGTCGCTGCCGCCAGCGTGGTGGCCGTGGTGCTGCTGGCGGTGGGGGTGGTGGCGATGCTCCGGACCCTGCGGGCGCTGCGCGACGTCGCCCATCTGCTGCGGACCGAGACCGTCCCCGTGCTCGACGACCTGCGCGACACCGTCGATGCCGCCAACGGCGAGATCGAGCGGCTCGACCAGCTGGTGACGACGGCCGAGTCGGTGACCGGCACCGTGGACTCGGCCTCGCGTCTCGCCTACATCGCAATGGCCAACCCGGTGATCAAGGGCGTGGCGTTCGCCAGCGGGACGGCGAAGGCAGCCCGCCGGTTCCGGGGTCGCCGCGACGACAACAACGGCGCCGGCGACCGCGGCACCGGCAGGGGCGACCGCTGATGTTCCTGATCCGGCGGCTCGTCTGGTTCACGTCGGGGGCGACCGCCGGCCTCGGCGGTGCCATGTGGATGCGGCGCCGGATCCGGCGCACCGTGCGGCGTTACGCCCCGGAGCACCTGCAGGCCGAGGCGACCGCCTCGGTCCGCCGGCTGGGCTCGGGTGTGCGAGACGCCGTGGCCGAGGGCCGCAACGCGATGCGGCAGCGCGAGGCCGAGCTCCGCGCCGAGCTGCGCCCGGGCGCCCGGTAGGGCAACGAGTCGGTAGCCAGCTCCGGCGCGCGCACCAGCTGGAACCGTGGCGTCGGGAACTGACGCCTCCGCCTAGGCTGACACCACTTATGGCACCGCGGACATCTGCCGAGCTACGCCGCGTCTGGAACGAGTTCTTCGCCGCCAAGCAGCACACGCTCGTCCCCTCGGCCAGCCTCATCCCGACGCACCCGAGCGCACCGATGTTCACCAACTCCGGGATGATGCAGTTCGTCCCCTACTTCCTGGGCGAGGAGCCGGCGCCGTTCCACCCTCCCCGGGCGGCGTCGGTGCAGCGCTGCGTGCGGGCCGGTGGCAAGCACAACGATCTCGACGCCATCGGGCGGTCCCACCGGCACCTCAGCTTCTTCGAGATGCTCGGCAACTTCAGCTTCGGCGACTACTTCAAGGCCGAAGCCATCGCCTGGGCCTGGGAGTTCGTGACCGAGGTGCTGGAGCTCGACCCGGACCGCTTGTGGGTGACCGTCCACGTGAGCGACGACGAGGCGTCCGACATCTGGACCGACCTCGTCGGCTGCCCGCGCGACCGCGTCCAGCGGCTCGACAGGGAGAACTTCTGGGAGATGGGCGACACCGGGCCGTGCGGCCCGTCGTCCGAGATCTTCTGGGACAACGGCCCGGAGTTCGGTCCCGATGGCGGCCCGGCCAACCCCGAGGCCGAGGAGCGCTACGTCGAGCTCTGGAACCTGGTGTTCCCCCAGTACAACCGGGGAGCCGACGGCCAGCTCAGCGACCTGCCGAACAAGAACATCGACACCGGCGCCGGGCTCGAACGCATCATGGCCGCGCTCGCCGGCAGCCACAGCCTCTACGACTCCGACACGCTCCGCGAGCTGGTGGGCGAGGCCCAATCGGTCACCGGGCACCGGTTGGGCGAGTCCGAGCTGGGCGACATCGCCCTGCGGCTGCTCGCCGACCATGCCCGCACCATGACATTCCTGGTGGCCGACGGGGTGATCCCCTCCAACGAGGACCGCGGCTACGTGTTGCGCCGCATCATCCGCCGCGCCATCCGCTTCGCGTACCTCCTCGGCGTCGAGCGCCCGGTGCTGCCCCCGATGGTCGAGCGCACGATCGAGCTGATGGGCGACGAATATCCGGAGGTGGTCACCGGTCGCGACCTGGTGGTGCCCGTCATCACCCGCGAGGAGGAATCGTTCCGGCGCACCCTGGCCCGCGGCTCGCAGATCCTCGACACCCAGCTCGACCGCCTCGGCGACGGTGGCACCCTGCCCGGTGACGTGGCCTTCCTGCTGCACGACACTTACGGCTTCCCGTTCGAGGTCACCCAGGAGATGGCGCAGTTGCGGGGCTTCGAGGTCGACGTGGCCGGGTTCGAGTCGGACATGGCTGCGCAGCGCCAGCGGGCCCGGGAGGCGGGCAAGGGCGGCGGCGTCGCCACGGGGGAGGAGGTCGACGCCCAGCGCCGCCTGCTGGTCGAGCACGGCCCGACCGAGTTCACCGGCCGCCGGGAGTACGAGACCGAGGCGACCGTGATCGGAGTCATCGGCGATGCCGTCTACCTCGACCGGACGCCGTTCTACGCCGAGGCAGGTGGCCAGATCGGCGACACCGGCACCATCACCACCGACACCGGCATGGCCGAGGTGGTGGACACGACCTACGCCCTCCCCGGTCTGCACGCGCACCACGTCAAGGTGCAGGAGGGGGCCATCGAGGTCGGGCAGCAAGCGGTGGCGCGCATCGACGGCGAGCGTCGCGACGCCATCCGTCGCAACCACACCGGCACGCACATCCTCCACTGGGCGCTGCGCGAGGTGCTCGGCAGCCACGCGAAGCAGCAGGGCTCGCTGGTGGCGCCAGACCGGCTGCGGTTCGACTTCAGCCACTTCGAGCCGGTGACCGATGACCAGCTGCGGGCCATCGAGGACCTGGCCAATCGCGAGATCCTGCACAACGCGCCCGTCCGGCACTTCGAGACCACCATGGACGAGGCCCGGGCGATGGGCGCCATCGCCTTCTTCGGCGACAAGTACGGCGACATCGTGCGGGTCCTGGAGGCGGGCGAGCACTCGGTCGAGCTGTGCGGCGGCACCCACGTTCGCCGCCTGGGCGACATCGGTCCCATCAAGGTCGTCAGCGAGGGCTCGATCGGCTCGAACCTGCGGCGCATCGAGGCGGTGACCGGGTTCGGGCCGATCGAGCGCCTGCGCCAGGAGGAGGAGCTGGTGTCGAGGGCGGCCGACGTGCTCGGCACCACACCCGACGAGCTGCCGGTCGCCGCCGAGCGACTGCGCGGCGAGCTAAGGACCCTGCGTGACGAGCTCAAAGACCTGCGACGCCAGGCCGCGGGGAGCCGGGCGGGTGACCTCGGGGCGGGGGTGGTGGAGGGCGTGGTGGTGGCCAGGGTCGACGGCGTCGGCCGCGACGACCTGCGCGACCTGGCTACCGCGGTGCGTGACCAACCAAGCGTGCGGGCCGTTGTCCTCGGCGGCGAACCCCCGGGCGGCGGTGTGGCCCTGGTGGCGGCGGTCACCAAGGACAGCGGCCTCAACGCCGCCGAGCTGATCGCCGAGCCCGCCCGCACCGTCGGGGGCGGCGGCGGCAAAAGCCCCGACCTGGCGGTCGCCGGCGGCCGTGACCCGTCGCGGCTCGACGAGGCGCTGGACCAGGCCCGCGCCGCCGCCGGCATCGGGTGACCCGGGCCCTCGGACTCGACCTCGGGAGCCGGCGAATCGGCGTGGCGCTGTCCGACAGCGCCGGGACGGTGGCCACGCCCTACGACGTGTTGACGCGCTCGGGCGACCAGATTCGCGACCACGGGAGGATCGCCGAGCTCGTGGACGAGGCCGGCGCCGAGGTCGTGGTGGTGGGGCTGCCGCTGTCGCTCGACGGGTCCATCGGCCCGGCGGCCCGCAGCATCCTCGACGAGACCGACGAATTGCGGGCCCGGCTACCGGTCGGTGTCGTGACCTGGGACGAGCGCCTGTCCACCGTCGAGGCCCAGCGGCGCCTGCGCGCGGTGGGCGTGAAGGGCCCCAAGGGTCGCCGGGTCGTCGATCAGGTCGCTGCTACGGTGATTCTCCAGTCGTGGTTGGACGCGGGCCAGCCACGCGTGTGATCCGCCAAGCCCGCCGCTCCATCCCGCCCCGCCGCATGCCGCTGTCACACGAGCCAGCTCCGCACGAGCGCCGCCGCCGTCATGGTCGCCGCGGCGACGACGACGAGGAGGAGGGCAACGCCTTCGAGGACTTCTGGGAGGGGCCGGCCAACCGCGACAGCGGCGGGGCCGCGCCGCGGCAGGCACCGACCTGGGGGCAGCCCGCCTCGGGGGCCTACCGCGGCGCCACGACCGGAGCCGGGCCGTCGACCGGGGCGTATCGGGCGGGGCCCACGGCGGCCGGGGCCCGGACGGGCGCCTACCCGGCCGCTCCTTACGAGGGCGACACCTATGCCAACGACGCCTATCCGGATGACGGCTACGACGAGGACTACTACGAGGACGAGTACGACGACTACGAGGGCGACGAGGGCGAGGGGCTCTCCCGGCGGCGGGGCTGTCGGGCGGTGGTCATCACGTTCGCGGTGCTGCTCATCGCCGCCGGAGTCGGGGCGTGGTTCGCATGGTCGTGGGTCCAAGGCGAGATCGATCCGTCCGGGGACCCGGGCGAGACGGTGCTGGTCGAGATCCCCGACGGCGCGTCGACCAGCGACGTCGGCCACGAGCTTGCCGATGCCGGGGTGATCAGCAACGCCACGGTGTGGGACTGGTACATCCGCTTCCGTGACCCCGGCGAGTTCCAGGCGGGCGGCTACCGGATGCAGCTCAACTCGTCGTTCACCGAGGCGATCGACGCCCTCGAGGAGGGTGCACTGCCCCCCAACGCCATCCTGATCACCGTGCCGGAGGGCCTGACCCTGCCCGAGACGCTGGCTCGACTGGCCGACCCCGAGGATGGGGTCGAAGGCTTCACCGCCGAGGGGCTGCAGGCCGCGATCCGGGACCCGGCCTCCCGGTCGAGCATCCTGCCGGCGGACCAGCAGTCGCTCGAGGGCACCCTCTTCCCCGAGAGCTACGCGGTCGAGGAGGGTGACACCGAGGCGGTCGTCGTCCAGCGCATGGTGGCCCAGCTCGACAGCACGCTCGCCGAGCTGGACATGCAGGGCCGGGCCGAGGCGCTGGGCCTGACGCCCTACCAGGTGCTGACGGTGGCGTCGCTGATCGAGGAGGAGGCTGGAACCGAGGAGGACCGGCCGCGGGTCGCCCGGGTCGTCTACAACCGGCTGGCCGAGGAGATGCCGCTCCAGATCGACGCGACCAGCTGTTACGTCAAGAACGAGCCGGGGGGTTGCTCGCTCACCGAGGCGGACCTCGCGTTGGACTCGCCCTACAACACCCGCAACCGCCAGGGCTTGCCGCCCACGCCCATTGCGTCACCCGGCCGGGCCAGCATCGAGGCCGCCCTGAATCCCGCCGAGGGCGACTGGCTCTTCTACGTCCTCGACGCCGAGGCCGACGACGGCTCCCATTTCTTCACCGCCGATATCGACGAGTTCAACGAGGCGCGGGCGCGCTGCCGAGAGGCCGGCCTCGGCTGCGGCTGATGCTTCCCCGGTGCGCGCGCTCGACGCCATTTGTTGATCCGACGCCTCCATGGCGCGGGTAGTCACAGGATCCACGCGGTTGGCGGCGCTCATCGGCTCGCCGGTGCGCCACTCGCTGTCACCGACCATCCTCAACGCCGCCTTCGCCGCGGTGGACGCCGACTGGGTGTTCCTGGTCTTCGACGTGCCTCCGGGGCACGGTGCCCAGGCCATCGCCGCCGTGCGAGACCTCGGGATCGGCGGGCTGTCGGTGACCATGCCCCACAAGGCCGCGGTCCACGACGCCGTCGACGAGCGGACCCCGGTGGCCGCGGCCCTCGGCGCCGTCAACTGCGTGTGCTGGCGGGGCGACCGGCTGGTGGGTGACAACACCGACGGCGCCGGCTTCGTCGACGCCCTGCGGATGGACGAGGGCGTCGACCCTGCGGGGCTGCGCTGCGTGGTGGTGGGCGCAGGGGGCGCCGGGCGGGCCGTGGCGCTGGCCCTCGGCGAGGCCGGGGCGGCCGACGTCGCCATCGTGAATCGGTCACCGGAGCCGGCGGCCCGCGCTGCGATCCTCGCGGGCGAGCGGGGCCGGGTCGGTACGGCAGCGAATGTCGCGGGCGCCGACCTGGTGGTCAATGCCACACCCCTTGGCATGGGTGTGGTGACCGCCGCCGACCGCACGCCCGAACCGCTTCCCGTTGACCCGGCCTCGCTCCACCCCGGGCAGGTGGTCGTCGATCTCATCTACCACCCGGCGACGACCCCGTTGCTGGCCGCCGCCCGCGACCAGGGCGCCGTGGCGGTCAACGGGCTGGGCATGCTCATCCACCAGGCCGCCCACGGATTTCGGCGCTGGACGGGAGAGGACCCGCCGCTGGAGGCGATGTCAGCCGCCGCGGTGGCCGAACTCGCGCGCCGCATGGGCTGACACCACACCTCGTGGGCGCGGAGCGCTGAAAACGCCGCTGGGCGCGCGCTGGACGCGCGGTTTAGGGTAGGGGCCAGCGCTGGGGATGTTGGCGGGGACCAAGCACATCGGAGGTACGGCGTTGGCGCTCCAAGGGACTCTCGACACGTTTTCTCTCCCGGACGTGCTGAAGTTGCTGGCGACCACCAGCAAGACCGGACGGCTCCGCATCGACGGCGATCGCGGGCAGGGAAGCGTCTGGCTACGCGATGGCCGGGTGGTCGATTCCGATGCCGACCGCGCCGTTGACGGCGCGCCAACCGATGAGGTGGTCTTCGAGCTGCTTCGCTTCGGCAGCGGCTCGTTCGCGTTCGACTCCGATAGCCACACGCCGAACGCCGAGCATCCCGACGAGGTCGACGACCTCCTGCGGCGCGCCAACGCACTGCTCAGCGAATGGACCGAGCTGGAGGCGGTGGTCCCCTCGCTGGACCACCGCGTGAGCCTCACCTCCGAGCTATCCAGCGACGAGGTGACGATCGACGCCGACCGCTGGCGCTCGCTGGTGGCGGTGGCAGGGGGTCGCTCGGTCGGCGAGGTGGCCAGCTCCCTTGGCCTGAGCGAGCTGAACGTGTCCCGGGCCGTGCGCGACCTTGTCGAGCTGGGCGTGGCCGACGTCGACAGCCCCGAGCCCATCCCCGAACCCAGCCGCCTGGCCGACCTGCCGGACCTTCCGTCCGAACGGCCGCGCCGCGCGGGCTCACGGTCCCGGCCCACACCTCCTCGGGGCATACCGGGCCTACCGATGCCCGCCCCGAGCGGCCGTGGGAGCGGCGAGCGTGTCCCGAGCGGCCGTGGGACCGGGGAGAGGGTGCCGGGCGGCCGGGGAAGCGAGGACCATCTTCCCGAGCCGGCGTTGACGGGCGAGACACCACGCGCCGGGTGGCGGCAATCCGACCGCGCTAGTGGCCCCCACCCGACCGTCGGGCCCGACGGTCTGCCGCCCTCCGCTCGTGCCACCAACGGCCAGGGCCGGCCTTCCGGCCCGGGGTCGCGGGCTCGTCGTCCCGACGCAAACGGTCCGACCCCACCGTCGGCTGCGCCGGGCTCCAACGGCGGCCGGCCGCCCTCTCGCTCGGACCGCGGTCGCAGGGCGCCGGCGCCACCTCCTTCGCCGGGGCGGTTGCCGGCCGACCCGGCCCTCGGTTCCCCCTTCCCCGCGGACCTACCGGCGACGCCGAGCTCCCCGCCCGCACTCCCGGGCCTGCCCGATACCAGCCCGCTCGGTGACGATGCGTCGCCGTTCACGGGGGGTGGGCTGATCCCGCCGGTCGACTCCATCCATACGGGCCAGATCCGGGCGGTGTCGTCGTCGGCATTGCCCCCGGAGATGCATTGGGCGGCCGACGACGAGGCGCCCGGCGGCCCTACCGGTCCGATCACCTCGCCGTTTGCCGGGCTGAGCTCGCTCGGTTCGCTGCGGCCGGGCGCCGAAGGCGAGCTGGCACCCCATCTCGCCGCCATGAGCCCCGAGGCACGAGCTGCGGTGCAGGCGACCGTCGGTCCCACCGGGGGATCGGCGGCGGTCCGCAGCCCCAGCACCGGTGACGACGTTGCTCAGCGGGGGAGGCTCATCAACTTCCTCTCCTCCGTCCGCTGAGCGACCTGTCGCAGGCAGCCCTCGTCGCCGGGGCGGTGGTCCTCGGCGTCGGGATTGTCGGGCCTGCGCTCAACCACGCCATCCTTCGCTGGGTTGGCTGGCGGGTGGTCATGCCGCAGCTGCTGCAACGGGTGCCGGCATCCGGGGAGCTCGGGCGATCGGTGGCGCGCTGCGGGACGTGCGGCCACTCCCTGGCTCCCCAGCTAGCGGCCCCCGCCCTGCCCTGGCTCCTGGCCGGCGGGCGCTGCGCCGGCTGTGGCGCGGCTCGGCCCCGGTGGTGCGCGGGGGTTGAGGTGGCCACCGGGCTCACCTTCGGTCTGGCGGCGGCGCGGGCGGGTTGGTCGGCCACGCTGCTGCCGGTGCTGAGCCTGTTCGCCGGGCTGGTGGCCATGTCGGTGGTCGACATCTGGGCGATGCGGATCCCCACCCGGTTTGCGCGCGTCACGACCCTGGCGGTCGGGTTGACGATCGTGGTGGCAACCGCCGTCGACGGCGGCATCGACGCCGACACGCTGCGAGGGGCATTGGTGGGGGCGGGGGTGCTCGGCGGCGGCCTGCTGGTGCTGCACCTGATCTCCCCCCGCATGCTCGGGTTCGGCGACGTGCGCCTGGCGACGGTGGCAGGACTGGTGGTGGGGTGGCTGGCGTGGACGCCCGAGCATCCTGTCCTCGGGCCGGTGGAAGGCGCACTCGACGCCGCGCTGCTGGGTGGCTTCATCGGGGCTCTGGTGGGTGTCGCCCTGCTGGTCATGCGCCGGCGCAACGACCCGTTTGCCTTCGGCCCCTCGCTGGCGGTGGGAGCGGCGGTGGTGATTCTCGCCTCGTTGTAGCCGGACAAGCCGTGTTCCCCGCTCTTGCCGCCTGGCATGTCTCGGGCCGGGGCCCTCGCGTGCACTCGGCCTCAGCATCGATATCGTCGTGCCGTGCTCCGGTTCCTCACCGCCGGCGAATCCCACGGCCGTGGCCTGGTGGCCATCGTCGAGGGGCTGCCCGCGGGGCTGCCGATCACGGTCGACGAGATCGGCCATGAGCTGGCCCGCCGCCGACTCGGCTACGGCCGCGGACCGCGCATGCGCTTCGAGCAGGACGAGGTCACCCTCGTCGGCGGCGTCCGCCACGGCCGCACGCTGGGCGCCCCGGTGGCGATCGAGGTAGCGAACACCGAGTGGACGCGGTCGGACCGCTGGCACGAGGAGATGTCGGTGGAGCCGGGCGAGACACGGGCGCCGCTCACCCAGCCCCGTCCCGGCCACGCCGACCTTGCCGGCATGCAGAAGTACGGCTTCACCGACGCCCGCGACGTGCTGGAACGGGCCTCGGCCCGGGAGACGGCGGCGCGGGTGGCGGCCGGAGCCCTGGCCAAGGGATTGTTGCGACGGCTGGGCGTGGAGATCGTCTCGCACGTGATCCAGCTCGGGTCGGTGCGGTCGAAGTCGGACGATCGTCCCGCGCCCGCCGACCTCGACCGCGTGGACGCCTCGCCGCTGCGCTGCTTCGACCCCCCAGCCGAGGAGGCCATGGTCGAGGAGATCAAAGTGGTGGCCAAGGAGGGCGACAGCCTGGGAGGGGTGGCGGAGGTGCTGGCCTACGGCGTGCCCGTCGGCCTGGGGAGCCACGTGCACTGGGATCGGCGGCTCGACGGCCTGTTGGCCCAGGCGCTCATGAGCATCCAGGCGGTGAAGGGCGTCGAGATCGGGGACGGGTTCGGCGTCGCCGGGCGTCCCGGCAGCCAGGCGCACGACCCCATTGGTTGGGACGCCGACCGCCATTCCTACCGGCGCACGACCACCAGGGCCGGTGGCATCGAGGGCGGCATCTCCACCGGGGAGCTGATCGTGTGCCGGGTGGCGATGAAGCCCCTGGCGACGCTCAATCGGCCCGTGCTCACCACCGTCGACGTCGTGACCAAACAGGAGACGGTGAGCTTCAAGGAACGGACCGACGTGACCGCCGTCCCCGCCATGGGGGTGGTGGCCGAGACGATGATGGCCCTGGTGCTGGCGGGGGAAGCCCTCCGCAAGTTCGGCGGGGACTCCCTGGCCGAGGTGGTCCGCAACCGGGACGCGTTCGACGCCTCGGTGCGCAACACCTGATGGATCCGAAGGGCGGCGACGGCGGCCGGCGCCGGCACGTCGTGCTGGTGGGGCCGATGGGCGTGGGCAAGACCACGGTCGGGCGCCGCCTGGCCAGGGAGCTGCAGCGACCGTTCGCCGACGCCGACGAGCAGCTCGAGCTCCGTGCCGGCCGGACCATCCCCGACATCTTCCGGGACGACGGCGAGCAGGCCTTCCGCCGGCTCGAGTCCGAGGTCCTGGCGGACCTGCTGGGCCGGGCCCATCCGCTGGTGGTCGCGGCCGGCGGCGGGGTGGTCACCCAGTCCGAGAACCGGGCCCTCCTGGGTCGCCGGGCGTTCGTCGTCTGGCTGCGGGCGTCCGCCGCGTTCCTTGCCGCCCGTGCCGATCCCACCCATCGGCCGCTGCTCACCGGCGATCCCGATCCCACGGCGGCGCTCGAACGCCTGATCGCGAGCCGGGCAGCGCTCTACGAGGAGGTCGCCGACGCCACCGTCGACGTCGAGCCGTTCCACGCCGGCGACGACAAGCCCAAGCGGGCGCTCGCCCGCCACATTGCCCGGTTGGTCGGCGTCCCTGCGGAGGCCACGGGGTGAGCGACGAGGTCACTGTCGAGGTCCGGCTGGGCGAGCGCTCGTACCCGGTCGTGGTCGGTGCCGGCGTGCGCGCCCACCTGGGCACGCTGCTCGATCCCGCGGCTCGCCGGGTGGCTGTCGTCACCCAGGGAGGCATCGGCTTGGAGGTGGATCCCGGACGGGAGCACGAGGTGTTCACCATCGGCGACGGCGAGGCCACCAAGTCGCTGGCCACGGTCGAGGAGCTGTGCCGGGCGTGGTCGCACTGGGGCCTCACGCGGACCGACCAGGTGGTGGCTGTGGGCGGTGGTGTGGTCACCGACACCGCCGGCTTCGCCGCAGCCGTCTACCACCGGGGCGTCGGGGTGGTGCACGTGCCCACCACCCTGCTGGGCATGGTCGACGCCGCCATCGGCGGCAAGACCGGGGTCAACCTGCCCGAAGGCAAGAACCTGGTGGGTGCCTTCTGGCAGCCGACGGCGGTGCTCTGCGACACCGACGCCCTCGCCACCCTCCCCGAGCGCGAGCGCCGGTCGGGCCTGGGCGAGATGGCCAAGTACCACTTCCTCACGGGCGAAGACCTGTCGGCGCGGCCCCTGGTGCCGCGTATCGCCGCCTGTGTGCGCATCAAGGCCGACGTGGTGGCGGCCGACGAGCGTGAGGCCGTGACGACCGACGTCCCGGGGCGGGCGATCCTCAACTACGGGCACACCCTGGCCCATGCGCTGGAGACGGCCGGACGCTACGACCTGCGCCACGGGGAGGCCGTGGCCATCGGCCTGGTCTACGCCGCGGAGCTGGCCGTCGAGCTGGGCCGGATCGACCGCGCTCGGCTGGGCGAGCATCGTCGGGTGGTGGACGAGTACGGGTTGCCCTCGGTCCTTCCCCCCGACGTCGATCCCGCCGAGCTGGTCACGCTCATGACCCGCGACAAGAAGGCGCTGCACGGCCTCACGTTCGTGCTCGACGGGCCTGGCGGGATCGAGGTCGTGATGGGGGTGGACCCGGGCACGGTGAGCCTGGTCCTCGATCGGATCGGGAGCACCGTGTGACCGAGCGGCGGGTGATCCTCGTGCTCAGCGGTCCCAACCTCAACCTGCTGGGCCAGCGGGAGCCGGAGATCTACGGGCGTCAGACCCTCGACGACCATCTCGCGGCGGTGCACACGGCCGCCGAGGCCGCCGGCTTTGCGGTCGAGCACCTGCAGTCCAACGCCGAGGGCGAGCTCATCGACGCCATCCAGGTCGCCCGCGGCCGGTGCGCCGCGATCGTCATCAACCCCGGGGCCCTCGGCCACTACGCGTGGGGGCTCCACGATGCCCTGGCGGTGTTCGACGGACCGGTCATCGAGGTCCACATCTCCAACCCCAACGCCCGGGAGTCGTGGCGCCACACATCCGTCGTGGCCCCCGTGGCCACCGGGACGATTGCCGGCTTCGGTGGCCACGGCTACGTCCTGGCGATCGAGGCCGTCCGGCAGCTACTCAGGTGACGGCGCCAACGGCTCCGCCCCCTAGCCTTGAACGGTGAGCTTCGACCCTGCCTCGCTCCCTTCGATGGACGTCCCCGATCGCGCCGCCCGGCTGCGATCCCGACTCAGCGAGGTCCCCTGCGACGCCTTGCTGGTCACCAACCTGACCAACGTCCGCTACCTCACCGGCTTCACCGGGTCCGCAGCGCTGCTGCTGATGCCCGCCGATGATACGGCCGAGCTCGTGTTCGTGACCGACGGCCGATACCGCGACCAGGCGACCAGCCAGCTGGCCGAAGCCGGTGTCGAGGCCCGGACGGCGATCGGCCTCGAGGAGGACGCCCGTCGCCAGGCGCTGGCGGCCGCCGCTGCCGGCGTGGAACGGCTCGGGCTGGAATCGGAGAACGTCACCTGGGCCCAGAAGCGCCGCTTCGGCACCGACTGGTTTCCCGACGCCGAGCTGGTGCCCACTGGGGGCCTCGTCGAGTCGCTGCGGCTGGTCAAGGACGCCGGCGAGGTGGCCCGCATCCAGGCGGCGTGCGCCATGGCCGACGCGGCGCTGGCAGCCATACGGCACCGCCTGGTGGAGGGGGCGACCGAGGCCGAGGTGGCGCTCGAGCTCGAGTGGCAGATGCGACATCTCGGTGCGGAGGGACCATCGTTCGAGACCATCGTCGCCTCCGGCCCCAACGCCGCCATGCCGCATCATCGGGCCGGTGCCCGCCGCATCGTGGAGGGCGACCTCGTCGTGCTCGACTTCGGGGCGTTGGTCGACGGCTACCACTCGGACATGACCCGGACCCTGATGATCGGCGAGCCCAGCGACACGCAGTCCCGCATGTACGAGGTGGTGCGGGAGGCCCAGGCCGCCGGGGTGGCGGCCGTGAAGGCCGGCGCCGAGGCCAAGTCGGTCGACGACGCCTGCCGCTCGATCATCCGGGACGCCGGTTGGGACGAGGCGTTCCTCCACGCCACGGGGCACGGCGTGGGGCTCGACATCCACGAGCCGCCACGGGTGGCCAGAACGACCGACGCTATGCTGGCCGACGGCCAGGTCGTAACCGTCGAGCCGGGCGTGTACCTCGCCGAGCACGGTGGGGTCCGGATCGAGGACACGGTCGTGGTCACCTCCGAGGGCTGCCGCACCCTGACGCTGGCGCCCAAGGAGCCCCACCCGTAGAGATCCCACTGCGCGCCCAGGAGCCGAGCCGATGGCTGCCACCACCACCAACGACCTCAAGCGGGGCATGACCCTCGACCTGCCGGAAGGGCTCTTCCACGTCGTTGGGTTCCAGCACGTCAAGCCCGGCAAGGGATCGGCGTTCGTGCGGACCACGCTGCGCAACGCCCGCACCGGCGCTCAGCTCGACAAGACCTTCCGGGCCGACGAGCGGGTCGAGCAGGCGGTCGTGGAGAAGAAGGAGATGCAGTTCCTCTACCACGACGGCGACCACTACGTGTTCATGGACAGCACCACGTACGAGCAGATCCACGTGGGGGCCGCGGCCTTGGGTGAGGCCACGAAGTACATCATCGACGGCTCGACGATGGTGCTGCAGTTCTACAAGGACGAGATCATCGGCATCGATCTGCCCGCGGCGGTCGAGCTGGCGGTGTCCAACACCGAGCCCGGCATCCAGGGCGATCGGGTGTCGGGCGCTCGCAAGCCGGCCACGCTGGAGACCGGACTGGTGGTTCAGGTGCCCCTGTTCGTCAACTCCGGCGACCGGATCAAGGTCGACACCCGCAGCGCCGAATACCTGACAAGGGCGTAGACGCAGTGAGCGATCTGCAGCCGACCGAGCTCGAAAGCCGGCGGGCGGCCCGGGAGCGGGCGCTCGAGCTGCTGTACGAGGCCGAGGCCAAGGACGTCGCGGTGGGGGAGCTGCTCGACCAGCAGCCCATCGTGCCCGCCGCGCTGGCGGTCGAGCTCGTTCGCGGCGTGGACGCCCACCGCGACCGCATCGACGAGCTGCTCGGCCGGCTGGTGGCCCCCAAGTGGTCGCTGGACAGGCTGGCGGCTGTCGACCGGTCGATCCTGCGGCTCGGCTCCTACGAGCTGCTGGCGGTGCCCGAGCGGTCGGCGGCCCTGGTGATCAACGAGGCGGTCGTGCTGGCGCGCCGGTTCGGCACCGACGACTCCCCCCGGTTCGTCAACGGTGTGCTGTCCTCGGTGGCGTCCGAGGTGCGCCAGGAATGAGCTCGTCACGCTGACCCTCCCCGCGCCCGAGTTGAACGACGCGGGCTGCGGCATCCGGCTGCGGCAGTGGCGCGACGACCCCCGCGATGTCGCGGCCCTGGCGGCGGCGTGGCGCGATCCGTCGGTGGTGGGCACCAACCCCGTCCCGGCCGACGCGTCGCCCGCCGGGGCGCGGCGTTGGATCGCCGGCGAGTCGGAGCGACGGCTCCGGGGGCTGGCGCTGGACCTGGTTATCAGCCCCGTCGACGACGACCTCGTATGGGGTGAGGTCGGGTTGCGGGGGTTCGACACGGTTGTCCGCCGAGCCGAGATCGGCTGGTGGCTCGCCCCGGACGCTCGGAGCCGGGGGGCGGCGGCGGTCGGAGTGGACCTGATGGCGACCTGGGCGCTGGGCCCGCCGCTGGGGCTGCGCCAGGTGTGGGCCCGCATCAGCCGTGACAACACCGCCTCGGCGCGGGTGGCCGCCGGGGCCAGCTTCCGCCTCCTGGGGACAGCAGGTGGCGGCGAGGTGTGGGCCCGGTCCTGACCGGCGCGGGGATGCGCGTGCGGCGCCGGCCGCGCTGCTAGCGTGGCCGCCTGACCGTGAAGAGGGTCCTGCGAGACCCACACGGACAGGACAAGGGGAGGTCCCCGATTGGCAGAGCGCGAACGACGTAGCACGCCCCCGTTCGGGGGCGTTTTCCATGCCCGGACCCAGGTGCTCGACGCCGACGACGTCCGCCGGGCCGTGTGGCGGATCGCCCACGAGATCCTCGAGTGCAACCACGGGCCCGACCAGGTGGTGCTGATCGGGCTGCAGACCGGGGGGATGACCTTCGCGGAGGCGCTGGGCGAGGCACTGGAGAAGATCGACGGCACCCGCCCGCCGCTGGGCTCGCTGGACGTGGCCTTCCACCGCGACGACATCGGCCTGCGGCCGGTGCTGCCCACAGCGGTGACCGACATCCCCGTCGACCTCACCGGCCAGGTGGTCGTCCTGGTCGACGACGTGCTGTTCACGGGGCGCACGATCCGGGCGGCGCTCGACGCCGTGCACACCTATGGGCGGCCGCGGGCCATCCAGCTCGCGGTCATGGTCGATCGGGGACACCGCGAGCTGCCGATCCGCCCCGACTACGTCGGGAAGAACCTGCCCACCCGGCGCGACGAGGTAGTCAACGCCACCCTCGACGGCGTCGAGCTCGGCGAGGTGGTGAAGGGACGTTGAAGCACCTGCTGGGAATCGAGGACCTCGAGGGCGACGACATCGAGCACCTGCTCGACCTGACCGACAGCTTCGTCGAGGTGACTCGACGACGCTTGCCCAAGGTGCCGGCCCTACAGGGTCGCACGGTCACCTGGCTGTTCTACGAGGATTCCACCCGGACCCGCCTGAGCTTCGAACAGGCGGCCAAGCGGCTCTCGGCCGACACCCTGAGCTTCTCGGTGTCGGCGTCGTCGGTGAACAAGGGGGAGTCGCTGCGCGACACCGTAGAGACCATCGAGGCCATGGGCGTGGACGCCATAGTGGTGCGCCACCGCTCGGCCGGCGTGCCTCACCAGATCACCAAGTGGGTCACGGGCAGCGTGATCAACGCCGGCGACGGCTGGCACGAGCACCCCACCCAGGCGCTGCTGGACTGCTACACGATTCGCGAGCACCTGGGCGGCGTCGACGGGCTGCGCATCGCCGTCGTCGGCGACGTGAAGCACAGCCGTGTGGCACGCAGCGACGCCTGGGCGTTCACCAAGCTGGGCGCCGAGCTCACCCTGGTGGCACCGCCCACCCTGCTGCCGCCGAGCCTCGACGGCTGGCCCGTCGCGGTCAGCCACGACCTCGACGCGGTGCTGCCGAAGGTCGACGTGGTGTACCTGTTGCGGATGCAGCGAGAGCGCATGACCGAGGCGTTGGTCCCGTCGCTGCGCGAGTACACCGCCCGCTACGGCCTGACCCGCTCGCGGGTCGACCTGCTAGGTGACAAGGCCATCGTGATGCACCCGGGCCCGATGAACCGCGGCGTCGAGATCGCCGCCGACGTCGCCGACCTGCCGCGCTCGGTCGTGACCGACCAGGTGCGCAACGGCGTGGCGGTGCGGATGGCCGTGCTGTTCGAGCTGCTGGGATCAGGAGGGGAACGTTGAAATCGGTGGTGATCCGCGGGGGCCGTGTCGTCGACGCCGGCGGCGAGCGGGCGGCGGATGTGGCCGTGGAGGACGGTCGCATCGCCGCGGTGGTTGCCGACGCGTCAGACCTCGGCGCCGACATCGTCCTCGACGCCAGTGGGTGTGTCGTGGCGCCCGGCCTGGTCGACCTCCACACGCACCTGCGCCAGCCCGGGAGGGAGGAGGCGGAGACCGTCGAGACGGGGGCTCGCGCCGCCGCGCTCGGCGGGTTCACCTGCGTGCTCGCCATGCCCAACACCGATCCCCCCATCGACTCCGCCGGTGTGGCTCGCGAAGTGCTGGAGCTCGGCCGTGACAGTTGCTGCGACGTCCGCACCTCGGCCGCCATCACCGTGGGACGCCAGGGTGCCCAGCTCACGCCGATGGCCGAGCTGGCGGCGTTGGGCGTGCGGTTCTTCACCGACGACGGCAAGGGCGTACAGGACGGTCGACTCATGCGCCGGGCCCTCGAGTACGCGCGGGGCCTGGGCCTCACGGTGGCTCAGCACTGCGAGGACGACGTGCTGGCCGCCGGCGGGGCCATGCACGAGGGCGCCTGGTCTTCCCGGCTCGGCATCCCGGGACAGCCCGCGGAGGCCGAGGAGCTGATGGTGATGCGCGACATCGCGCTGGCCCGCCTCACCGGCGGCCGGGTCCACTTCCAGCACCTGTCGACCCGCAGGTCGGTCGGGCTCGTGGCGGCGGCCAAGCCTGAGGGGCTGCCCGTGACCTGCGAGGCCACGCCGCACCACTTCACGCTCACCGACGAGTGCTGCGCGTCCTACGACCCGGTGTTCAAGGTGAACCCGCCGCTGCGCACCGAAGACGACGTCGTCGCGGTTCGCCGCGGCCTCGCCGACGGGACCATCGACTGCATCGCCACCGACCACGCCCCGCATGCGCCCGAAGCCAAGGAGCAGCCGTTCGACCAGGCGCCGCCGGGCATGCTCGGCCTGGAGACGGCGCTGGCCCTGGCGCTGACCCACCTCGACCTGCCGATCGTCGACCTGTTGGCGCTGTTGTCGTGGCGGCCCGCAGCGCTGCTGGGCGTAGGCGATCGCCACGGCGGCCCGATCGAGGCCGGCCGGCCTGCGAACCTGTGCGTGATAGACCCGGCTGCGACGTGGACCGTTGATCCGGCGACACTGGCGAGCCGCAGCCGCAACACCCCCTACGCAGGGATGACGCTCACGGGGAGGGTTCGCCACACCCTGCTTGCCGGGGAGCCGGTCGTGGTCGACGCCGAGGCTCAACGGTGATGGTGGGTCATGCGTCAGACTGAACTGGCGTCTCTCATGCCGAGATCTCGCCACGACGGACGCCAGATCAGAGTGCGGGTGTGATGGTCCTCCGCGAGGGCCTGCTCGTACTGGCCGACGGGACGACCTTCGAGGGCGAGCTGTTCGGCGCTGAGCCGCCAGCCGGGGTCGCCACCGGCGAAGTGGTGTTCAACACCGTGCTGTCGGGGTACCAGGAGGTGATCTCCGACCCGTCCTATGCCGGGCAGATCATCACGTTCACGGCGCCCCACATCGGCAACTACGGGGTGAGCGTCGACGACGACGAGAGCCGCCGCCCCTTCTGCCGCGGCGTAGTGGTGCGAGACCTCGCGCGGCGCCGCTCCAGCTGGCGCGCCAGCGACGATCTCGATGGCTACCTGCGCCGTCACGGCGTCCCCGCGATCGCGGGAGTGGACACTCGGCGATTGACTCGTCACATCCGGGAGTTCGGCGCGCTCCCCGGGGCGTTCGGGAGCGCCGACGAGGCGACCCTGAAAGCCGCGGCCGCCGCCGAACCCGGTACCGACGGGCGCGACCTGGTCGCCGCCGTTACGTGCACCGAGCCCCACACGCTGGCGAGAAGCGGCGCTGGTCCGCCCGGCCCGCGACCGCGCCGCATCGTCGCCTACGACTTCGGGATCAAGCGGACGATCCTGCGCCACCTCGCCGGCCTGGGGGAGGTCACCATCGTCCCAGCGGCCACGCCGGCCGCCGACGTGCTGGCCCTGGAGCCCGACGGCGTGTTCCTCTCCAACGGCCCCGGCGACCCAGCGGCGGTCGCGTACGCGGTCGACGCCATCCGGCAGCTCCTGGGCGCCGTGCCGATCTTCGGCATCTGCCTGGGCCACCAGCTGCTGGCCACGGCCCTGGGCGGCGCCACCCGCAAGCTGCCGTTCGGCCACCACGGCGGCAATCACCCGGTGCGCCGGTTGGCCACCGGCCGGGTGGAGATCACCAGCCAGAACCACAACTACGCCGTGGTCGGGGGGTCGATGGGGGCAGACGTCGAGGTCACGCACGTCAACCTCAACGACGGGGTGATCGAGGGGGTCCGCTGCGATCGGCTGCGGGCGTTCGGCGTGCAGTACCACCCCGAAGCGGGCCCCGGGCCCCATGACGCCGCCTACCTCTTCGACGAGTTCGCCGGGCTGATGGGAGGGCGCTGAGTGCCGCGGCGCCACGACCTCGAGTCGATCCTGCTCATCGGGGCCGGTCCCATCGTCATCGGCCAGGCGTGCGAGTTCGACTACTCGGGCACCCAGGCCTGCAAGGTCCTCGGCGCCGAGGGCTACCGGGTGATCCTGGCCAACTCGAACCCGGCCACGATCATGACCGACCCCGAGTTCGCGGACGCCACGTACGTCGAGCCGCTCGATGCCGACCACCTGGAGCGCATCATCGAGCGGGAGCGGCCCGACGCCGTGCTCCCGACGCTCGGCGGCCAGACGGCCCTCAACCTGGCCATGGAGCTGGTCGACCGCAAGGCGGTCGGGCGCCCCGGCACCCCGGAGCTGATCGGGGCCACCGCCGACGCCATCGCCACCGCCGAGGACCGCGAACAGTTCAAGGCCGCCATGCAGGAGATCGGGCTCAGCGTGCCCGCCTCCGCGACGGCCCACGGCCTCGACGAGGCGCTGGCCGCCATGGAGCGCATCGGCCTTCCGGTCGTGGTCCGGCCGGCGTTCATCCTGGGCGGCCAGGGAACCGGCATCGCCGTCACGCCCGACGACTTCCGCCGCATCGCTGCCACGGGGCTGGCCGCCAGCCCCATCAGCGAGATCCTCATCGAGCGATCGATCGCCGGGTGGAAGGAGTACGAGCTCGAGGTCATGCGCGACCGGGCCGACAACTGCGTGGTCATCTGCTCGATCGAGAACCTCGACCCCATGGGCGTCCACACCGGTGACTCGATTACGGTGGCGCCCGCCCAGACGCTCAGCGATGTCGAGTACCAGGCCATGCGGGACGCGGCATTCGCCTGCATCCGCCGGGTGGGGGTGGAGACCGGCGGCTCGAACGTGCAGTTCGCGCTCGATCCGACCAACGGCGACATGGTCATCATCGAGATGAACCCCCGCGTGAGCCGATCGTCCGCCCTGGCGTCGAAGGCCACGGGGTTCCCGATCGCCAAGATCGCCGCCAAGCTGGCCGTCGGCTACACGCTCGACGAGATCCCCAACGACATCACCCGCAAGACCCCCGCCAGCTTCGAGCCCACCATCGACTACGTGGTCACCAAGGTCCCCCGCTGGGCGTTCGAGAAGTTCCCCACCAGCCCGGGCATCCTCGGGACCTCCATGCAGTCTGTGGGCGAGGCGATGGCCATCGGGCGGACGTTCCCGGAGTCGCTGCAGAAGGCGCTGCGCAGCCTGGAGGTGGGGCGGGCGGGCTTGAACTGCGATACCGGCGAGGCGGTGCTCGACGGCCTTACCGACGACGAGCTGGTCGCCCGGGCGGCGATCGGCACGCCTGACCGTCCGTTCCAGCTGGAGGCGGCGCTGCGCCGGGGGATCACCATCGAGGCGCTGGCCGAGCGGACCAGGGTCGACCCCTGGTTCCTCGATCAGATCCTGCGCATCGTCGAGGAGCGGGCCCACCTGGCCGCCGCCGGCCCCGACGCGCTGGGCCGGCGCGACTGGAAGCGGGCCAAGCAGCTCGGCTTCGCCGACGCCCAGCTGGCCTGGCTGTGGGGGATCGAGGTCGCCGACGTGCGTTCGAGGTGTCGGGCGGCGGGGGTTCGGCCCACGTACAAGACGGTCGACAGCTGCGGTGCCGAGTTCGAGGCGGCAACGACGTATCACTACTCGACCTACGAGGACGAGGACGAGACCCTGGCCAGCGGTCGGCGCAAGGTGCTGATCCTGGGCTCGGGGCCCAACCGCATCGGCCAGGGCATCGAGTTCGACTACTGCTGCGTCCACGCCAGCTTCGCCCTGGCCGAGGCCGGCTACGAGACCGTCATGCTCAACTGCAACCCGGAGACGGTCTCCACCGACTACGACACGTCCGACCGCCTCTACTTCGAGCCACTCACGCTGGAGGACACGCTCAACGTCATCGAGGCCGAGCAGGCCGCCGGTGACCTGGTCGGGGTGGTCGTCGCCCTGGGCGGGCAGACGCCGCTCAAGCTGGCGTCGGTGCTGCCCGAGGGCCTTGTGCTCGGAACGTCGCCGGCGTCGATCGACGCCGCAGAGGACCGCGAGCGTTGGAACGCGCTGTGCGCCCGCCTCGAGATCCCGCAGCCTGCCGGCGGCACGGCCACCAGCGTCGACGAGGCCCTGGCAGTGATCGAGCGCATCGGCTATCCGGCGCTCCTGCGGCCGTCCTACGTGCTGGGGGGCCGGGCCATGGAGATCGTCTACGACGAGGACGGCCTGCGCAGGGCGATGGCCGAGCTCGCCAGCTTCGGGAGCCTGGGCCGGGAGGGCGGGCTGTCGGCGTCGCGGCCGGTGCTCATCGATCGCTTCCTCGAGGATGCGACCGAGGTCGACGTCGACGCCATACGCGACGCCGCCGGCGACGTGGTCATCGGCGCCGTCATGGAGCACGTCGAGGAGGCCGGCGTGCACTCCGGGGACTCCGCCTGCTCGATCCCGCCGCACTCGTTGTCGCCCGACACCGTGGTGGTCATCGAGGACTACACCCGCCGGCTGGCCGACGCGCTCGATGTCAAGGGCCTCATCAACGTGCAGTACGCGGTGAAGGGCGTCCAGGTGTTCGTGATCGAGGCCAACCCCCGGGCCAGCCGCACCGTGCCGTTCGTCGCCAAGGCCACGGGGGTGCCCCTCGTCAAGGTGGCGGCGCTGGTGATGGTCGGCGCCACGCTGGCCGAGCTGCGGGCCGAGGGCCTGCTGCGTGACCCGGCCCTGGCGGCTGTGGGAGCGGAAGGCATGTCCGGCGGCCGCCACGTCGCGGTCAAGGAGGCGGTGCTGCCGTTCAATCGCTTCCCCGACGCCGACACGGTCTTGGGACCGGAGATGCGTTCGACCGGCGAGGTCATGGGCGTGGACCGCACGTTCGGCCTGGCGTTCGGCAAGGCGCAGGTGGCGGCGGGGGAGCGGCTGCCCGAGGGCGGGACGGTGTTCCTGTCCTTGGCCGACCGCGACAAGGCGGTGGGCCTCAAGGCGGCGGCCCGGTTGGTGGAGCAGGGGTTCGACATCGCCGCCACGGTGGGAACCGCCGATCACCTCGAGCGCAACGGCGTGCCCGTCGCGCAGCGGGTGGCCAAGGTGGCCGCGGCCGACGGGATCGTGGCGCACTCGAACGAGGAGGCGGGGCTGCCCACCGCGCTCGACCTCATCTCGGCCGGGAAGGTCCAGCTCGTGGTCAACAGCCCCCGGGGCCGCGGCGCCCGGGCCGACGGCGCCTACATCCGGCGCGCCGCCAACGTCCACCGCATCCCGTGCCTGACGACGGCATCCGCGGCCGTGGCGGCCGCCGAGAGCACCGTGGACCGGTCTCAGCACGAGGTCCGGGTCCGCACGCTCCAGGAGATCCACCGCGGGCGGACGGCATGATCGGCCGGCTCGGCATCGGGGGGGACCGGCCATCCACACCCGGGGCCGTCGACATGGCCGTGACGGTGGGCTCGGTGCGGCTGGCCAACCCGATCATGACGGCGTCGGGCACCGCCGGCCATGGCGCCGAGCTGGCGCCCTACGGCGACCTGGGGGCCCTGGGGGCGGTGGTGGTGAAGTCGCTGCACGCCGATCCGTGGCCCGGCAACCCGGCGCTGCGGGTTCACGAGACGGCGGCGGGGATGATCAACTCCGTCGGGCTCCAGGGCCCTGGCGTGGAGGCCTGGCTCGCCCACGATCTGCCGGCGCTGGCGGCGACCGGCGCCCGCGTGGTGGCGTCGGTCTGGGGACGCACAGTCGACGAGTACCGGCGCGGCGCCGACCTGCTGGCGGCTGCGCCCGACAGCGTGATCGCCCTCGAGGTCAACCTGTCGTGCCCCAACACCGAGGCGGGCCGCGACCTGTTCGCGCACTCGGCCCACGACACCCGGGCGGCCATCGAGGCGACCGCGGGCTGGGGTCGCCCCCGCTGGGCCAAGCTCAGCCCGAACGTGGCGCACCTCGACGAGATCGCGGCTGCCGCGCACGGGGCCGGCGCTGAGGCGGTGACGCTGGTCAACACCGTCCTGGGGATGGCGATCGACCCCGAGACGCGGCGCTTCCGCCTGGGGTCCGGCGCCAGAGGCGGAGGCCTGTCGGGTCCCGCCATCCACCCGATCGCGGTGCGGGCGGTCTTCGACGTGCACCGCGCGCTCCCGGATGTTCCCATCGTCGGCGTCGGGGGCGTTGCCAGCGGCGCCGACGCGGCCGAGCTGTTGCTGGCGGGCGCCAGCGCCGTCCAGGTCGGCACCGCCACGTTCGCCGATCCCCGTGCGCCCCACCGGGTGCTCGGCGAGCTGCAAGGGTGGGCATCGCGCCAGGGCGTGGCCCGCATGGACGAGGTGATCGGAGAGGTTGATGGCTGAGGAACACGGACCGCCCACGACCATGACGGGCGAGGTGCCCGAGTCGCTGCGACGCCACATGGTGCTGGCGCTCGACGTCGACGACCTGGTGGTGGCACGGCGCCTGGCGCGCCAGCTCCAGCCCTTCTTCGGCACGATGAAGGTGGGGTTCGAGCTCTACAGCGCCGCCGGTCCCGAGGCCATCTCGTTGCTGGCGGGGATGGGATTGGACGTGTTCTGCGACGTGAAGCTCCTCGACATCCCCAACACCGTCGGCCGGGCAGCCCGCGTGTTCGGGGCGCTTGGCGCGCGCTACCTGACGCTGCACACCGCGGGTGGTGCGCCGATGCTGCGGGCGGGGGTCGAGGGGTTGCGCGAGGGTGCGGCCGGTGCCGAACTGCCCGAGCCGCTGGCCATGGGCGTGACTGTCCTGACCAGCGAGCCCGAGGCCTCGCCGCACTTGCTACAGCAGCGTGTGATGGCCGGCATCGACGGCGGCTGCGGCGGCTTCGTCTGTGCCGTGCCCGACGTCGAGACGGTGCGCCAGATCGCTCCCGCGGCGGTGCTGGCGACGCCCGGCATCCGCCCCGAGGGGGCCGCCATAGACGACCAAGGGCGGGTGGCGACGCCCCGCCAGGCGCTCGACGCCGGCGCCGACCTGCTGTTGGTCGGGCGGCCCGTCACCCGGGCGGAGGACCCGGTGGCGGCGGCCAAGGCGCTGGTCGCGTCGCTGGCCTGACGGGCGCCCACTTGGCGATTGTCACCGCTTCGCTGCGGGGTCGCGCTAGGGTGCGCGGCATGCCGCAGCCACCTGTATTGACTCCTGAGCAGCGCGAAGCAGCGCTTGCGAAGGCAGCCGAGGCCCGCCGCGCGCGAGCTGAGCTCAAGGAGAAGCTCAAGATGGGGTCGCTGACCCTCAAGGAGCTCCTCGACCAAGCCGACGACAACGACATCGTGGGCAAGATGAAGGTTCTCGCAGTGCTCGAATCGCTCCCCGGCGTGGGCAAGGTACGCGCCCGCCGGACCATGGAAGAGATCGGCATTGCCGACACCCGCCGCGTGCGGGGCCTGGGCGAGCAGCAGCGCCGATCCCTGCTCGACGCCTTCTAGGGCGATCCTCCACACCCGAATTTGCTGATCACGGTCTCGGGCCCCCCCGGCTCGGGCACCACCACCGTCGCGCAGCGCGTTGCCGACCGGCTCACACTCGAGCTGGTGCCGGGTGGCGAGGTGTTCCGGGCCCTGGCCGCGGAGCGCAGTATGAGCCTGCCCGAGTTCGGGCTCTACGTCGCCGACCATCCTGATGTCGACGTCGAGCTCGACAGCCGTCTGGCCCGCCGGGCTCGCGAGGGGGGCGCCGTCATCGAGTCGCGGCTCGCCGGCTGGATCGCGCACAACGAGAGGCTGGCGTCGCTCGTGGTCTGGATCGATTGCGATCCGCGGATCCGAGCGCAACGGGTCGCGGCACGCGAGGGCGTGTCCGTCGAGCGGGCACTGGCCGACAACGAGGAGCGCCAGCGCGTCGAGCGCGGCCGGTACCTGGCGCTCTACGGCCTCGATCTGGCCGACCTGTCGATCTACGAGGTGGTGCTCGATTCCGGTCAGCTGCGGCCGGCGGCGCTGGCCGATCGGATCGTCGGCGCCGCCGAGAAGCGGTTTCCTGTGGGCCAGCACCGACCTTGTGGCGGTTAGACGCCGCAAGTTCGTCAGGGGCCAGGATTACCACCTTCGAGGGCCCCTGGCGGTAACCTGGTCGGCCGATCAACCGGCCGGACAGAGGTGCGCGCCAGCATGGCTTCACGCCAAGACACGATGATGAACCCCTCCATCGAGGAGCTGCTCGGCCGCGCCGGGTCGAAGTTCTCGCTGGTCACGCTGAGCGCCATGCGCGCCCGGCAGATCAACGCCTACTTCAACCAGTTGGGCGAGGGTCTGGGCGCCATCGTGCCGCCGCAGGTCACGTCCGTGGCCCGCAAGCCGCTGTCGATCGCCTTCGAGGAGATCGCCGGCGACAAGATCGTCCTCGCCCATCCCAGCGAGGCCCCCGACGAAACGGTGGGTGCCGAGGGCGTGGAGGCCGTCGACGGCGACGAGCCGTCCGGCGGCGAGCGCGACGGGGCCGAGTAGGCCCTCAGCTCCATGCTGGAAGGACGGCGGATCGTCCTGGGCGTGTCCGGTGGCATCGCGGCCTACAAGGCCATCGACGTCTGCCGCCGGCTCGTCGACCGGGGGGCGTATGTGATCCCCGTGTTGACCCGCGGCGCCACTCGGTTCGTTGGCGAGGCCACCTTCTCGGCGCTGGCCTCCGAGCGGGCCCACACATCGCTGTTCCACGACGACGACCCCATCCCGCACACCCGGCTGGGCCAGTCGGCCGACGCCGTCGTCGTCGCCCCCGCCACAGCCCGGCTCATCGGCAGCTACGCGGCCGGCATCTCCAGCGACCTGCTGACGGCCACGTTGCTGGCCGTGCCGCAGGGATCGCCGGTGGTCATGGCGCCCGCCATGCACACCGAGATGTGGGAGCACCCGGCGGTGCAGGACAATCTCGCCACCCTGGCACGCCGCGGGGTCAACATCGTCCCCCCGCAAGAGGGTCGGCTGGCCGGCGGCGACATCGGCAAGGGGCGCCTGGCGGCGCCCGAGACGATCGTCGAGGCGGTGGAGGCGGCGCTCGGCGGCGGTCGGGACCTGACAGGACTGCGCGTGCTCGTCACCGCCGGCGGCACCCGCGAGCCGATCGATCCCGTCCGCTTCGTGGGCAACCGCTCGTCGGGCAAGCAGGGTCATGCCCTGGCGGCCGACGCCGTGGCCCGGGGAGCCAAGGTCACGCTCGTCACCACCGTCGACCTGCCGGTGCCGCCCCAGGCCGACGTGGTTCGAGTCGAGACCGCCGCGGAGATGGAGGACGCCGTGCACGCGGCCGAGGCCTCGGCAGACGTGGTGGTCATGGCCGCGGCCGTGGCCGATTTCCGGCCGGCGCGGGTGGCCGAGCGGAAGCTGAAGAAGCAGGAGGGCGTGCCCGAGATCACCCTCGAGCCCACGCCCGACATCCTGGCCGGACTGGGGACGCGCAGGCGGCCTGGGCAGACGATCGTCGGTTTTGCTGCGGAGACCGAGGAAGTGCGGCAGAATGCCGCAGCCAAGCTTGCCGCCAAGGGAATCGACCTCATCGTCGCCAACGATGTGACCGCCCCGGGCGCTGGGTTCGAGCACGACACCAACCACGTCGTGATCATGGATGCCGACGGCACTGTGCGCGAGGTGCCCTTGGCCGACAAGCGGGCGATCGCCCGTGCCGTGTTCGATGCCGTCACACAGAGGAGAACGAAACCGTGAGTCGTTGGACTTTCACGTCCGAGTCGGTCACCGAGGGCCATCCCGACAAGATGGCCGACCAGATCAGTGACGCGATCCTGGATGCCATCCTGGCGCAGGACTCTGTAGCCCGAGTGGCCTGCGAGACCATGGTGACGACCGGCCTGGCCATCGTCGCCGGTGAGATCACCACCGACGCCTACGTCGAGATCCCCAACATCGTCCGCGAGACGATCAAGGGCATCGGCTACGACCGCGAGGCGGTTGGCTTCGATGGCCACACGTGCGGCGTGATGACGTCGATCGACCCGCAGTCGCCGGACATCGCCCAGGGCGTCGACACCGCCTACGAGAAGCGCACCGCGGGCACCGAGGAGGACCTCGACAGCCAGGGCGCGGGCGACCAGGGCATGATGTTCGGCTACGCCGTTGACGAGACCGACGACCTCATGCCGATGCCGATCTGGCTGGCGCACCGCCTGGCGCACCGCCTGGCTGAGGTTCGCCGGGCCGGGATCCTCCCCTACCTCCGCCCCGACGGCAAGACCCAGGTCACGCTCGAGTACGAGGACGGGGTGCCCGTCGGGCTCGAGACGGTGCTCATCTCGACACAGCACCAGCCGGGTCTCGACGCCGAGACGCTCATCAAGCCCGACCTGATCGAGCACGTCATCCGGCCGCTCGTGCCGCCGCAATTCCAGGACGACGACTACCGGGTGCTGGTCAACCCCACGGGCAGCTTCGAGCTGGGCGGTCCCCACGCCGACTGCGGCCTGACGGGTCGCAAGATCATCGTCGACACCTACGGCGGCGCCGCCCGCCACGGCGGTGGCGCCTTCTCGGGCAAGGACCCGTCCAAGGTCGACCGCTCCGCCGCCTACGCCGCCCGCTGGGTGGCCAAGAACGTGGTTGCGGCGGGCGCCGCGCGGCGCTGTGAGGTACAGGTGGCCTACGCCATCGGCGTCGCCCATCCGGTGTCGGTCCTCGTCGAGACCTTCGGCACCTCCACGGTCGACCCGGGCCAGATCGCCGGCGCCGTGCAGCAGATCTTCGACCTGCGTCCGGCGGCGATCATCCGCGACCTCGACCTGCGCCGGCCGATCTACAAGAAGACGGCCGCGTACGGGCACTTCGGTCGCAGCGACAAGGAGCTCACCTGGGAGCAGACGAGCCGGGTCGACGACCTCAAGTCAGCGCTGGGGCTCTGACCGGGGCGCGGGTCGTACGCGTCCTGCCGGACGAGCCCGCGATCGACAAGACGTTCGACTACCTGGTCCCCGACGACCTCGGGGACCAGGTGTGCGTCGGCGACCGGGTCCGGGTCGTGCTCCACGGTCGCCGGGTCGGGGGATGGGTGGTCGCCGCCGACGTCGAGCCGCCGCCCGGCGTGGCGCTGCGCCCCCTCGCCAAGTGGTCGGGCCGGGGGCCGACGCCGGAGCTGATCGAGCTGGCGGAATGGGCGGCGTGGCGCTGGGCGGGCCGCCCGGCGTCGTTGTTGCGGACCGCGTCGCCGGACCGGGTGGTGACGCGGCTGCCGGCGCCGGCGGCCCCCCGGCGACCGCGACCACCCGAACCTGCGGCTGATCGAGAGGTCATGGCCGCACTATCCGCCGCAAGTTCGCCGGTGCTGCTGGCGCGGTTGCCCCCGGCTGCGTCTGTCGACCCGGTCGTGCTTGCCGCCGCAACCCGGGGCAACGCGTTGATCCTGTGCCCCACGGCGGCGTCGGCACGGTCGGTCGGCGCCGCGATGCGCCGGGCGAGCGTGCCCACCGCGCTCCATCCGCGGGACTGGGCACTCGGGGCGGCGGGCGTCACCGTGGTCGGCACCCGCGCCGCCGCATGGGCGCCGGTGGGGGACCTCGCCGCCATCGTGGCGATCGACGAGCACGACGAGGCCCATCGCCAAGAGCAGGCGCCCACCTGGCACGCCCGCGACGTCGCCCTGGAGCGGGCCCGCCGGGCGGGGGTGCCATGCGTGATGACGTCGCCGTGCCCGTCGTTGGAGGCGCTGGACGCGGCCCGATTGCTCCCGCCCTCCCGCGCCGACGAGCGCGCCGGCTGGCCGGTCGTCGACGTGGTCGACATGCGCCGCCAGGATCCCCGGACCGGCCTGCTGCCGCCGGCGCTGGTGCGGCTGCTGCGCAGCGACCGACGCATCGTGTGCGTGCTCAACCGCACGGGCCGGGCGCGGCTGCTGGCCTGCAAGGCGTGCGGCGAGCTGGCCCGCTGCGAGCGCTGCGACGCCGCCGTCGCCCAGCCGGGCGACGAGCTGGTGTGCGCCCGCTGTGGCACCGTCCGGCCTGCCGTGTGCGCCTCGTGTGGGGCGTCACGGCTCCGGGCGTTGCGCCAGGGCGTGACCCGGGTGCGCGACGAGATCGGGGCGTTGGTCGGCGAGCCCGTCGACGAGGTGACCGCGGCCACGGGCGCGCGCGATATGCCCCGCTCGCGGGTGGTCGTCGGCACGGAGGCGACGCTGCACCAGATCGACCGGGCCGACGCGGTCGCCTTCCTCGACTTCGACCAGGAGCTGCTCGCTCCCCGCTACCGGGCCGCGGAGGAGGCACTGGGCCTCCTGGCACGGGCCGCGCGGGTGGTAGGCGGCAAGGCAGGCGGTGGTCGGCTCGTCATCCAGACCCATGTGCCCCGCAACGAGGTCGTCCAGGCCGCGCTGAACGCCGACCCGTCCCGCGTGGCATGGGCCGAGCTGGACCGGCGCACGCAGCTGCGGTTCCCGCCGGTCACAGCGATGGCTGAGGTCTCGGGCGCCGCCGCTGACGCTTTCGTCGGCGCTCTTGGTGCGTGTCTCGGCGTCGAGATCCTGGGGCCGTCCGATGGGCGCTGGCTGGTCCGTGCTCCCGACCACCACACGCTCTGCGACGCCCTGGCGGCGACGCCGCGCCCGTCCGGCCGCCTACGGGTGGCCGTCGACCCGCCGCGCGTCTGAGCGGTCCACGTAGAGTCACCCCGTGCGGACCATCGACTGGATGGACGGCGCCGTCGTGATCGTCGACCAGACGGCGCTGCCGCACGAGCTGCGCACTCTGCGGCTGACCGACGTCGACGACCTGGTGGACGGCATCCGCCGCCTGGCGGTGCGGGGTGCGCCGGCCCTGGGCGCCGCGGGTGCGTTGGGCGTGCTGCTCGCGGTCCGGCAGGGCCGGAGCGAGGGTTGGACCGACGACGAGCTGTTCAAGGCGATCGACCGCATCCGTTCCGCCCGTCCGACGGCAGTGAACCTGGCCTGGGGCGTGGAGCGCGTCGCGTCCCGGCTCGACGAGGGAGACGACGCCGTCGAACGGGAGGCGCGAGCCGTCCTCGAGGAGGACGCCGCCGCCAACCTCGCCATCGCCGGCCGGGGTGCCGATCTCCTGGTCGAGCTGTGCGGGCGGGCACCCGGCGGCGGCGATGCCGGCGATGCCCGGGGCCTGCGGCTCCATACCCACTGCAACGCTGGGGCCCTGGCGTGCGTGGAGTGGGGGACGGCGCTGGGGGTGGTACGGGCCCTCCACGAGCGCGGCGCGGTCGCCCGTGTCTACGCCGACGAGACCCGTCCGCTGTTGCAGGGGAGCCGGCTCACGGCGTGGGAGCTCGACCGCATGGGGGCCGACTACCGGCTGGTGATAGACGCCGCCGCCCCGTCGCTCATCGCCCGAGGGCTGGTAGACGCAGTCGTCGTGGGGGCCGATCGCGTCGCCGCCAACGGCGATGTTGCCAACAAGATCGGCACCTACCCCTTGGCGCTGGCGGCGCACCGGGCAGGGGTCCCGTTCGTGGTGGCGGCGCCCGAGTCGAGCGTCGACCCCGCGACGCCGGACGGTTCCCACATCGAGATCGAGGACCGTGCCGGCGACGAGGTGGTGGCCTGGCACGGCCAGTCGGTGGCTCCGGCCGGTGCGCGGGCGATCAACCCTGCGTTCGACGTCACCCCCGCCGATCTCGTGACCGCCATCGTCACCGAGCGCCGGATCGTTCGGCCGGCGGCGGGGGAGCGGCCCGCATGAGCCGACGGGACATGGGCGATTCCTCCTTCTCGTGGTTCAGTAGCGCAGGTCGGCGAGGACGCCGTAGTGATCCGAAAGCTGGG
>DASSDL010000058.1:0-3406 GCA_035697145.1 Acidimicrobiales bacterium
GCGGCGGCAGTTGCCCGAGCGGCCTCAGGGCGAGCATGGGGAGCACAGCCCGCTCTCGTGGACGGCGCCATCGGACTCGTGTGGGCGCCTGCTGGACGGCTGAGGGGCGCGTTCTGCTTCGCCATCACCGAGGGCAAGATCACTGCCATCACCATGATCGCCGACCCCAAACGCATCCGCGAGCTCGACATCGAACTCCTCCACGACGGACCACCGGCCGACCAAGGGCCCAGCCGACGGTGATGCAGGACGAGCTTGCCGATGGAAGTGCCCGCCTCGGTGCGGAGGTCGATGAGGCAGCCGACGATGGGGACGGTGGTTGCGGGGCAGAGGAGGCGTGTCGGCGGCAGCTGCCGTCCCTGCCCACTGTGCGCTCGGGCGTCGTCGGCCATCTCGGTCACATCGCCGGCTTGCGCTCCGTCATACGGGTGAACGAAGGCGACCGAGGAGGACGCGATGCAGTACGCGCTCTTGATCTATCAAGGCACCACGCCCCTGCCCACCGACCTGGAGGCGTGGGCCACCCTCTCGAAGAACGAGCAGAAGGCCATCTACGCCGACTACGGCGCGATCAACAAGACGCCCGGTGTGACCCCGGGCCTGCCGCTTGGCCTGCCGGCGAAGGCAACGACCGTACGAGTGCAGGACGGCAAGACGGCGACGACCGAGGGCCCATTCCTCGGAGCGGAGGGGTCGATCGGCGGCTACTTCGTCTTCGAGGCCGACGACCTCGACGCTGCGATCGCACTGGCAGCACGGATCCCGGCCGCTCGCCTGGGCGGTGCGATCGAGGTGCGTCCCGTCGAAACGTATTGGTGAACGCCGCCGCAATCCGACCAGGGAGCGACTGGATGCGGGTAAGGGGTGCGACTTCAGACGACGGCGATGGCGTCGATCTCGACGAGGCAACCGGGGTTGAGGCCGGCGACCACGTGGACGGTGATGGCCGGCGGTGGGTCGGCCGGGTTCCACACCTGCTGGAAGGCGGCGACACCCTCGTCGAACGCGTTGCCGTCGACCACCGCGATGGTCCAGTGCACGATGTTGGCCAGGCTCGCCCCCTCGCTCTCGAGGATGGTGGCGAGGTTGCGGAACGCCTGGAGGGACTGCTCCCCGACCGTGGGGCCGACGACCTTGCCTTCGGCGTCGACGCCGTTCTGCCCGCCGATATAGATCGTCTTCGTCGGTTGCTCGACCACGACCGCCTGACTGAAGGCCGGGCTGCGGTGGAGCCCCTGGGGGTTGATGTGCCGCGTGCTCATGTGTCGCCCTCCTCCGACGATGACACCAGTAGTACTCAGCCCGGGACGCGTCAGCTGGGTTTGTCGGCGGTGACCCAGCGTTCGAAGACGTCGATGCGTTCCTGGGGCCACGGTGCGTCGCAGGGCATGGTGCCGGCCTTGAGGCGGTCGAGGATGGCGTCGGCGTGGCGGCTGACGTCATCGTAGGACCAAAGGTCAAACGCGAAGCTCATCGATTGGCGATCGGTACGCCGAAACAGTGGCTTGACGTGCTGGGCGAAACCGACCTGTTCGCCGGGTCCGGGAAGCTCCACCGGTACCTCCTCGCGCGGTTCGGTGGCCAGGGCCGACAGACGCGCCCCAGGAGTAGCGTCGCACACCCACCACCAGCGCGGCACCGGCATGTGTTGGGGCGGCGTGGCGCCGGGTGCCGAATTCTCCACGGCGATGCGCGAGCCCCATTCGATATAGGACACGAACGCCGCCCGGAACTCGGGATCGGTGGGCAGGCCGACTTCATCGGCCGAGCGGATGATCAGCCGGGCCCAGTTGGCACGCTGTTCCTCGCTCAGCGCCTTGCCCACGTGCTGGGACACCATCCGGTCGTAGCCGCCGTACCGGTCGGTGTAGCGCTTGGGTCCGCCGAAGGTCTCACCCAGCCAGGCGGCGACCCGCTCGGGGTGGTCCGGCGCCATGTCGGCGAACAGCGGCGCCAACAGGGGGTCGGCCGGCACGTGCTTCTCGTAGAAGAGCCGGGTCATGCGCAGTAGCCCGGGGAAGCCGCCGGCCCACTCGAACACCGTGGGCTCGTCGCCGAGCGGCGGGTCGGCGAACCCCACGTACCAGTGCATCCCGCTGCAGAACGGCTTGTTCTGCGACTGGCCGCAGCGGCACAGGCTGTAGTGCTCGAGCGAGGCCCCGGCGTTGCGGTCGACCGGTGCGCCGGCGGCGTCGGTCAGCGGGATGCCGCCAGTGATCCGGTAGGGGCCATCCTTCGAGATCTCGATCGCCGGCTCCGGGGTGTGGTCGACCTGGTCACGTTGGTCGTGACCGTCGATCGACAGGCTCAGCGCACCGGACGGGCAGGCCTTGACGGCGCGGATGATCTCGTCCATCCGGCCCCCGCTGGGGGCGACGAACGGCTCCTGCCCCTGCCGGAACACGCTTGCCAGCCGCTGGGTGCAGAACCCCGAGTGCGCGCACGTGCCCCGGTTGTCGTGGATCGTGACCTGCCCGCCCACATAGGTGTCGAGCCGGTCCGGCACGCGGTTCGGGTCCTTCTCGTCGCTGAAGCCCACCTCGGCGTGGCTGCCATCGCAGCGCGGCTTCAACTTCGATTCCCCGCAGCGGCACAGGGCCAGCTGCGGCGGCAGCCGCACGTCCAGACCGAGCCAGTCGACAACACGCGGCGCGTTCGTCACGAGATATGGCCCGTCGGGCTGGGTCTGGACGGCGGTAGGCAGCGACGCCTGCAACTCCGCTAGCGCCGCCCGTCGCTGGTCGGCGACGTCCGGTGCCAGTGTCCGACACAGCTCCTGCAACGCTGCTGTGGCTTCGACCACCTCGAGCGGGACCCCGTCGACCAGTCGCAGCCGGGTGGCCTCCTGGGCTAACGCCCACGCCCACTCACCCGACGCTGCGCCCGAGCCACCACCGTCGGTGCCGAGGTCTCCGGGATCGCCAGACCCCGTGCCTTTCCCGGTGTGCCGGGCCGCCGACTCCGCCGGCCCCTCGGATCCAGGTGATCCGGCCCCCGGCTCGGCGGCGTGAGCGGCTAGCGCCGCGACCGCCGCCTCCAGGGGCCGAACGACAGAACGCTGCAGACGCCCCACGTCAGCGCCGGCATCGTGTCGCCCCTCCGCACGCGCCGCGTCCGCCAGGCGCTGCGACAACCCAGCCGCACCCCGCAACAGCGCGCGCAGCCTCCTGTCGACCTCGACCCGATCATGTACGGCGTCCATACGGTTCCTCCATCCAGGCGGTGCCGGTCTCGGCGTTGATCATCCGGGGCGAGCCCGGCGTCGCACGACGGCCCGGGCAATGGTCAGATGCAGGCGGAGCCGCGAGCTCATCTATTGCTCGATGGCGAAGGTGTTGCCGTCGGGGTCCCGGAACCATGCGACTTGACCGACGCCGAGCGAGTGGATCCCGCGCGTGTCGGTCTG
>DASSDL010000059.1:0-10837 GCA_035697145.1 Acidimicrobiales bacterium
AGGGAGTCGTACGCCAGCAGCCGGCCCGACAGGTCCTCGCCGACACCGAGTATCAGCTTGATGGCCTCGACCGCCTGGATCGATCCCACGATGCCGGGCAGCACGCCCAGCACCCCGGCCTCGGCGCACGAAGGGGCCAGCTCGGCGGGCGGCGGCTCGGGAAGGAAGCAGCGGTAGCAGGGGCCGTCGTGGGGCTTGAACACCGTGACCTGGCCCTCGAACCGGAAGATCGAGCCGTGCACCACCGGGATCTCGAGCTTCAGCGCGGCGTCGTTGAGCAGATAGCGAACGGGGAAGTTGTCGGCGCCGTCGACCACGATGTCGTAGCCCGACAGGATGTCCATGACGTTGTCGGCGCCGAGGCGGACGTCGTGGGTCACCACGTTGACGTCGGGGTTGATGGCCGTGAGCGTCTTCTTGGCCGAGTCGACCTTGCGCTCGCCCACCCGGTCGACGTTGTGGAGGATCTGTCGCTGCAGGTTGGACTCGTCGACCACGTCCATGTCGACAATGCCGATGGTGCCGACGCCGGCTGCGGCAAGGTACAGCGCCGCCGGCGAGCCGAGGCCGCCGGCCCCCAGCAGCAACACCCGGGCGTCGAGCAGCTTGAGCTGGCCGTCGACGTCGACCTCCGGCAGCAGCAGGTGCCGCTGGTAGCGGTTGCGCTGCTCCGCCGACAGCTTGCGCGGCGCGGCCCAGTCGCGGCCCTCGTCCTTCCACTTGTTGAAGCCGCCTGTCATCGACACGACGTCCTCGTAGCCCATGTCGGTGAGCGTCTTGGCCGCAAACGCCGAGCGCACGCCGCTGGCGCAGTGGATGATGACGGGCGCCGCCTTGTCGCTGATCCGGTTCTCGACCGAGCTCTCGAGGGTGCCCCGGGGGATGTGCACGGCCCCCGGGATGGCGCCCTGCTCGTACTCGTCGGGCTCGCGCACGTCGAGGATCACCGCGCCCGGCCGCCGCCGCAGCTCGTCGGCCTGGGCGGTGTCGACCTCGCGGATCTCGGCTTTGGTGGCGGCAAGCAGCTCACGGAAGCTCGGCATGGCAACCTCTCGGGCGATTCTCTCGGCGACTGAAAAGCCTACAGACACGCTCAACAATCTGCGTGGGCGGGGCGCGTGGCCGCGCCGCGACGCCATGGCGCGGGCGGGTCAGGCTTCGATCGGGACGTCGTGGAGCGCCTCGATGAAGTCGCCCCGGTCGACGGCCAACGGGCCTGACACGGCCAACCGGCGGAACAGCAGCGCGCCCATGGTGAGAAAGGCGACCAGGCTTCCAACCAGCAGGCCCAGCTCGACGCGCAGGAACAGGTCGTCGCTGGCCAGCCAGGTCGTCACCGCCAGGGCCACGATGCCCATCCCCCACCCGATCACCTGGTCACGGTGCCCGCCCAGTGCGATCACCGCCTGGGCGCAGGCCAGGGCCAGCATGTACAGGCCGCTGCCGGCGGCCAGGAGCCCCATCGTGCGGCTGTCGAGATCGGCGTTGGGGAACATGATCTCCACGATCGTCGGTCCCAGGACCCAACCGACGACGGTGCCCGCCACCGCCAGGGCGAGCACGACCACCATGAGCCGCTTGAGCCCGACCCGGAAGTCGCCGAGGCGGCCGGCCGTGGACAGCGCCGACAACTTTGGCAGCAGCGCCGCCTGGACCGCCTGGAACAGGAACAGGGGGATGCGCGCCACCACGACGCCGGTGACGAACCGACCGGCGGCGTCGGCCTGGGCGTCGGACGCCAGGAGCTTGACGATCACGGGCCCGATGTTCATGAGCCCGAACGCCAGCAGGGACGCCACCAAGAGGTACCCGAGGGCGCTGCTGATCTCCCGCAGCGCCGCCTCCGGGCCCGGTCGCAGCGACGGGCGCTCGACCCGCAGCGCCACCGGCACCGCCAGGAGCCCGGCGACGCCCAGGGCGATGCCGAACCAGCCCGCCGTCTTCACGCCGACAACGGCACACAGCACACAACCCAGCAACCGGATGAACCCGTCGGCCCCGATGTACGTGGCGTAGCCCCTGAAGTGCCCCGTCCCCGACATGCAGCCCCGGGTGACGTGCCCGGCCAGTGCGCCGGCGACCCCCAGCGCCAGTCCCACCAACAGCAGCAGCTGGTGGTCGAAGAGCTCATCGACCGACCACCGGGCGGTGGCGATCAGCAGCACCAGGACGCCCAGTCCCAGGCCCACGCCCAGGGTGGCCGCCCGGCGCACCACCGGCGCCCCGCCCAAACCCAGGGTGCGGCGCTCGGCGAGCGCCCGGCTGATCTCCTGCTCCAACGGTAGGAACAGGCCCGGCCCGATGAGGAAGACCAGGCTCCAGGTCGCCGACAACGGTGAGTACTCGGCCTTGGTCAAGGGCCGGTCGGCAACCGCCAGGAAGCCATACGCAGACAAGCCGGCGACGAGCAGCCCGGCCCCGACCGCGAGCGTGCCCGTCGGCAGGGGATTGCGGCGCCTCGCAGCCTCCAGCAGCGCAGCCATCGGCGACAAGCTACTCACATCGCGGGTCCCGACGCCCCGAACGAATCAGGCGGCTGCGCGTAACGGTCACTCAGCTCGGGCTCGGCGGTGCCGACCAATTGCGGGAGGACCTCGCCGATCGAGCCTCTGATGACTGCGTCGGCGAGGTCGTCCATCGCCGTCTCCTCGGCGTTGACGATCACGATCTGCGCCCCCGCCATGCGGGCCACGGGCACCATCTCGGCCACCGGGTACACCGCCAGCGTCGAGCCCACGGCCAGCAACAGGTCGCAGCGGCGAGCGGCCTCCATCGCGCGCTGCAGGTCCTCGGCCAGGAGGCCCTGGCCGAAGCTGATCGTCGCCGACTTGAGGATGCCGCCACAGCTGCGGCAGGGCGGATCGTCTTCGCCCGCACGCACCCGCTCCAGCGCCCGCTCCATGGGCGCGCGTTCGCCGCACGACATGCACACGACGCTGTGCATCGTGCCGTGCACCTCGACGACCGTGGCCGGATCGGAGCCCGCCGCCTGGTGCAGACCGTCGATGTTCTGGGTCACGAGGGTGTCGAGCTTGCCCCGTCGTTCGAGCTCGACCAGCGCCCGGTGACCAGCGTTGGGTCGGGCCGACAATCCCGGGTGGCGCAGCCGCGTCCGCCACGCCTCCCGACGGACCTCGGGATCGCCCATGTAGTTCTGCAGGGTTGCCCGCCGCTCGGCCCCCGGGTTGCGGGTCCACACGCCGTTGGGCCCCCGGAAGTCCGGGATGCCGCTGTCGGTGCTGATGCCCGCGCCGGTGAGCACCACGACCCGCTGGGCGACATCGACCCAGCGCCCCGCCTCGGCGATCAGGTCGTCGCGCACGGCCGACACACTACCTGCGACATGAGAGATATTGAAATATCATGATAGTTGATGAGAGGATAGCCGACGAAACGGAGCAACTTCCCCGCTGGCCGCTCGCTCGACCATCCGTCGGAGACGCAATGCATGCCCGCGACATCCCTACCACCATCCCCACCCTGCAGATCCTTCCCTGGTCCGATCCGGTCATAGACCAGGTCGGCTACGACCCCCGCTCGCGCTACGTCGAGCGCTTCTGGCTCGGGATACTCGGCCCCTCCGCCACCTGGCTCATGCGCTACCTGGTCGACGGCTTCGAGCGATCGCCCCAGGGCTATCCGCTCGACCTCGACGAGTGCGCCACCGCACTCGGCCTCGGCCGCTACCGCGGCTCGAGCAGCGCCTTCCCCCGCACCATCGCCCGCTGCTGCCAGTTCGGCACCAGCCGCCTCACCCCGGACGCCGCGCTCGAGGTGCGTCGCCGCCTGCCACCGCTCACCCTCCGTCAGGTCCGGCGGCTGTCGCCGGTGCTGCAGGCCGAGCACGCCGACTGGGTCGACCGGGCCCCGGCCGCCGTCGACGCCGACGACCTGCGCGACCAGGCCCGCCGGCTGGCCCTGTCGCTGCTCGAGCTCGGCGAGGAGGGCGAGGCCACCGAGCGGCAGCTCCTCCGCTGGCGGTTCCATCCGGCGCTGGCCAGCGAGGCGACGGCCTGGGCGACCGAGCGCCGCGAGGTCGTGGGTTCCACGGAACCGAGCCCGAGGTCATAGGTTCCGCTCCCGAAACCTATGACCTCGCGTGGGCACCACCGGAACCTATTGCCTCGAACGGTCGGTGCCGGCGCGGCACGGGGACGGCCCGAGCCGCCCCGGCGACGCCAGGTCCTCGCGCCCTGCGCCTCGGTCCTCGTGCTTGCATGGTCGATCGTGGCGTGCTCTGACGATGACGGCGGTGCGGGCGGCGACCGCTCGGGCGGTGCCGCCGAGCGGGAGACCACCACCTCCCCGGGCTCGGGCGAGCCGATCCTCGAGGCCCGCGACGACCCCTTGCCGGTGGTGACGCCCACGCCCGTGGAGATGCGCTGGCTCGGGCCCGACGTCGCCGTGCCGTCCGACGTCGACGTGATCGTCGCCGACGTCGTCGAGCCCGCCGCGACCGACACGGTGACCGAGGTGCTCCGAGCCGCCGGGGCGCAGGACGTGCGGGTGATGCGGCCCGACGACCGGGACCGGGACCGGGACCGCGCCCGGGCGCCGCTCGTCGTCGACGTCGGCGCCATCGGCGCCGAACCCACCGCGTCACCGCTCGGCGACGCGGGCCTCGAGGTGCCCGATGACCTGCCGGCCGAGGGCTACGCCTTGGCGGCGTTCACCCGCGAGGGGGGAACTGCCGAGGTCGTCCTCGCCGGCGCCGACGCCACCGGCACGTTCTACGCCGCCCAGACGCTGCGCCAGTTGGTCACGGGCACCGCCGGCGCAGCCGGCGCAGGCACCGCCGCGACCACGGCCGCCATCGCCGGCGTCGGCGTCGTCGATCACCCGGCGATGCGCCATCGGGGCGCGATCGAGGGCTTCTACGGCAGCCCGTGGACCCCGGAGGAGCGGCTCGACCAGCTCGACTTCTACGGCCAGTTCAAGCTCAACACCTACATCTATGCGCCCAAGGACGACCCCTACCACCGTGACCGGTGGCATGAGCCGTACCCCCCCGACCTGGTCGCCGATCTCCGGGCGCTGATCGACCGGGCCGCCGCCAACCACGTGCGGTTCACCTTCGCCCTCTCCCCGGGGGTCTCGATCTGCTACAGCGACCCCGCCGACTTCGACGCCCTCGTCGCCAAGCTCGACGCCGTGTACCAGTTGGGCGTGCGGGCCTTCTCGATCGCCCTCGACGACATCGTCTACACCCGCTGGAACTGCGAGGGCGACCGTGTCCCCTTCGGCGCGCCCTCGTCCGAGGCGGCGGCACGGGCCCAGGTCGAGCTGCTCAACGCCCTGCAGCGCGGCTTCATCGCCGACCACGAGGGCGCGCAGCCCCTCCAGATGGTCCCCACCGAATACCGCGGTACCGACGACAGCCCCTACCGGCGGGTCATCCGCGAGCAGCTCGATCCGGCCATCGAGGTCATGTGGACGGGGTCGATGGTGGTGCCGGCCGAGATCACGGTCGATCAGGCGGCGGCCGCCGCCCGGGTGTTCGGGCGGCCGACCTTCGTCTGGGACAACACGCCGGTCAACGACTTCCCGGCCACCGAGGGCAGGCTGATCCTGGCCCCGTACGACCGGCGCCAGAGGGACCTCTCGGCCCAGGTGACCGGGATCGTGCTCAACCCGATGAACCAGGCCGCCGCCAGCAAGGTGCAGCTCGTCGGGGCCGCCGACTTCGCCTGGAACGATGCCGCCTACGACCCGGTGCGGGCCCACCGCGCCGCCGCCACCTACTTGGCCGGCGGAGCGGGCGGCCAAGCCGCCGATCCCGGCACGGTGGAGGCCCTGTTGGCGTTCTTCGACGTCGAGAACCTGGCCCCGACGTCGGCCGTGTCGGGCACGCTGTCACAGCCCCAGGCGCCGGCGCTGGCCCAACAGCTCGACGCCTTCCGCACGGCGTGGCATGGCGGCGACCGGTCGGGGGCGGTACGGGGATTGCGTCCCTATGCCCAGCGGCTGGCCGGCGCCCCGGACGTGATCCGCAGCGGCGTCGCCGACCACGCGTTCGTCGCCGACGCCCAGCCGTGGCTCGACGCCACCGCCCTGTGGGGCCAGGCTCTGGTCGGTTCGCTGGAGGCGCTCGACGCAGAGATCGCCGGCGACGACCCCGGGGCCCAGGCCCGGTTCGCCGACGCCGCCGCCCGGGCCGACCAGGCGGCAGCCGTCGAGACCATTCCGGGCGAGACCCGGCCCCAGGGCCCCGTGAAGGTGGGCGACGGCGTGCTCGACGACTTCATCGCCGAGGCCCGGGATCTGTGACGATTTCCCGTGGTGGCAGGCGTACGCTTTAACGTACGCTTGGTCCCATGGCCACACGGATCGTTCCAAAGACTCGTCTCCGCGACCGGATCCGGGATGAGCTCGTCGACCTCAGCGACGACACGCTCGTGATCACCGAGCGGGGCCGGCCCCTCGCGGTCCTGGTGTCGGTCGAGCGTTGGAATGCGCTCCAGGAACGGCTCGAGGATCTCGAGGACGAAGTCGCAATCCTCGAGCATCGAGCAAGCGGCGAAACCGGCGTCTCGGCCGAGACCGTGTACAGCGCCATCGAGGCCGAGGCGGCAGATGTACGACGTCCGGCTCGCAACGCGGGCTGAGCGTGGTCTCCGGGCAATCCGCTCCCGTGACCCTCGTGCCTATCCGCGCATCGTCCGCGTGCTTCGCGATCTCGGCGAAGACCCGCGGCCGTCAGGCTCGGCCAAGCTGACCGGCTTCGACCCCCCGGCCTGGCGCGTCCGGGTGGGCGTCTATCGCATCGTCTACGAGATCGACGATGCCGTGCTCACCGTGCTCGTGATCAACGTCGCACCTCGCGGTGAGGTCTACAGGTAGCGCCTGCGTAGCGTCGATCCCATGACCAACGCCATCGAGGTCTCGGACCTCGTCAAGACCTTCGGCCCGACGCGGGCGCTCGACGGCCTGAACCTCAGGGTGGCCAGTGGCGAGGTCCACGGCTTCCTCGGGCCCAACGGATCGGGGAAGTCCACCACGATCCGAGTGTTGCTCGGTCTGCTCCGGGCCAATTCCGGCCGGGCGATCCTGCTCGGCGGCGACCCCTGGGACGACGCCGTCCCCCTGCACCGCCGCCTCGCCTACGTCCCGGGCGAAGTCAACCTGTGGCCCAACCTCTCGGGCGGCGAGGTCATCGACCTGCTCAGCCACCTGCGTGGCGGGCTCGACCGGCGCCGGCGTGACGAGCTGCTCGAACGCTTCGAGCTCGACCCCACCAAGAAGGGCCGCACGTACTCCAAGGGCAACCGCCAGAAGGTCGCGTTGGTGGCGGCTCTCGCCTCCGATGCGGAGCTGCTGATCCTCGACGAACCGACCTCCGGGCTCGACCCGCTCATGGAGGCGGTTTTCCAGGACACGATCAAGGAGATCACCGAGGACGGCCGCACCGTGCTGCTCTCCAGCCACATCCTGGCCGAGGTCGAGGCGCTGTGCGATCGGGTGAGCATCATCCGGCTGGGCCGGACGGTCGAGTCGGGCACACTGGCCGAGCTCCGCCACCTGACCCGCACATCGATCGCGGTGGAGACCGAGCGGCCGCTCGAGGGGCTCGCGAGCCTGCCCGGCGTCCACGATCCCCAGGTCGACGGACTGCGCGCCCGGTTCGACGTCGACACCGCGCAGCTGGACGGCGCGCTCAAGCAGCTCACCAACTTCGGCGTGCGCAGCCTGACCAGCCAGCCGCCGACGCTGGAGGAGCTGTTCCTGCGCCACTACGGGGACGAGCTGGCCGAGCTCGAGGGCCGGGTCACCGTGTCGCCCGATGGCACGTCCGACGACGCGGCGGCGGCCCGTTGAGCGCCACCGGCGCCACCCTGGCGGACCCGCCGCCGACTGGTACGGCGCTGGCGCCGCCTGCCGCCGGGGGCACGACGCTCACCGGAACCTGGTCGCTGGTGCGGTTCATCCTGCGCCGCGACCGCGTGCGCCTGGCGGTGTGGATCGTCGGGATCACGCTGCTGGTGCTCTCGACCGCCGCGAGCATCGAGGGCCTCTACCCCACCCAGGCCGACCTCGACAAAGCCGCGCAGACCGCGAACGAGAACGCCGCGCTCATCGCCCTCAACGCCCCGTCCTACGGCCTCGACACGGTGGGCGGGCAAGCCGTATTCAACGTCGGCAGCTTCGGCTATGCCGTGATGGCGCTGATGGGCATGTTCCTCGTGGGCCGCCACACCCGGGCCGACGAGGAGAACGGCCGCACCGAGCTGCTGCGCGCCACCGTGCTCGGCCGCAACGCCCCGGTCACCGCAGTGCTGGTGGTCGCGGCCGGCGCCTTCACCGTGCTCGGCGGGCTGATCACTCTGAGCATGCTGAGCCAGAACCTTCCCACCGCAGGGTCGGTCCTCTACGGGGCTGCAATGGGCCTGTTCGGGCTGCTCTTCGCGTGCATCACCGCCGTCACGGTCCAGGTCACCGAGCACAACCGCGCCGCGCTCGGGTTCGCCGGCGTGCTGCTCGGCGGCGCCTACGTCGTGCGCGCGGTCGGCGATGTCGGCGACGGCACCCTGTCGTGGGCGTCGCCGATGGGCTGGGCGCAGGCCGCGCGCCCCTACGCCGGCGAGCGCTGGTGGACCCTGTTGTTGCTGGCGGGGGCGGCAATCGTCTGCGTGGGATTGGCCTACGCCCTGCTGGGCGTGCGCGACCTGGGCAGCGGGCTGGTGCCGCCGCGGCCCGGTTCTCCCGTGGCATCGGCGGCGCTCGTGCGCCCCGGCGGCCTGGCTCTCCGCCTCCAGCGCGCCAGCTTGGCCGCCTGGACAATCGGGCTCGGCCTCGCCGGCGTGTCCTATGGCTCCGTCGGCCAGGACGTCCGCGACCTGATCGGCGACAACAACGCGTTCGAGGACATCATCGCCCAGAGCGGCGGCAACCTGACCGACGCGTTCTTCACCACCTCGCTGCTCATAATGGCGCTGATCGCCGGCGGGTTCGCCATCTCGTCGACGCTGCGGCTGCGCAGCGAGGAGGCCGGCGGCCGCGCCGAGCCACTGCTGGCCACCGGGCTGGCGCGGACCCGGTGGGTGGGCTCCCACCTCACCGTGGCCCTCGGCGGATCCGCAGCGTTGATGGCCGCGGCCGGTCTCGGCATGGGACTGACCTACGGCATCGCCGTGAGCGACCTCGGCCAGGTCGGCCGCCTGGTCGGCGCCGCGGTCGCCTTCGTGCCGGCCCTGTGGTTGCTCGTCGGTCTCACGCTCGTGCTCTTCGGGTGGGCGCCCCGGGCGACGGCCGTGGCGTGGGCGGTGCTGGTGGCGTGCTTCGTCATCGGGCTGTTCGGCGTGCTCCTCGACCTGCCTAGCTGGGTGGCCGACCTGTCGCCGTTCCAGCACGTGCCGCAGATGCCCGCCCAGGGCTTCGCGCTCACGCCCATCGTGGCCCTGACGGCCGTCGCCGCCGCGCTCGTCACGGCCGGCATCGTCGGGTTCCGCCGCCGCGACGCCGGCTACTGACGGGCCGATCCCCCGGCGGCGGTCGCCGGCTTCGGCTTGCGAAAGTCGGACAGCAGGCGCAGCAGGGTGCGCACCCCGAAGCCGGTGCCGCCCTTGGGGGTCTCGCCGTCGTCCTCGTCGGCGTAGGCGGGGCCGGCGATGTCGAGGTGGGCCCAGGGCGTGCCGTCTGGAACGAAGCGCCGGAGGAACAGTCCCGCGATCAGCGCGCCGCCCCAACGGCTCGCGGCGACGTTCTTGATGTCCGCCACCTCGGAATCGAGCCGGCGCTGCAGCTCGTCCGGCAGCGGCAGCGGCCATGCCGGCTCTCCCGCCTCATCGGCAGCGGCGCGCACCTGGTCGACGAAGCCCTCGTGGTTGCCCATGAGCCCGGCGATGCCGGGGCCCAGCGCCACCACGCAGGCGCCGGTGAGCGTGGCCAGGTCGACGATGGCGTCGGGCTCGGCCTCACCGGCCAGCGACAGGGCGTCGGCGAGGACCAGCCGCCCCTCGGCGTCGGTGTTGAGGACCTCCACGGTGGTGCCGTTGCGGATGCGCAGAACGTCACCGACCCTGGTGGCGTCACCCCCCGGCATGTTGTCGGTGAGGGGCAGGAGGCCCAGGACACGCACCGGTGGCCGGACCACGTCGAGCGCCGAGAAGGCCGCCAGCACGGCGGCGGCGCCGGCCATGTCGCCTTTCATGCCCACCATCGAGTCGGTGGGCTTGAGCGAAAGCCCGCCCGAGTCGAACGTGATGCCCTTGCCCACCAGCGCCACGGTCGCCCGCGGTCGCTCGGCCTCCCACGCCAGCGTCACGAACCGGGGCTCCTCGTCGGACCCGCGGTTTACCCCCAGCAGCCCGCCGAGCTTGTGGTCCTCGATGGCGGCCCGGTCGAGGACCTCGGCGCTGAAGCCTCCCGACGCCGCCAGCTCCTCGGCTCGCGCCGCGAAGGCGGTGGGCGTAAGCGTCCCGCCCGGCTGGTTGACGAGGTCGCGGGCGACGCACACCGCCTCAGCGATGGCCCGTCCCCGCTCGAGGGCGGCCCCCACCCGCTTGCCGCCCTTGCCGACCAGCAGCAGCGACGCGATGCGGTCGGGCTCGGGGTCGGACTTCAGCTCGGTGTAGCGGTAGGCACCGAGCACGATCCCCTCGGCGATGGCTTGGGCCACCGCGGGGCGGTCCAGCCCCTCCGGGGCGCCGTCCAGCAAGTCGGTCGCCACGTGCTGTTGGCGGTGAGCGGCCCGGGCCAACGCCGCGGAGGCTCGGCGGTAGGTGGCGATGCTGGCCTCACGCTCGTCGCCGAGCCCCAGGGCCACCACCACGCCGCCGTTGGCGCCGGGCACGACGCAGGTCTGTGCCGGTTTTCCCGTGAACCCCTGCCCGGCGAGGTA
>DASSDL010000060.1:0-19406 GCA_035697145.1 Acidimicrobiales bacterium
TCGCGCCAGAGCCTCGAACTCGGCGCTCGAGTACGTCTCCACCCACTCCCGATACGGACCCTCCGGTTTGGTGTGCGCGGCCAGCCGCTGGCCGAGGAAGGCGTAGAGCCGCATGCACGGCGTCATCGCCGCCACGATATGGCCAACCGGCTCGAGCGCGGCGACGGCCAACAAGAAGCCGGTATACGCCGAGGTGGCGGGGTCTGCCGCCTGGTAAAGGTCCACGCCCCACCGGGCCGCGTAGCCCATGTGAAGGCGGAGCTCGTCGGCCGCCGCGTCGAGAAGCTCCCTGAACGCGATCAGCCCCTCTCGATCGGGGCTCTTCGCTAAGGCCAAGGCATAGGCGCGGCAGAACGCGTCTAGGAAGACAGCATCCTGCCCCACGTAGTAGGCGAACGTGGCCCGAGCCAACTCCCCCGACGCGATGCCCTGGACGAACTTGTGCTCCAGCGCGGCCTCGGCGAGGACTCGGTTCCGGTCCCATAACGAGTCGGAAAGCGAGGCCACGAAGACCGAGCCTAAGTGCATCCAACCGTAAATACAGTCACGTAACTACGATCACGTAATCAGGGGCTTTCGGTAACGTAAGGGCTCCCCGTCGGAGGGGAGCCGTGCCGAGGAAGAGCCCGTACGTGCTGAAGTTGAGCACCGAGCAGCGTCGCGAACTCGAAGCACGCTCGCGTAGATATACGTTGCCGTATCGAGACGTGATGCGGGCCAAGATCGTGCTACTGGCCGCCACCGGCATGGCCAACGACGAGATCGCCGCCCGTCTGGACACGCGACGGGAGATCGTCTCCAAGTGGCGCAAACGCTTCTTCGAGCAAGGCCTCGCCGGGCTCGAGGAGCGTCCACGAGGCGGCCGCCCCCCGGTCTTTCCCCCCTGAGGTCGTCGTGGCAGTCAAAGCGCTGGCTTGCGAGCTGCCCTCGCGGCTGGGTGTGCCCCTGTCGCGCCTGCACGTGCCCGACATCGCGGCGGAGGTCGTAGGGCGAGGGATCGCGGCCGACATCTCCGGCACCACCATCTGGCGGTGGCTGTCCGAAGACGCCATCCGTCCGTGGCGGTCCCGATCATGGATCTTCCCTCGCGACCCAGCCTTCGAGACCAAAGCCGGCCGGGCGCTCGACCTCTACGCCCGCACCTGGGAGGGCAGACCGTTGGGCAAACGCGACTTCGTGATCTCCGCCGACGAGAAGACCTCGATCCAAGCCCGCATCCGCTGCCACCCCAGCCTCGGCCCCGCCCCCACACGAGATACGCGCGTCGAGCACGAATACGACCGCGGTGGTGCCCTCGCGTACCTCGCTGCCTGGGACGTCCACCACGCCCGCGTCCTCGGCCGCTGCGAACCCGCCACCGGGATCGAACCCTTCGGTCGACTCGTCGAACAGGTCATGACCACCGAGCCCTACGCCTCGGCCCGCCGCGTGTTCTGGGTCGTGGACAACGGCAGCAGCCACCGCGGCCAACGCGCCGTGGACCGCATGCACCAGCGCTGGCCCAACGCCCACCTCGTACAACTACCCGTGCATGCCTCCTGGCTCAACCAGGTCGAGATCTACTTCTCCGTCGTGCAGCGCAAGGTCCTCACCCCCAACGACTTCGTCGGTCTCGCCGAGGTCGAGGCGCGCCTGCTCGCCTTCGAGCGCCGCTACGAGGAGACCGCCGCGCCCTTCGAATGGCGCTTCACCCGCGGCGACCTCACCAAACTCCTCGAACGACTCGCCGACAAACCCGACCACCAGGCCGCCGCCTGAGGCTCCCCGAATACGTGACCGAAATTCCGGTCCAGAGCACTAAGTCGCGGCTTCCGCTGCGTCGGTCTCCGCGCGTCGCGCTGCGATGACCGCCTCTTTGACCAGGACATCCGCTGCAAGCCGTTCCCCCGCTGTCCAACTGATGGAGAAGTCAGCCGGGCTCAACGCATCACGGAGCGTGTCCAGGTGCTGGTCTCGCCATGTGTTCCATTGCGGCATGCTCCCAGAGCCGACGTCCGGGGCGATCGCGTCCGCACCGGCGAACAGTCGAACTGCGGTGGTCAAGCCTCCGGCACGCGTCGAAACGATAGCGATGGCTTGGACAGCATAAAAGACTCCGCGCCGATCACCGGTTTCGCTCCAAAGCTCCAGTGCATCTCTATAACATCGGGCCGCGCTGCTTCCGTTCCCCGCCAGGTCATCGATCCAACCAAGGCCCCACAAGGCAGAAGCGGTGCACCAGGGATCGCCGATACTGACGACCTCGCTGAAGTTTGTCCGAGCCTGCTCGGGATCAGAGGCGATCGACGTGTATCCCAGAGCATTGAGAGCAATACTCAGGGTTCGTCGATCGCTCAATTGGCGTGCCAATGTTATCGATTCGGTTGAAATGCTGGCGGCGCGGGGTCCGTCTCCAACAACGGCCAGATAGGCGCCGTATACGCCGAGGTCGTGGGCATATCTACGTAACTGCCCGTCCCTGCGAAGCTCTTCGAGGCCGCGCTCGCATACGGCCATTCCACCCGAAATATCCCCGCGGTCCAGCAGTCGAGACAAGCCGCGTAGGATGTGAACTCGAGGGACCGGCGGATCACCGGTCGACGTTGAACACCGCTCGCTCTCCTCGCACCACGAAATCGCCTCCGCGTGCCTACCTTGGGACCACGCACTCCATGCTGCATTTGCAAGCGCCTCGGAACGACCCGACACTCCAGATGCGCCACGGTGCAGTACCACCTCGAGCGCACCGAGAATGCCTGCGCCCCACCCCCATAGACACCACACATCAACCAGCGCACCGGTCAGCCTGAACACGGATGACACGTCATTCGTGTCGACGGCGTAGTCGAGCGCAAGACGCATGTTTGCTGCTTCCGCCGCCAGCTGCTCACTTCGAGCGTCCACGTCGGCGACCACTGCGGGACCGGCAAGCTCGTCGGCCAGTCGGGCATAGAACTTGAGATGGCGACGCTTTGCTCCATCCTGTCCTCCGCCCGCATCCGCCGCCTTTTCGAGACCATAGGCACGGACGGTCTCCAACAAGCGCAGCCGAGTCATTCCGTCCTTCGCTTCGGCGACAACCATCGACTTGGCGATCAGGGCCGACAGCACGTCCAAGACGTATCGTTCCTGTGGCGTTCCTTGAGTCAGAGCTTCCACTGCCGCTAGTGAGAAGCCGGGCGCAAATAATGCCAGTTCCGCGAGGAGCGCCTGTTCATCGGTCTGCAGGAGATCGTAGCTCCAGTCGAGCGTTGCGCGTAGGGTTCGGTGATGATCTATGCGGTCCGGGCGATGTCCAAGAACGCGAAAAAGTTGGTCCATGCGAGATACGATCTCGTCTGGAGTCATTGTCGTGACCCGGGCGGCCGCAAGCTCTATTGCGAGTGGTAGACCGTCTAGTGAGCGGCATAGTTCAGCTACGGCCAGCAAATTGCTATCGTCGAGACAGAAGTCCGGTTTGTAGCTCCTCGCCCGCTCGACGAAGAGCTGGACGGCGTCGGCTGTTGCAATTGTCTCGGGCGTGTTGTCGCTGGGCGTACTCAGAGGGGGTACTGGAAACAGCACCTCGCCGAAGACTCCCAGGGGTTCTCGGCTGGTGGCGAGAATTCGGATGTTCGGAGCTACTTGGATGACTCGTTCGCATATCGCTGCCGCCTGCGCTCGGACATGCTCGCAGTTGTCAAGAATCAATAAGCCGCTCCGGGCGGTCAAATGGCGAACGGCCCGCTCCGATGCGTCCACGCCGGTGCTAGCGCGGACGCCGAGAGCCCCCAAGAGGACCTCGGCGATATCGCCGCTGGCGTTGACAGCTGCGAGCTCGGCGCACCACGAATCACCCAGGCCCGTCTCCATCGCCTTTGCGGCCAAGTGGGTCGCAAGACGCGTCTTGCCGGTTCCGCCGGCACCAACCAGAGTCACCAGGCTGTGCCCATCGAGCAGCGACGAGATCCTGGACAACTCGCTCTCTCGATCAACGAGTGGGGTCACGGCCGTGGGGAATCGCTCGCGTTCCGATCCCGCAGGTAGCACCGGCTCGGCGGAGGATCCGAAACTCCGCTGTGCTTCCGCCGCACGAGCCAGTTCGTGGCGGTTCGCCACCTGGAACTTGCGGAGCAGCGAGGATATGTGGCTCTCCACCGTGCGCTCTGACACGTACAGGCGGGACGCGATCTCGGCGTTCGTCAGGTGCTCGCAGAGCGCGTCGAGCACCTCGGCCTCCTTGCGAGTCACCTCTTGCTCGGCCCACTGCCGTTCCCCGGGAGCACCGCGATGGGTCGGTCCGGCCCGCGGTTCAGGCAATCCCGGGCCTGTCAGGACGTAGGTGGGCTCGGGTCGGTCCAAGTCCCGCAACCGGACCTCACCGAGCTCCACGAGCCGCACCCCGGGCGGCAGTCGATCGACTACCAGCCGAGCGGTGGACTCACTCACGAGCACATCACCACCCTGAGCGACTGCGCGGAGCCGAGCAGCCCGATTGACCGCCGGACCCAGGAAGTCGCCGCCGCGCTCCACGGCCTCTCCCGTGTGGACCGCAAACCGCACAATCAGGCTGGCGCCGGTTGGCCACCGGGCGGCCACTAGCCCGACCTGCGCCGCGTACCCCGCGGCCAGCGCATCTGTGGCCAGCGTGAACACGGAAAACGTCGAGTCGCCCTCGCCTCGGGCTTTCAACACGACACCGTTGTGAGCCGCTACCGCCGCAGTCACGATCTCATCGTGGCGGGCCAGAGCCGTCTGCATCGCGGCCGGTGCGCTCTCCCACAATCGGGTCGAACCGACAATGTCGGATAACACGAATGTGACCACCCCGGAGGGCAGCCGCTGCTCCGCCACGGCACGATCATCGCGCGAGATCCGCAGGGCGTCCGTCTCCGTTTGCGGATGCCCCATCCGACCCGAACGTTGCACGTGACGAACGGATCGCTTCGGGCAAGTGTCGGCTCAGGCCACTGCGGTCGGGATCGTCACTCAGGGCCGGCGCGCTGGTGGCTCGTCGCGCGCCGAGTGGACACCGGACCGGTCGGGCACGGGACGGACGCCTAGACCCCTGCCCCACCCGTATGCGGGCATCGAGGACCGGGTACACCCCGCCGCATGACAACCATCCTGTGGATCATCGCCGTCATCCTCGTGATCGTCGGCATCGTCCAACTCGTACAAGGCCAGATCGGCCTGGGCATCGTCCTCATCATCGTCGGGCTGCTGGTGGGGCCCGGTGGTGTTTCGATCTTCGCCACCAGCTCGCTGATGGGGGCCTCGGGGGGCTACGTCACCTGGAGGTCCAGATCTCGTCGGTGGCCAACAGTGCTGCCTCCGCGGTCGCGAACCGGCCCACCGTCGTGATCGGCGACAGGCCCCCTATCCGCTGGGCCTCCTAGTCAGGACTATCTCCCGAATCGCTGGCCGTCCGACCGGGCTCCACGCCCACCTCGGGCGCCAGCGATTCGTGGGGCCCGGGCACCTCGACCACCGGATCGTCGCGGTCGTCCCACTCCGTGCGGAGGGCGCGGCTCATGGTGGCGTGCATCTCGTAGAGGCACGTGATGTACGTCAGCTCGAGGATCTGCTCGTCGCCCAGGTGAGCCCGCAGCGCGTCGAACACGCCCTCCGGGACCCGGCCGCCGTCGAGCACGAGCGCATCGGTGTAGGCGAGGACCGCCCGCTCGACCGGTGACCAGCAGTCGGCCACGGACCACGCGGGGATGGCGGCGATCTTCTCCTCGGCCATGCCCAACGCCCGGCACGACTTGCAGTGCTGCGAGAACACGAACTGGCTGCCCCGAGCCCAGCCGGCACGGATCTGTCCCAGCTCCCGCAGCTCGGCGGGCAACAGCCGCTGCGGTGACCGGTACAGGGCGAAGCCGGTGACGCAGTGCTCGAGCACGTCGGGGACGAGGGCGAAGGTGGTCCACCAGTCGCCGGGTGTGCCGGTCGCCGTGCCGGGATCGGCCACGGGGTCGCGGCCGGCGCCGAACATGAAGTCGTACATCGCGGTGACGATCGGCGCCGCCGCCTCGTCACGGGGAACCTGGCGCAATCGGGGCATGCCCCAAGGTAGTCATGCATGGTCGGCGACCAGGGTGCGGAGGATGTCGTCCCAGCGTGTGAGGAGCACGTAGTGCGCCGCGCCGGGGATGAGGTCGAGCGTGGCGGCGGGGAGCTCGCGGGCGTACCACTCGCCGAACGCCGGGGGCGTGACAGTGTCGGCGGATCCGTACCAAAGGCGGGTCGGGCAGTCCACCGTGGCGAGATCGACGTTGAGCGGACGGGCCTGCGCTTCGACGTCGGCGGCGACACCCGCGAGCCCGTGGCGGACGGCCTCGACGAGGGCGTCGGCCATGCGATCGGCGCCGCCCGCCACCGACGCCAGCTCGTCGGCACCCGCGGGGTCGCGGTGCTCGGCCTGATGCTCGAGCGCCAGGGCCCGGTCGCACGGATGGGGCGCCAGCAGCGGCGCCACGGCCTCACCAAGCTGGCCCGGCGGTAGCACGTCGGCGAGCTCGAGCGTGCGCATGCGCTCGGGAGTCGCCTCGCGGACGGCGGGATCGTCGTACGCCTGCCGCGGCACCAGGCCGGCAACGATCCCGAGCGCCGAGATGCGCTCGGGCAGGGCGGCGGCGATTGCCAACGCCGCCAGCGATCCGCCCGACCACGCGAGCAGCGCCAACCGGTCGACCCGCAGCTCGTCGAGGACGGTGGCCACATCGCGCACCAGCGGTTCCGTCCATTCGGACGCGCCTGCTGGTAGGGGATCACTGCCGCCATAGCCCGGGCGGTCCAGCGCCAGCAGCCGCACCCCGGCCCGGGCCGCCGCATCGTCGTCGGCCGGCCGCGCCAGGCGGGAGTCCGGCGTGCCGTGGAGGTAGAGGAGCGGCCCGCCCGCCGGGTCTCCCACGTCGTCGAGGGAGATCGCCCGACCCTGGCCAGCAGCCAGCCGACGGGTGGTCACGGGCGGCGAACCTACACTCCGGCCCCACCGGCGGTACCGGCAACCCGCCTCACCAAAACCGGAGGTCCCTCATGCAGCACGCTCCCTCCGTCGCGCCCGAGCAGACGATTCCCGCCGACGGGGCGCGGCCCACGGCCGCCGCCACCGTGTCGCGCCTGGCCATCGCCGCAGTTGGCGCCTACGTGGGCGCCCAGGTCATCGCCGACATCACCAGCGTGAAGATCGGGTCGACGTTCGGACGGGCGGTCGACATGGGCACGTTCGTCTATCCGATCACGTTCACGCTGCGCGACGTGGTCCACAAGGCCCTGGGCAAGCGGGCCGCCCGCACGCTGATCGTCACCGCCGCGGTGGTCAACCTGTTCATGGCGGTCTACCTGCAGTGGGTGGCGCGGGTGCCGAGCCACGAGAGCTACCCCTTGGGCGACGAGTTCCGGGCCGTGCTCGGCCCGCTGTGGCGCATCGTGGTGGCGTCGATCATCGCCGAGGTGATCAGCGAGCTGCTCGACACCGAGGTGTACCACTGGTTCGTGCGGCGCGTGACCACCCGCTTCCAGTGGGCGCGCGTCGCGGTCAGCAACGCGGTGAGCATCCCAGTGGACAACGCGATCTTCGCCATCGGGGCGTTCGGCTCGCTACCGCTGCTGACCGACCACGCGCTGACGCTGCCCTGGGCCGCCGTGTGGGACATCTTCGTTGTCAACCTGTGGATCAAGGCGCTGGTGTCGGCCGCGAGCCTGCCCCTGATCTACGTGTCACCGGACCGCGACTGGCGCGCCGATCCCGACAACGCGTGAGAGGTTGCGCGGCTAGGTCACGTTCGCTCGGGCTCGGCGGCTGCGCCGCCGAGTGCCAAACGAGGTTGCGGCCTGCTACTCGTCGCGGACGACGCCGGCCAGGCAGATGCTGGCGTACTCGGCGACGAACGCGTCGCGGTCTGCGGGCCACGGGAACTGGGGCTTGGCGACCAGCAGCGACGTCAACCCGTGCACCCGCGCCCAGAACCCGATCGCCAGCCGGTAGGCGTCCGTGAACCCGGGACGGAAGCGCCCGGCGTCGATGCACTCCTGCGCGCACCGCCGCACCTGCTCGAACGCAGCGTTGTCGCGCAGCACCACGGCCTGGTACTCCTCGGGCGTGTCGTCGGCGCGGGTCATGAACAGGATGCGGTAGGGCTCGGGGTTGGCCATGCCGAAGCGCATGTACGCGAGCCCCATCGCCCGGAGGCGGTGGACCGGGTCGTCGACACCCTCACTCGCACTCGCCAAGAACTCGTCGAGGGCGGCGAAATGGCCGGCGCAGACCTCGAAGATCAGATCGTTCTTGTCGTCGAAGTGCCGGTAGATCGACGGCGGTGTGACGCCGACGCGGTCGGCCACGGCGCGGATCGACACCGCCTCGGCGGAGCCGGTCTCGAGCAGCAGACGCTCGGTGGCGGCCAGGATCTCGTCGCGCAGCGCCGCCCCCTCGCCCTTGCGGGCGCGGGGACGGCGGGCAACGGTGGTCCGGGGCGCAGTGGTGCTCATGGTCCGGACAGCGCGGGCGTGCTCACCTCCCCAGCATCGCGCTCGGGCGTGGGCGGAGTGCCGCCATCGTCCTCGTCGTCGAGGTCGACGTGCTCGCTGACGCCCCAGCGGTCGTGGAAGCGGCGCAGGGGACCGGGCGCCCACCAGTTCCAATCGCCCGCCAGCCGCATGAAGGCCGGCACCAGCGTGCCGCGGATGAGGAACGCGTCGGTCAGCACCGCCAGGGTGAGCCCGACCCCGAACAGCTTGATGAAGCTGACCCGGCTGGTGGCGAAGGCGATCATCACGACGGCGATGAGGACGGCGGCGGCGGTGACGATGCGGCCCGTCCGTTCCAGGCCCACCGCCACCGAGCGCACGCTGTCGGAGCCGTTGTCGTGCTCCTCCTTGATGCGGGAGAGCAGCATGACCTCGTAGTCCATCGACAGCCCGAAGGCCACGCAGAACATGAGGATGGGCATGGCGGCGTTGAGGCTGCCCGTGGCGGTGAAGTCCAGCAGTCCCGACAAGTGGCCGTCCTGGAAGATCCACACCATGGCGCCGAAGGTTGCGCTGAGGCTGAGGACGTTGAGGACGATCGCCTTGGCGGGGATGACCACGCTGCCGAACATCATGAACAGCAGCACCACTGTGATCGCGGCGACGAGGCCGAGGGCCCACGGCAGGCGGTCGAACAGCGACTGGTTGGTGTCGATCAGGCTGGCCGACTGGCCGGTGACCAGCACGTCCCAGGGGGCGTCACCGTCGCGGATGGCGTGCACCAGGTCCTCGCCGGCTTCCGACACCGGCTCCACCGACGGGATCACCGACAGATAGGTGGCGCCGTCGGCGCTGAAGCCGGCGTAGCGGGGTGAGCTGTCGGGCGGCAGCACGAGCTGGCCGGGCTCGCAGCCCAGCTGCTCGGCGCTTCCCGTGCCGCAGTAGGTGCCGGTGGCGGCGTCGACCCGGGCGACGTTCGGCATCGTGGCCAGTTGGGTGGCGTAGGCGTCGATCTGGTTCCGCAGGCCGGGAACGGCGTTGGGTGCATCCGGGGCGACGACGGACAGCGCGCCGGCCTCCTCGGACGAGAACTCCTCGCGCAGCACGTCGTGCACCTGGCGGACGTCGGCCGATTCGGGCAGGACCCGGTCGTCGGGCGACGACAGGCGCAGCCCCAGGAACGGTGCGCCCAGCACCAGGAGCAGGGCGACGACCACCGTGGCGATGGGGATGGGCCGGCGCATGACCAGCGTGGCGACGCGGTGCCAGAAGCCCTCCTCGGGCGGGGTCACCGAGCGCCGCCACAGCGTGAGGGCGTTCACCCGGTGCCCGAGCAGGACGAGGATGGCCGGCAGCACGACGACCGAGAACAGCCCAGCCAGCAGTGCCACGGCGACGCCGGCGTAGGCGAAGCTGCGCAGGAAAGCGAACGGGAAGACCAGCATCGCCAAGAGCGACGCGGCCACCGTGAGGGCGCTGAAGGCCACGGTGCGGCCCGCGGTGCGGACGGTGCGGGTCGCGGCCACCCGGGGCGCATGTCCCGCCCGCAGCTCCTCGCGGTAACGGGACACGACGAACAGGCTGTAGTCGATGGCGAGCCCCAGCCCGAGGGCCGTCGTGAGGTTCAGCGCATAGATCGACACGTCGGTCAGCGCCGCCAACACCCGCAGCACGAAGAACGTCCCGACGATCGACATCACGCCGATGACCAGGGGCAGCGAGGCGGCGACCACGCTGCCGAACACCAGGATCAGCAGCACCAGCGTGATCGGCAGGGCGATCGTCTCCGCCCGGACCAGGTCCTCCTCGATGGTGTCTCCCACCTCGTGGAACACCTCGGCGAAGCCGCCCAGCTCGACGTCGACGACTGAGTCGCCGCCGCTGCCCGCCCAGTGCTGGTAGCGGGGGGCGAGCTGGGCGACCCGGTCCTCGACCTGGTCGTCGTTGCCCTCGATGCGGGCCACCACCAGGGCTCGGCTGGCGTCGTCGTTGCGGAGCGGTGGGGCGTTCCCTTCCGACCAGTACGAGATCACGTCGGCGACGCCGTCTTCGGCGGCCAGCTCATCGGTGAGGGCCTGGCCGGCGGTCGCCACGGCGGGGTCGTCGACGTCGCCGTTCTCGGCCGTGACCAGCAGCAACAGGTTCGGGACGCCCGTGTCGAACCGGTCGGCCAGCGCCTCGTCGGCCCGCTCGGACTCGGAGGACGGGTCCTCGAACCCGCCGGACGTGAGGTGATCGGCAACTCCGCCGCCGATGGCACCGGCGACCGCGAACACCACGACGGCGGCGATGACGACGGCGCGAGCGTGGTTGGTGGAGAGCCGGGCGAACCGGGTGAGCATTGCGGCCTCCCTCGGCCGAAGTTAACGACGTTACGTTATCTCTGGTATCAGACACCGGGGGTGGGGCACCTGTCGAGCGGTCATCGGTCACACGGCCTGCGCGGGTTGCTCAGTCCTTGACCTCCGGGTCAATCTCTCGACGTGACAGAGGCCGTAGATGTGACCGTGATCGAGGCGGTCAGCTATCCGGGGGCGCTTGCTCCGGACCGCACCCGGTCAGTCGTCTCGCACGGCATCCGTCTGGCCGTCCACGAGTGGGGCGAGATGGAGGCCCCGCCCGTGGCGCTGGCCCACGGTGGGTTCGACTTCGCCCGCACGTTCGATGTCTTCGCCCCCATGCTGGCGGAGGCGGGCTGGCGGGTCGTGGCGTGGGACCAGCGAGGCCATGGCGACTCCGAGCGCGCCGCGCTCTACTCGTGGGAGGCCGACCTGCGTGACGCGGTGGCGGTGGTCGACTCCGTGACCAGGGACCCGCTGCCGATCGTGGGGCACTCGAAGGGCGGGGGAATCACCGTGCAGTTCGCCGCCGCACTGCCGCATCGGGTCAGCCACCTGGTCAACCTCGACGGCCTGCCGTCGCGCCGCAGCATGCCCGACGTGTCCGACCACGAGCGCACCAAGTTGATGGCCGGCGAGCTGGGGACCTGGTTGGACTTTCGCCGTAGCGCCCTCGGCCGGTCCCGCAAGCCCGGCACCATCGACGAGCTGGCCGAGCGGCGAGGCCGGATGAACCCACGACTGTCCCGGGAATGGCTGCTCTACCTGGTGACGGTGGGTGGCCGCAAGGATCCGGACGGCTGGCGCTGGAAGATCGACCCGGCGTTGCGCATGGGTGGGTTCGGGCCGTGGCGAGCCCAGTGGGCCATGGCGCGGCTGCCGGGCCTGAGCATGCCGCTGCTGGCCGTGCTGGGGTTGCAGCCCGAGGCCATGGGATCGGGGACCCAGCCCATCGACATCGAGCCCAACCTGCCCCCCGGCGCCCGCGTCGTGGGGCTGGAGGACACCGGTCACTTCGTGCACATCGAACAGCCGCGGCGGGTGGCCGACCTCGTGCTGGACTTCTTGGGTTCACCCAGATGAGCGTGAGCGGTGACGCGACGGTCAGGGTCCGGCACAGCCAGATCGAGCTGGCGTTGCACCGCCTGCGCGACGCCGACGGGCGACCGCTGCTCCACCTGCACGGGCTGGGCGAGCGCTCGCCCGTGGCCGTGCCCGACCACCTGGCCGCCTGGCCCGGACCTGTCTGGGCCCTCGACTTCACCGGCCACGGTGTCTCCGGCATGCCCGTGGGCGGCGGCTACTTCTGCGAGCTCCTCATGGCGGATGTCGACGCCGCCCTGGCTCACCTCGGCGCGGCCACCCTCTACGGGCGGGGCCTCGGCGCCTACGTGGCGCTCCTCACCGCCGGCGCCCGGCCCGAGCTCGTGCGTGGCGCCATCCTCGACGACGGACCGGGGCTCAGGGGTGGGGGCACCGAGCCCACCACGCCCTACGTGCTGCCCGAGCCCCTGGACACCCCCGGACCACCCGACCCCTACGCCCTCTTCGAGCTCAGCCACGACGTCCGTCCCGCCGACTACGCAACCACCTATGCCCGCCAGGCGGCGACGCTGTCGGGCCTCGACGTGGCCCTGGCGGTCTCCGCCCGGGTGCGACCGCCATGGCTGGCTGCGGTCGCCGCCGAACCCGGCGTCCGCGAGGTCGATCGCGCCGGGGCGGTGGCGCTGTTCGCCGTCTCCTAGACGGTGTGTTCTCGTCCCGATCAGGCGTCGCGCGCCGCGACGAAGCGCGCAAGGTCGACCAGCTGGTCGCGGGCCCCGGGTGTGATGTCGGCAGCGCCGATGGCGTCGATCGCCCGGGCCGTTAGCCGCTCGATGAGCCGCTCGATCTCGTCGAGGGCGCCGGTGTCCACCAACAGCTGCTGGATCGCTACGACGTCGCCATCGGACAGCCCCGGCTGGCCAACACGGTCGAGCAGGCCGGTGCGCCCGTCGCCCGCCCGTTCGGCGGCCGCCGCTAGTAGCGGCGTCGGCTTGCCCTCGCGCAGGTCCTGCCCCACCGGCTTGCCGGTCACCGCCGGGTCACCGAAGGCACCCAGCACGTCGTCGCGGAGCTGGAAGGCTTCGCCCAGCGGATCGCCGTACGCCGACAGCGGGCCCCGCAGGTCGCCGAGGCGTCCGGCGAGCGCCGCCCCCACGTGGAGCGGCCGCTCGATCGTGTACTTGCCCGACTTGTAGCGGGCGATGCGGTGGGCGGCGATCCGGTCGCGGTCAGCCCGGGCGGTGGCCAACAGGTCGAGGTACTGGCCGACGTTGAGCTCGAGGCGGAGCTCGTGCCACACGGCGGCGGCGTCGGCGGTGACGTCGCCGAGCAGCAGCATGTCGGCGTAGACATGCGACAGGTCGCCGATGAGGATGGCGACGCCCTCGCCGTAGCGCCGGGCCTCGCCTCGCCACCCGCCGGCCTGATGGTCCCGGGCGAACTCGACGTGAATCGTCGGGGCGCCGCGACGCGTGTCCGATGCATCCATGACGTCGTCGTGCACGAGGGCGAACGCGTGCAGCAGCTCGAAGGCGGCACCGGCGTCGACGATCCGGGGATCGTCCGGGTCGCCGCCGGCGCCCACGAAGGCCCAGTAGCAGAACGCCGGCCGCAGTCTCTTCCCACCGGCGTCCACCAGATGTCGGAGGGCCCGCAGCGGTCCGGCGATCGCCGGGTCGACGGACTGCCAGCGTGTGATCTCGGCGTCGAACAGCCGGCCGAGTCGCTCACCCACGCGCGCCGCCACGGCGCGCAGGCTCGGCGGCGAGAGGGCGGATGAGCGGGAGCGCATGGGGACCCACCACGTTACGACCCCGTCTCGGGCGCCGGGACATCCTGCCGGGGTCGCGTCGATCCCTCGGCAACGCGAGGCGATAGCGAACGTCGTGACGAGGCCGAGGCAATCGCTAACGGAGCCCGTCCGTCATTGCCTCGGGCCTCCGCTGGCGTTCGTCATTGCCTCGGGGCCGTGACCCCGTCGTCGGCTTCGGCGACCCCGTCGGCGTCGGCGCGGGCGTCGTCGCCGCCGGGAGCCGGCGGCTCCGTTGTCTCGGCCTCGAGCTCGGCCACCACCTGCTCGACATCGAACCGGGCGCTGGCGATCCGATCGCGGCACAGGCGCAGCAGCTCGGCCGCCCGGCGCACGCGGCTACCCAGCACGTCGACGTCGACCTCGTCACCGTCGAGCTCGTCGAGGATTCCCTCGAGCTCCGCCAGCGCCTCGGCGTAGCCGATCTCCCGCTCAGTCATCGCCTGCTCCTAGTGCCTCGCTCACGGTGCTGCGGACATCGCCGTCGGCCAACGTGGTCGTCAGTGCGTCGCCCTCGGCCACGCCTATCGCCGACCGCAGCACCCGGCCCCCGGCGTCCCGCGTGATCGACCAGCCCCGGGCCAGCGTGCGGGCAGGATCGAGCGCCCGCACCTGCGCCTCGAGCCGGTCGAGGTCGTGCGCCGCCGCCGCCACCAGCCGGGGTGGGCGATGCACCAGGCGCTGGCCCACGACCGCGAGCGCCAACTCCCGGCCGCGCAGGTGACCGCGCGCGCTCGAGGACGTCCGGCCGGCCGAGCGCTCGAGCAGCCGAGCCGAGCGGTCGAGCGCGCCGGTCGCCGCCCGTCGCATCCGCTGCGGGCGGGCGGCGAGGTCGCGGTCGGCAGCCGCCAACCCTTGGCGGGTCGCCACCGCCACGTGGCGTCCGCACGTGCTCAGCCGCATCGCCTCAGACCGCAGCCGGCGCCGCACCGCGACCGCGATGTCCTGCCACACCTCGACCGTGCGCCGTTCGAACCCCCGGACGTCGTCGACGACAGCCTGGGCGCAGGCGGTCGGCGTCTTGTACGCCCCATGGGCCACCTCGTCGGCGATCGTGTGGTCGATGTCGTGCCCGATGCCCGTGAGCACCGGCACGTCGAGGCTGGCGATGGTCCGAGCGATGAGCTCGCTGTCGAATGCCGCCAGGTCGGTGGTCGCGCCACCACCCCGCACCAGCAGCACGGCGTCGACGCCCCGGGAGGCGACGGCGCCCAGCCCCCACGCCACCGACCGTGCGGCGTTGTAGCCCTGCACCCGCACGTCGGCCCGGATCACCCGGAACCCGATGCCCGAGCGGCGCAGCTCGTCGAGCACGTCATGCTCGGCGGCGCTGCCGGCGCTGGTGACCAGTCCGAGCTGCAGGGGCACCAGCGGGGGCGGCAGCTCCGCTTGCCGGCCGAGCAGCCCCTCGGCATCGAGTCGGCGGAGCAACCGCTCGCGATCGGCGGCCAGGCGACCGAGCGTGAAGTCGGGGTCGATGTCGGACATCTGGAGCTGCAGGCGCCCGCCCCGCGGCCAATATCCCGGCCGTCCCCGGACGCGGACCTCGGTGCCGTCGACCATGCGCACGGCGTTGCCCCCGGCGCCCAGCCGGGCGTTGACCTGCCGTCGGGCGTCGTCGAACAGCACCACCGGCAGCGTGGCCAGCGGCGGCTTGGACAGGTCGCCGCCCGGCGCCGGCTCGATCAGGTCGAACCACACGATCCCACCGCGACCCCTGTTGAGGTTGCGAATCACGCCCCGGACCCATACCTCCTCGGGGAACGCTCGCCGCAGAGCCACCGCCACCGCCTCGCCCACCTCGGCGACCGACCAGGTGGGCTCGCCGGGGTCGTCCCACAAGGTTTGGGGCGTCGGGCGGGGCTTCGGCACAGGACCGACGTTAGCGACCGGGTATGACGGTGTCGGTCGGCAGACCGAGGCCGCTAGGGGTGGCGGTCGGGGTCGGGCCGGACGGTGTCGGTCGGCAGACCGAGGCCGCTAGGGGTGGCGGGTGGGGGTCGGGCCGGGGGCGGTCAGGGCCGACCCGGCGTTAGGGTCGGGGCGAAATGCACACGGAGATCGCACCCGGAGTCCTGCAGATCGACACGCTTCTCGGAGGGTGGCAGCAGGTCACGGCCGGCTACCTGATCACCGGCGACTCCCCCGTGCTGGTGGAGACCGGCAGCCAGACGTCGGTGCCCGCACTGCTGGCCGGCCTTGGCGAGCTGGGGGTCGAGGCCGGGGAGCTGGCGGGGGTGGCCGTGACGCACATCCACCTCGACCATGCCGGTGGCGTCGGCGACGTCGCCGCCGCCTTCCCCAACGCCACGATCTACGTCCATGAGAAAGGCGCCCGGCACCTCGTCGATCCCACCAAGCTGGTCAACAGCGCCGCCCTGGTCTACGGGGACCTGCTCGATTCGCTCTACGGCCGACTGACGCCCACCCCGGCCGAACGGGTGCACGTCCTGGCCGACGGCGAGCAGATCAGCGTGTCGTCCAACCGCACGCTCACGACCGTCGACTCGCCGGGCCACGCCAAGCACCACCTCGCCCTGCATGACTCCGGCTCGGGGGTCCTGTTCGCCGGCGATGCCGTGGGCGTGCGGCTACCGGACGTCGGCATCCTGCGCCCGGCGACGCCGCCGCCGGACTTCGACCTCGACCAGGCGCTCACCTCGCTGCAGAGGTTCTCCGAGCGCCGCCCTGCCGGCATCGCGCTCGCCCACTTCGGGCTGGTGCCCGACCCGGTCGAGATCCTCGAAGAGGCCCAGGGGACGCTGCGCCGTTGGGCCGAGGTCGCCGAGGGGGCGTGGCGCCAGGGTCGCGACATCGCCGAGGCGCTGGCCGAGGCATTCGGTGCCGAGCTCGAGGGCACCGACCCCGCCAAGCGCGAGAAGCTCGAGACCCTCAACGGGATCCACTCCAACGCCGCCGGCTTCCGCCGCTGGCTCGAGAAACGGGCCGAGGGCGGCGGACCCGGCAGTGCGCCGTCAAGCACCGCTAGTCACCATCCAGCCCGACCCCCACCCACCACCCCATGATGGCGTCGGTCTTCGACCGACCCATCATCCCGGAGGAGCTCACATGCCTGAAGCCGTGATCGTCTCGACGGCCCGAAGCCCGATCGGCCGTGCCATGAAGGGTTCGTTGGTGGAGTGCCGACCCGACGACCTCGCCGCCACCATCGTCGAGGCGGCGCTGGAGAAGGTGCCCCAGCTCGATCCCCAGTCGATCGACGACCTGATGATGGGTTGCGGCCAGCCCGGCGGCGAGTCGGGCTTCAACGTGGCCCGCGTCGCGGGCATCCTCGCCGGCATGCCCGACGTGCCCGGGGTGACCGTCAACCGCTACTGCTCGTCGTCGCTCCAGACGATCCGCATGGCCGCGCATGCCATCAAGGCCGGCGAGGGTGACGTGTTCGTCAGCGCCGGGGTCGAGACCGTGAGCCGGTTCGGCAACGGCATGGCCGACGACGGCCCGACCAACCCGGCGTTTGCCGACGCCCAGGCCCGCACCGCCGAGCGCGCCAACGGCGCCGACTCGTGGCTACCGCCCGACGGTCTGCCGGACATCTACATCGCCATGGGCCAGACGGCCGAGAACGTGCGCCTGGCCGAGAACGTGGGCCGCCGGGAGATGGACGAGTTCGCGGCGCTGTCGCAGCAGCGGGCCGTGGCCAACCAGGAGAACGGCTACTGGGACGGCGAGATCACACCCATCACCACGCCATCGGGTGCGGTGGTCAGCAAGGACGATGGCCCGCGCGCCGGCACCACGGTCGAGAAGCTGGCGGAGCTGAAGCCCGTGTTCCGTCCCGACGGCGAGGTCACCGCCGGAAACGCCTGCCCGCTCAACGACGGCGCTGCGGCGGTGATCGTCATGAGCGACGCCAAGGCAGCCGAGCTGGGGATCAAGCCGCTGGCCCGCATCGTCTCGTCGGGCGTCAGCGCCCTCAACCCCGAGATCATGGGGCTCGGGCCCATCGAGGCGTCCCGCCAGGCGCTGTCCCGCGCCGGTATGGCCATCGACGACATCGACCTGGTGGAGATCAATGAGGCGTTCGCCGCCCAGGTGATCCCCTCCGCGAAGCACCTCGGCATCCCGTGGGACAAGCTCAACGTCAAGGGTGGCGCGATCGCCCTTGGCCATCCCTTCGGCATGACCGGCGCCCGCATCATGACCACGCTCATCCACGCCCTCCAGGGCGAGGACAAGACGTTCGGCCTCGAGACCATGTGCGTGGGCGGCGGTCAGGGCATGGCCATGGTCGTCGAGCGGCTGAACTAGGTGGATTCCTGGCGCCGAGGGACGCGCCGTCAGGTCGGCCCGGCTCCGGCTTCCAGGTCGAGGCGCCAGGTCTGGCCGACAAGGTCGTGGCCGAAGCTGTGGTGCGACTCCTCGTCGACCAGCTCGAAGCCTGCCGCCTCGTAGATGCGGCGGGCCGACACGAGCACGTCATTGGTCCACAGGACCAGGGACCGATACCCGGCGGTGCGGGCGAACCGGATGCACTCGGCGACGAGCCGGGCCCCGATGCCGAGGCCACGGACGGCGGGATCGACCAGCAGGATCCTCAGCTGGGCCGTGTCGTCGTCGCGCCGCACGCACAGCATGCAGCCCACCGGCTCGCCGTCCATCTCCGCCATCCAGGCCCGCTCGCGTGCCGGGTCGTGGTCCAGGCCGAAGTCCGCCACGATCCGGGCCACCAGCGCCTCGTAGCTCTGGTCCCAGCCGTACTGGGCCGCATAGACCGCGCCGTTTCGCTGGACCATCCAACCGAGGTCGCCGGGCCCCGGCTCGCGCAGCAGGTAGGCCCGGGGCGGCTCGCCGGGCCGGGGCGCCAGCGTGTCCTCGATCGTCGTCATCGCCGCCACCAGACGCCGGCGCTGGGCTACAGGCACACCCTCGAGCATGGCGGCGGTCGCCTCGCTCGACCTGAGGTCGAGGGTCCCGAACTCGGCCCGACCCCGCTCGGTGAGCCGGATCACCTGCCGGCGCCCGTCGTCGGGTGACCGCTCGGCCGTGACCAGCCCGGCGTCCTTGAGCCGACCGACGATGCGGGTGAGGTAGCCGGCGTCGAGTTGGAGCGCGGCGCGCAGATCGGCCAGGTCGGTGGCCTCGTGCTGCGCGAGCTCGAACAAGACCCGGGCCTCGGTCAGGGAGTAGGGCGTGTCGACCAGCCCGGCCTGCAGCAGGCCGATCTGCTGCGTCCAGAACCGGTTGAAGGCCCGAACGGCGGGGACCTCGTCGGCGCCGGGCGCCGGGGCGGTGGCAGCCATCTCTGCCTCCTGCAAGTAAACGCTTGACTGAGGCAAAGATTAGCCACGAAGACCGCGCTACGGCAACCCCGCGTGAGGGACGTCGACCGTGGTGGTGAGCAGCACCGCATCGCGGGCGGTCGCACGGTTGCTCTCGAAGAAGTCCGGGGCCGCACAGGCCAGCAGGGTGCTGCCCTCGTCGCCGCCGAGCATGCAGGCGTAGATGCCGAGGCCGTCGGGCCCCGGGATCTCGTCCACGACGCCCTTGCCCTCGGCCACCCGCACCAACCGGCTCCCGAGCGCATCGGCGGCCCAGATGAAGCCGTCGGCGTCGAGGGCGCAGCCGTCCGGCGCCACACCCTCGATCGTTGCCCACGCCCGCCGGTCGGTCAGCAAACCGTCCTCGCCGATGGTGAAGGCGGTGTAGCGCCCACCTGTGGTCTCGCCGACGATCAGCGTCGACCCGTCGGGCGTGATGACCGCGCCGTTGGGGAAGGCGAGGTCGTCGGCCGCCCTGTCCACGGTGCCGTCAGGGGC
>DASSDL010000061.1:0-5277 GCA_035697145.1 Acidimicrobiales bacterium
CAGCCAGTAGGACCGGCCGGTCGCCTGATAGATGCCCTCGTGGATGCCGCGCACCCGGCGTTCGCTGACCTTGCCCACGAGGCTGGCGTCGAGCAGGCGCTTGACGTGGTAGTAGACCCGCTGTGGGGTCTGGTCGAGCTCAGCCGCCACCTCGGTGCACGAGCGGGGCTCGGCGAGCTGCCGCAGGACTTCGATCCGCTGGGGCTTGAGCAGGGCCTCGGCCTGCTCGAGCTGATCGAGGTAGACGACGTCTCTCATGACAAAACCAGTCTTTACGTAAAAGTAGTGTTTGTCAATGGGCCAAGAAGGTCTGCCCGGAGGCCACGGCGACCAGGTGGGCGGCGATGGACGGCTGTCCGGCCCAGTGCAGGTGCAGATGCAGCGTGCGGGACGGCACGCACCATGACGCGGCGGTGCAGGCGACTCGGGGTCTCAGGTGACCAAAACCGACAAACGAAGCGGCCCGTGGCACCGGGCCAGCGTGAAACAGACGCTGCAACGAAACTGCCGCAAGGAGACTCGGGAATGAGGGCCGTGTGGTCGATCTCGTCGAAAGTTCGGCGTCGACAAATGTCGGGAGATCGTCGTCGCCCGGGGCTGCGATGCTGGGGAGCGGGATGTCTCTTCGGCTCGTTGCGCTCTGCGTCGATGCGAACGATCCGCTCGGTCTCGCGCGGTTCTGGGCTGAGGCACTGCGCTGGGAGGTCGCTGACGAGACCGCTGAGGAGATCCGTCTCGTGCCGACCGACGGCACGAGGTTCCGGATGGACTTCATGCCGTTCCCGGAGCCGAGGGTCGGCCCGAACCGGCTCCACATCGATCTGACGAGCACGTCCCTGGACGACCAGCGGGATTCGGTGGCCAGGCTCGTCGAGCTCGGCGCGCGCCACATCGACATCGGGCAGCGACCCGACGAGGGCCATGTCGTGCTGGCTGATCCCGAGGGCAACGAGTTCTGCGTGATCGAGCCGGGCAACTCGTTCCTCGCGGACTGCGGGCGTCTGGGTTCGATCACCTGTGACGGGACGAGGGAGGTCGGGTACTTCTGGAGCGCCGCGCTCGCCTGGCCGTTGGTTTGGGATCAGGACGACGAGACAGCGATCCGTGCTCCCGACGGCACCGGGCCGTTGATCACCTGGGGTGGTCCGCCACTGCCCCCGAAGCTCGGCAAGAACCGGCTGTACCTCGAGGTCGCGCCGCTCGACCAAGCCGAACAGGACGCCGAGGTCGACCGTCTCGTGGCGCTCGGCGCGACCCGGGTCGACATCGGCCAGGGCGACGTCGACTGGGTCGTCATGGCCGATCCCGACAGCAACGAGTTCTGCGTCTTGCGGCCCGCGTAGGCGGCGTGGCGGTCGAAGTTTTGGCGGCGGTGGTCGTAGATCGTGGTGGTTCGGGGGTCGGCGTGGCGGGCGGCGAGTTCCACGTCGGGGAGCGGGACACCGGCGTCGAGGGCGGCCATGATGAGCGCGCGTGTTGGTGGTCGTAGGCCAGTCCTCCTTGTGATCGGCGAACCAGCCAAGGCTCTGCGCTCACCCGGCGATTGGGGTCACCTGTCGTCGTCGTCCGGCTGGCGCGCGACATGGAACTCGACGCGGTAGAGCAAGGTGTCATTGCCGATCGGACCCGCGTGTGCAGCGCGGCGACGAAGGGCCTCGACGTCGTTCTCTCCGGTCCGAGCAAGGTCCTCGTCGGTGATCGACGAGAACGGGAGCAGCTCGATGTCGTCGATCTCGATCGCCACGGATCCGCTCCGGTAGACGCCGCCGACCCTTACCTTCGGCCTCGACCACAGGCGGTACGACACCGTGATGGTTCCGTCCGCCACCCGATCGCGAAGGTCAGGACTGAACTGCACCGCGCGATTCTGCCGCCGGCCACACGACGCGCAACCGGAAGCTGAGCAGCGCCTTCGCCGCTTCGTCACTCGGCGTTGCCGAGGTAGGGACCGGTCAGCTTGCCCGCATCGTCGAGCGTGAACTTTCGCCGCCATCAGCAACTTAGCGCGAGGGAGGGGGCTTGCGGCAAGCGACCCAAACGTGCTGACCATGACTCGTTCGCCGAGCCGATCACGGCCCAGAACCTATGAAGCCAGGAGTTGTGGAATGCGTGTGTTGCCTTCGGCAGATGGGTCGAGCGGGAGCGCTGAACCGGTCGAGGAGTTGGCGGGGAGGATGCGGGCGACCGGCGCTGGCGCGCGGTCGCTCTGCGCGAGGTGGCGGTCCCTGTCCGGTGCAGCGTTCGCCGGGGAGCGGCGATGACCGAGCACGCGGTGGTGATCGCAGGAGGCGGCCCGACCGGGCTGATGTTGGCGGGCGAGCTGGCGTTGGCGGGGATCGACGTCGTCATCGTCGAACGACGCGCCAATCAGGATGTCGACGGATCGCGATCCGGCGGGCTTCACTCCCGCACCATCGAGGTGCTCGATCAGCGTGGCATCGCCGATCGGTTCCTCGCGGAGGGGCAGGCGATGCAGATCCAGGGGTTCGTCGGGATCCCGTTGGACATCAGCGACTTCCCCACCCGCCACAACTACGGGCTCGCGCTGTGGCAGAGCGACTTCGAGCGCATCCTGGCCGCCTGGGTCAGCGAGCTGGCGGTGCCGATCCATCGCGAGCGTGAAGTGACGGGCTTCGCTCAGGACGACACCGGCGTCGACGTCGAGCTGGCCGACGGCCAGTCGCTCCGGGCGGACTACCTCGTCGGGTGCGATGGAGGACGCAGTGTGGTCCGGAAGGCGGCCGGCATCGACTTCGTCGGATGGGATGCGACAACCAGCTGGCTGATCGCCGAGGTCGAGATGGACGAGGAGCCGCAGCTCGGCATGCGCCGCGAGGGTGGTGGCATCGGTCCCGTCAACCGGGTGGAGGGCGGAGGGCCGTTCCGGGTCGTTCTGACCGAGCAGCACGTCGACCACATCAGCGAGCCCACCCTGCAGGATCTCACCGAGGCGCTCATCGTCGCCTACGGGACGGACTACGGGGTGCACAGCCCTACCTGGATCTCCCGTTTCACCGACATGACCCGGCAGGCGGCGTCCTACCGCCACGGCCGTGTACTTCTGGCCGGTGACGCCGCACACGTGCATCCCCCGCAGGGCGGCCAGGGCCTCAACACCGGCGTGCAGGATGCCGTGAACCTGGGGTGGAAGCTGGCCCAGGTGGTCAACACGACATCACCCGAGAGCCTCCTGGACACCTACCACGCCGAACGGCACCCGGTCGGTGCCCGGGTGTTGCACAACACCATGGCGCAAGTCGCGCTCAGCGGCTCCGACGACCGCCACCAAGCCCTCCGCGACACCATGACCGAGCTGCTGAGCATGGACGAGCCGCGCCGGCGCATCGCCGCGATGCTCTCCGGTCTCGACGTCCACTACGACCTCGGACAGGGACACTCGCTGCTCGGGCGGCGCATGCCCGACCTCGACTTGCACACCGCTGACGGTCCCACGCGCGTCTTCACCCTGCTGCACGACGCCCGGCCCGTGCTCCTCAACCTCGGTGAACCCGACGGTTTTGACACTTCTCCTTGGGCGAATCGAGTCCGGTTGGTCGACGCCAGGCACGATGGCGTGTGCGAGCTCCCGGTCCTTGGCGAGGTCGCTGCGCCCCCGGCCGTGGTGATCCGACCCGACGGACATGTCGCCTGGACAGGAGACCTCATGGACCCAGAGCTGCCTCGAGCACTTGCGACCTGGTTCGGAGCGGCCACTCCGGCTCATTGGAACCCGCCATCCGAGCGCCACCGCGCCCATCACCTAGGTGCCGGTGCGTGACGGGGTTCGGCCGTCGGCAAGGTCCTTGGCGCGCGGCAGGTGGCGGACCGGCGGGAGCATGCCGCCAGTCTGGTCGCGGGCGCCCGCCGGGTGCTCACCGTCAGCCGGCGACGTAGCGCTCGGCGATGGTCTCCAGCATCCGCCAGTCTTCACGGGCGGGGCGGCGCTGGTCGGGACGACCCTGGTAGGTGTCGAGGACCACGTAGTCGGCCCCGAGCTCGGCCAGCGCATCGAGGTCGCCGAGCACCTGGGCGAGGGTCCCCACACCGGTCGGGCGGTCGTCGCCGTCCCCGGCGGCGGTGCCGCCGATGTCGAGGTTGATGCGGGGACACAGCGCGGGCAGTGGCCGCCCCTCGGCGGCAGCCGCCTCCCGCAGCAGCGGCAGCCCACGGTCACGGAGCCAGCCGACCCTTGGGTCGATGGGGTGCCAGGCGTCGGCGAACCGGGCGGCGCGTGCGATGCCGGCGGCACTGGAACCGCCGATCCAGACGGGCGGGTGCGGCCGGCGGGCGGGGCGGGGCCCGGTGTGCACGTCGGTGAACGACGTGAACCTCCCCTCCAGCGACGCGACGTCGGCCGTCCACAGCCGAAGGATCGCGGCCAGGTGCTCCGAGGTGCGCTCGCCCCGCTCCGCATACGGGACCCCGACAGCGGCGAACTCACGCTCGGACCAACCCACGCCGACGCCGAGCACGAACCGGCCGCCGCTGAACTGGTCGATGGCCGCCGCCATGCGGGCGACGAGGAGCGGGCTCCGGTAGGGCAGGATCACGACCGAGGTGCCGAGCTCGATGCTCTCGGTCTGCCCGGCCAGCCACGCCAGCGTGGCGAAGGGGTCGTAGAACGGCGCCGGGTACATGGCGGCGACGTCGGGGGTGAGCGCCACGTGATCGGAGATCATGCCGATGGCGAAGCCGGCCTGCTCGGCGAACCGGGCCCAGCCCCGTAGGAGCGCAGGCTCGGCGTCCGGACCGAAGTTGAGGATGTTGACGCCGAGCCTCACCCTGCGGCTCCGTCGAGGAAGCGGGCGAAGGGCTCGTCGGAGCCGGCGACGGGGACGTGCTCGACGGGGGTCCCCGCGGCCGACCGCACGACCGGGCCCAGCTCCGCCACCACCGCGGGCCAGGGGACGCCCAGGTCGGGCACCAGCTCCTTAGGCGCGGCGTAGGCGATGCGGTCGACGCCGGCCACCAGCGCGGCGACGTGGCACATGGCGCACGGCTCGCAGCTCGACACCAGCGTGGCTCCCAGCAGGGAGAGCGCCCCCCGCGTGCGGCACGCGGCGCGCACCGCAGCCGCCTCGGCGTGGGCCGTGGGATCGCGGTCCGCCAGCGCGGTGTTGACGCCGGTGGCGACCACGCCGCCCCCGTCGACGACGACGGCGGCGAACGGCAGCTGGCCCCGGTCTGCGTTCTCGGCCGCGAGGTGGACCGTGAGCTCGGCGAAGCGATGGAGGGGGTGTGTCGGTGCGATCATCTCGAGCGGCCTCATCCTCTCTC
>DASSDL010000062.1:0-20862 GCA_035697145.1 Acidimicrobiales bacterium
CGCGGGCGTCGGGGACCATGCGGAGCGTCTCGAGCCCGCTCCCGTTCACGCGCGGGCGCCGGCCGGTGGCGACGTGCAGACGGTCGCCACGCAGCTCGCGGCCGTCGTCCAACTCCAGGACGTAGTCGTCGCCGTCGCGCCGCGCGGCCGTCACGTTGGCGCCGAGCTCGAGCTCGATACCGTCGCGCCGAAGTGCCTCGCCGAGCGCCTCGCCGAGCGGCGCGGCCTCGCGGGGGAGCAGGTGCTCGGAACGGTGGATGAGCACCGTCTCGCCGCCGAGACGGCGGACGGCCTGCGACATCTCGACCCCGACCGGCCCGCCTCCGAGCACGAGCAGCCGGCGCGGCACGGCCTTCATGCCGGTCGCCTCACGGTTCGTCCAGACGCCGTCGAGCTCGCGCAGGCCCCGGATGGGCGGGATGATCGGGTCGGCGCCGTTGGCGAGCACGACGTGCTCGGTCGTGGAGCGCACGCCGTCGACCTCCACGGCGCAAGGGCCGGCGAGCCGGCCGGTGCCGCGCAGCAGGTCGATGCCGTTCTCGGCGAGCCAGCGCTCTTGCCCGGCGTCGGAGTAGTCGGAGACCATGAAGTCGCGCCAGGCCAGCGCCGCCTCGACGTCGACCTCGGCGGTCGCCCCCGCGTCGCGCGCGGCCTGAACGGCCTCGCCCTGCCGCAGCAGCGCCTTGGACGGGATGCATGCCCAGTAGGAGCACTCGCCGCCGACCAGCTCGCGCTCGACGACCGCGACCCGCAGGCCACCTTCGGCCAGCGCGCCGGCGCAGTGCTCGCCCGGCGATCCGGCGCCGAGCACGATCACGTCGTAGTCGCTGCTCATGAGGACCCTCCCTGCTCGGACTGCCTTCCCTCCATGTAGAGCGCGGCATCCTCAGATGCCTCCTCTGGAGTGCGCCCTTGCTGGCGGGCGCTGATGTAGGCGGCGTACCACCCAGACCAGTGGTGCTTAGGCGCGGTTGCTTCGTAGGGGCCGTGATGCTCCTCCGCCTCCCGCAGAAGGCCTGTCAAAGTCGCAACGTCCATCGGTTGGTGCTCCTCCTCAGTAGTTCGCATCCGGGGGGGTTGGGTGTTGGGCTAGGTCTCCAATATGCCGGAGTTGCACGAACCCAAGGAAGGCCTCCCACTGTCACGCGCTCGCGTGGTCAGCCGGGCCTGTCCGGACGAGCACGACCCTGCCGCGCCTTTCATGATGGAGCCGGTAGCCTGATTCGTTCTGCCGCTGAGCGTTGTCGAAGGGGTTGCCGTCATTGGAGTGCCGTATCTGTGGAACACCCGTAGATCCGCGCCGCGTTGAGCTCGGCTACGACTACTGCACTGCGGATGAGTGCCAGCGCCGCTGCGTCGAGCCGCCGAGAATTGTCCGCGTCGGGGTCAACAAGGCGGCGGACCAGTTCGTTCGAGCCGAGGCGGTCGTTCCCCAGGGCGAGATCGGCCGGAACCGGCTCGACGACACGCCCCACGTCAGCTCGTCGCTGGCAGGGTCGCCGCCGCGGTCACGCCGCCGGAGAAGGGGCACCCTGGAGAAGCTGCGCGTGGCCGAGGCCGAGCTCGACCGGCGGCTCGAGGAGTCCTACCAGCGCTTCAGCCGTTCCGAGATCACGGCCGACGAGATGGCCAAGGAGCGCGACGGACTGATCCGGGCGTTCAACCGCCGCGTCATGGCCGAGAACACCCGCTACCGCAGCATGCTGCGCCAACGGCGCCCGGGCTGATCAGGAGAGCGCGGCCAGGATGGTGGCCGTCACCGCGTCAGGCGGTTGGGCGGCGTCGACGGTCACGAGAAGGCCGCGATCCCGGTAGTAGCCGACCACCGGGTCCGTCTCGGCGTGGAACGTGCGTAGGCGCCGCTCGACCGCCTCGCGGTCACGGTCGTCCGATCGTCCGGCGGCCGTGCGCTCTGCGATGCGATGCCGGGCCACGTCGTCGGGCAACTCGAGCAAGACCACCGCGTCAGCGAGCCCGGTGCCGTGGCGCGCCTCCGCCTCCCGGGCCTGCGACAGGGTGCGCGGAAAGCCGTCGAGGATGTAACCGGGCCCGGCGCCAGCGAGTGCCTCGTCCACAACCGCCCTGACCAGATCGTCTGGAGCCAGCTCACCCCGCTCGAGATAGCGGGCGACCTTGTGTCCCAGCTCCGTTCCCGTGGCGATGTGGTGCCGGAGCAGCTCCCCGCTCGAGATGTGCGGCACCCCGAAGTGCTCGGCGAGCGCCGCCGCCTGAGTGCCCTTCCCCGCACCAGGCGCTCCGAACAGGATGAGCCGCATGGGCACAGATCATGGCTCGGCGCTCGCCTCGGCACCACGCGAGCCGTGTTCCAGCTCCAGCGCAACGGGGCCCTGCGCCGTAGGCCGACGAACGAGAGATCCTCGTCATTTGCGTTGTCCGAAGGTCCGTACCGGAGCGAACATGGCGGGGTGACACCGGACTCCTTCGTCGAGACCCACGTGAGCGAGGCCGAGCGGAGCGAGGTCGGCAACGGCGTCGTGGTCCACCGCCTCTATCGGTCCGGCCCCGAGCCCACGGCCCGCCGTGCCCTGCTGGTCCGCTTTCCTGCCGGCTCGCAGTGGCCGGGGGTCGACGTCCACGAGCCGGGCCCCGAGGACCTGTACGTCGCCAGCGGCATCTTCCACGGCCTCACCGGTGAGGGCTCCGTCCACGGGCCAGGGACGTTCCTGCACCTCGCCGCCGGGACGAGCCACACGCCATCGACTGACACCGGCGGCGAGTTGTTCGTCTACTACCCCGAGGGCTGAGGTTCGTCGGCTGGAGGTCGGATCATCCGCCAAGAACGTGTCGCCGGATCTTTCACCTCACGGCGTTGAGGCGGTGGTCTTCGATCTGGACGGCGTCCTCGTCGATTCCGAGCCGATCTGGGACGAAGCGCGACGCGACCTTGTCGCCAGGCACGGCGGCACGTGGCTGTTGACGGCCACGCGCGACATGATGGGCATGAGCTCACACGAGTGGTCGGCGTACATGCACGACAAGCTTGGTGTACCGCTTCCGGCGGAACGGATCTCACAGGAGGTCGCGAACTTCGTCGACGGGCGATATAGCGAGCGGCTGCCGCTCCTGCCCGGCGCGCGCGAGGCAGTGGAGCGGCTCGCCCACAGGTGGCCACTCGGGCTGGCGTCGTCGTCCAATCGGACGATCATCGACCGGTTCCTCGACGCGAGCGGCTTGCGCGCTTCGTTCGCGGTCACGGTGTCGTCGGAGGAGGTGGAGCGGGGTAAGCCTGCGCCCGATGTGTACGTAGCGGCCGCGGCCCGTCTGGGCGCCGCGACCCCGCGTTGCGTGGCGGTCGAAGACTCGACGAACGGGATACGCGCTGCGGCGGCGGCGATGATGACGGTGATTGCGGTGCCGAACGCAAACTTCCCTCCGTCTGCCGACGCTCTCCGGCTGGCCAATCTCGTCCTTCCCGACCTTTCATCGCTGACGGCCGAGACGATCGAGGGCGCCGGGTGATCGGGCGTCTCACTCCGCGGACGGTCCCAGTTCCTGGAACAGCGTGATGTGCAGGCCGGCCGGGGCGTCGAGGCGGGAGTTGAGAGAGCGCCACGGCGTCTCCACGGGAGGAGCCACGAGGGTTGCGCCGGCAGCGACCAGGTCGGCGGTCGCTCGGCGGGAATCGGCGACCTCGAACGCCACCCGGAACCTCGGCGCGACCTGGCGGCCCACCTCGACGTCGTCGATCATCCGATGCTGGGCTGGGTTCGCGAGCTCCAGCGTTGCCCGTCCGACCTGCAGGATGACGACGCGCTCGCTCCCGCTGCCCTCGAACGCGGCCTCCTCGGGCAGCCCGAGCACGTCGCGGTAGAAGGACACGGCCTCGTCGAAGTCATGGGCTTCGACCACGAGCCGTAGCTGCAGGACCGAGTTCGAAGAAGGGGACTGCGGAGAAATTTCGGGCTGATCCGCCATCACGCCGGGTTTGACGATGCCGCCACCGAGAACTCATCGGTGAATCCCTGCGAGCACGGCACGCCGACGTCCGAGTCGAGGCCGCACCAAGATCCGTAGACTGTCCTGACCTGCAGCGTCGGGGAGGGCCGACCCATGGGTCGGGACATCGAGACGACCGAGTTCACCCGCGACGACCGGCTTCGGTTCCGCGAGAAGGTGAAAGCGAACCTCGCGGCGCTCCGCACGCTCGTCGACGGCGGCAGCTTCGAGACCGGCCGACGGACCTGCGGCATCGAGATGGAGGTCTACATCACGAACCCCGAGGGGTCGCCGGTGCCGATCAACGCCCAACTGCTCGAGCGCATGGCGTCGGCCGACTTCCAGACGGAGGTGGCGCAGTTCACCATCGAGTTCGACGTCAAGCCGCGACTGCTGACCGGCCACGTCTTCGACACGATCGACACCGAGTTGCGCCGCTCGCTCAACCACGCACACGACGTCGCCGAAGGCCTCGACGCGCAGGTGATGATCATCGGGATCCTGCCGACGCTCAAAGCCCTCGATGTCGACGAGGACTCCATGTCCGCCAACGAGCGCTACAAGGCGCTCAACGACATGATCCTCAACGCCCGCGGCGAGGACATCCTGATCAAGATCGAGGGCATCGAGGTGCTCGAGGCCAAGTCCAAATCGATCCTGTTCGAGGCCGCCTGTACCTCGATGCAGCTGCACCTGCAGGTCGACCCGCACGACTTCGGCCTGTACTGGAACGCCGCCCAGGTGTTGTCCGCCCCCCTCGTGGCGGTCGCGGCGAACTCGCCGTTCTTCCTCGGCAAGCAGCTTCATCACGAGACCCGAATAACGCTGTTCGAGCAGGCCATCGACACCCGCACCGAGGAGCTGGTGCAGCAGGGGGTGCGACCGCGGGTGTGGTTCGGCGAAAAATGGCTCGACGAGGGCGAGGGTCTCTGGGACCTGTTCGACGAGAACGTCCGCTACTTCCCGGCCCTGCTGCCCGTGTGCGACGAAGAGGACCCGGGCGCCATGATCGAGGCGGGACACGTGCCGACGCTGCCCGAGCTGACGCTGCACAACGGAACGATCTATCGGTGGAACCGTCCGGTGTACGAGGTCGTGCGCGGCCGCCCCCACATGAGGATCGAGAACCGCGTCCTGCCGGCGGGACCGTCGGTTCCGGACGCGGTCGCCAACGCCGCCTTCTGCTACGGGCTGCTCCATGGCCTCGCCTCACGCCCGCGGCCCCACATCTGGGAGCAGATGAGCTTCGCGGCGGCCGCCGAGAACTTCTACACGGCGGCGCGTGATGGGCTGGGCGCCCGGCTGTACTGGCCGCGCATCGGCGCGCAGGTCCCGGTGTCCGAGGTGATCCTGCGGCATCTTCTGCCCATCGCCCGGGATGGGCTGGTCGACTGGGGTGTCGACGCGGGTGACGTCGACTACTACCTGGGCATCATCGCGGAGCGCACCCTGTCCGGCCTGAACGGTGCCGGCTGGCAGATCGCCACCTGGCACGAGCTGGTCCACGACCGCAAGCTCAGCCGCGACGCTGCCGCCCGGGAGCTGGTCCGGATCTATCGGCAACGCTCGTACGCCAGCACGCCCGTCCACACCTGGCCCGTCGGTGGCTGACGTGTAGCTGCCGGGGTCCCGGCAGCGGATAGCTTGTCGGCACATGGCTGGGCTGTATCACCGCTTCGACGGCTACGAGGACGTCAAGGCGCTCTTGGAAGGCTCGGACGAGGACGTCCTCGCCGCGTTGGCGGACAAGCCGGCGCTCATCCGGATCCCGGCCGCGAGCACCGCCGACGCGCCCAGGGGACGGTTGATCGCATGCCTCATGCACGGCAACGAGCCGTCGGGATTCCAGGCGGTGGTCGAGCTCCTGCGACGCGGGGACCGATTCCCGTTCGACCTGTGGGTGCTGATCGGCAACGTCCGCGCCGCGATCCAGGGCGGCCTCTACGCCCACCGTCACCTCGACGACCAGGAGGACTTCAACCGGGTCTGGGACGTGGGTCCCGCAACCACCCGGATGCGCCGGCGCGCCGCGGCGATTCTCGAGGAACTGCGGTCGGCGGACCTCGAGGCCGCCATCGACCTGCACAACAACAGTGGCAGGAACCCCTGCTACGCGATCCTGACGCAGCTGAGCCCGGAGGGACTCCTGCTCGCGTCCCTGTGCGCCGACACCATGCTCCACTGGAGGCTGCGCGCCCACACGCTGATGGAGGCACTGGCGACCGCCTGTCCGACCGTGTCGGTGGAATGCGGGCTGCCGCACCTGCCGGAGGGGACTGCGTACGCCTCCGCGGTGATCCACCGCTTCCTCGCGGCGGAGGCGTTTGCCGCGCCCCCCAACGAGGAGCGGGCAAAGCCTCTGCACATGGTAGAGATCGTCGATCGTGTGACCGTGCGTCCTGAAGTCGCGTTCTCGTTCGGAGCTGCCGTCGACGGCGAGACCGACTTCGTGATCCTCCCGGGGCTGGACGCCTACAACTTCCAGGTGCTCCCCGCGATGCACACGGTCGGCCACATCGACCCGGGCGCGGCGATGCCGCTCTTCGCCAGCGACATGGCCGGGAGGGACGTCACCGACCAGCTGTTCCGCGCCACGCCAGACGGACGCGTGATCGTCGTCGCCGACATGATGCCGGTCATGATGACCACGACGGTTCAGCAGGCCCGTCGTGACTGCCTGTTCTATACCTCGCTTCTCCTCGACTAGTCGGATCGGGCGCCTGCACGTCGACGGCCGCCTGACCTGCTCAGTCCGAGTCAACTCTGGAGCACTGCGAGGACCCCGAAGTGGTCGGAGGGCCAGACGCCGTCCGCCGGTTCGTCGGCAACCACCCGGCACTCGACCGGGCGTCCCCCGCCGCCCGGGCCGTGAAAGCCGCTGAAGATGTAGTCGAGGCGCCGGTCGGGCTCCTGATCGAGGGCGGCGTGGGGGTTGCGGTTCGACCACGTGATCCCGGGCCCGCTGTCGCCGGCCAGCCGCCAGGCGTCCTGGACGTAGGTGCTGGCGCCGTCGAGTGAGGCCAGCCCGGAGAGGTACCGGACGGCGCTCGAGTCGGGTTCGGCATTGAAGTCGCCGGCCACGACCGGCCCGACGGGGAGCGCCGGGTCGGTGCGCTCGGACACGAACCGAACCAGCGCCCGCACCTGGCGCTCCCGCAGGGCGGCGTCGTGGAGTTGCCAGGCCAGGTGCGTCGAGAACACGTCGGCGCCGCCGGTGCGGGCGTGAACCACGACCCGCTGCACCTCCCGCTCGTCCGGCACGTAGGGCAGTTGGGTGCTCGAGTTGGCCTCGATCGGCCAGCGGCTGAGAACGGCGTTGCCGAACAGGGCGGCCCCGCCGGCCACCGGCTCGCCGGCGTAGGCCACCGACCAGGCGCCGAGCTCGGCGGCCACCCATTCGGCCTGGTTGCCCCGCTCGTTCGCCACCACCTCTTGCAGGCACACGACGTCCGGTGCCAAGCGGCGGAGCACGGCCACGATCGCCTCCCGCCGGGATCGCCAATGGCCCGAGATGTTCCAGATGTTGAGGGTCAGGACCCGGAGCACGCCAATGACCGCAGGAGCGGTTCGTAGCTGGGGAGGTCCGGCACCGCCGCACCCTCGACCTTGCCGGCGTCGTCCCAGCGTCGCAGCGCGACGGCGTCGACCCATGCGGTGGTGGTCTCGAACGTCGCCACCTCGCCAGCCGACATCGGTCCGCCCTGGCGGCGAAGGCTGCGCTGCGACGCGGCGGACAGGCCGGCGTGGTAGTCAGGCTCGACGGCGCACAGGTACCGCTTGGCCGCCACGTGCAGGGCGATCGGGACCGTCACCGACACCGGGAACAGAGCTGCCAGGAACGGGGGCGCGGTGCGCTCGTGGGGCCCGGCCGGCCCGCTGCGCAGCGCCAGCAGATGGCCGGCGTCGTGCAGCAGCGCCGCAGCCACGAGGGCATCGGCGGAGCCGGCCGAGGCCGCCAGCGCCGCCGTTTGCAGGGCGTGGTCGAGTTGGCCGATCTCCTCGTCGTAGCGCTCCGCCCCCCAGCGGTCGTAGAGCTCGAGCACCTCGTCCAGGGTCGTCACCGGACCGGCCGCCCCTGGAAATCACCGATCAGCGACACCGCCACCCGATCCCCGGCGGGGGAGGCGGAGGCGAGCTCGGCCGCCCTCTGCCGGTAGTAGTCCTCCCGCAGGTCGCCTTCGGAGCGAGCGTTGTAGGTCGGGTACAGGGCCCGCCGGGGGCCGGCCGACGAGTTGGGACCGCTGCGGTGCGGCGTGCGGGAGTGAAACCACAGAGCATCGCCCGCGCGCACCGGCACCGGCTCCCACGCCATCGAGTCCACGACCTCCGCCCGGATGCACCCGGCATCGTCGGTGGGCCACAACCGGTCGTGGGCGCCGGACACCACCTCGAGGCAGCCGTTCGCCTCGCCGGCGTCATCGATGGCGACCATGCACGAAACGTGCACGTCGACGAAGCGGTACGCCGGCGAGTCCTGGTGCGCGGCGTAGCCGGCGCCGCCGGGAAGCTTGTAGTTCAGCTTGTCCTTGTACAGCACGGCGGGCTCGCCCAGCAGCGCTCCGGCGACATCGACCAGCGTCCCGGAGCACAGCACCGACCGCAGGCCCTCGTGGTGCGGCACGAGGTTCTCGGTGCGACACAGTGCCGGGCCGGCGTCGGTCAGCTCGCGGTGATGCAGCCACCCGCCGCCATCGGGCCACACGGCCACCTCGCCGGCCCACGCCTGAAGGCGGCGGGCCCACGCGTCACCATCGGGAGGCCGGACGTGCACCCAGCCGGCACGCACGAAGTGGCTGACGGCGCCGGCCTCTGTGCCGTCTTCGAACACCCGGTGCGTGCCCATCCCCCCGCTAGCGACCCTGGTAGCCGACAGGATCGGGGAGCGGCTCTCCCCGGTTCTCCGGCTTCCGTTGCCGGATGAGCTTCACGCCCTTCTCGATGACCCAGTAGATCCAGTAGCCCGCGAGGGAGACGAGCGCCGGCACGGCGATGACCGGCAGGGCATAGCCCGCGATGAGCCCTGCCGAGCGCTGGCCGCCCCACAGCAGGGCCGCCACGGCGGGGGCGGCGAGCACGGCAAGGATCAGCCAGAGGGTGAGCGTCGCCAGCCCCCAAACCAGCGCTCCGATGCCGGCGGCCGCGAGCGCGGCCCACAGGAACATCCCCGCCTTGACGGTCCACGGTCCACGAGAACGGGTCGCGAGAGTGACGGCCGTCCACATGACTCGGCTCTGCACGGGGGGCACGTCGAGATCGTCCAGCATCTGGAGGAACACCCGGTCGGCTCCCTTCCGCGCCTCGAAGTCCATGCCGTCGGTGACCAGCTGGTCGTGCACGAGCGCGGCCGGCGTGTGGCGGCCGTAGCGGCTCACGAACCACGACATGTAGCGGGGGATCGAGGCGAAGTCGGTGGAAGGCAGGGTCTCACGTGTAACGGCGATCGCCTCGCCGCCCGCGGGGTTGTACTGGAAGCCGAGGCCCTCGGGGATGCGGAAGTTCTTATCGCTGATCTGCTCGAAGACGAAGCTCGCCGGCGTGCCCGGCGCGTTCATTGCCGAGAACGGGCCGGTGGCGCTGAGCCACGCCCAGGGCCTGGCATGCTCGACGTCCAGTTGTCCGGTGGCTGGCACCGTTCGCGTGATGCGCATGTTCATGTCCGCCTCCACGAGCGTCGCCGAGCGCAGGGGGGGCTCGCCGCCGCCCCGGACGCTTCTCTGCACTCACGCCCTCGAGGCCCGATGGTACTCCCCGCCACCAGCTCGACGAGGCGTCCGCGGGCGGTACTGGTGGCCGCCGGCCCGGCCGTTGCAACATGGTGGGGTGCCCTCGGCGGCCGACGTGCCCTACTCCACGGGAGCCCACCAGATCGCGAACGGGGTCTGGGCCTACCTCCAACCCGACGGCGGGTGGGGAAGGTCCAACGCCGGGCTGGTCGCCAGCGACGACGGTGTCAGCTCGCTGCTGGTGGACACGCTGTTCGATCTCGACCTGACCGGCGAAATGCTCTCAGCCTTGCGGGAGACGACCCCCGCCGCTGAGCGGATCGCCAGCGTCGTCAACACGCACGCCAACGGTGACCATTGCTATGGCAACGCTCTGCTCGCCGGAGCCGAAATCGTTGCCTCGCAGGCGTGCGCGGCCGAGATGGCCGCGCTACCGCCCGCGGCACTCGCCGGTCTCATGCAGGCCGCGCCCGACATGGGCGAACCCGGTGCGTTCCTCCTCGACATCTTCGGCGGCTTCAACTTCGACGACATCGAACTTGCCGCGCCCAATCGAACGTTCACCGGTGAGCTCGAGCTGTCGATCGGCGGTCGACCCGTGCACCTCATCGAGGTCGGCCCCGCCCACACCGAAGGTGACGTGATCGTCCACGTACCCGACGCCGGCGTGGTGTTCGCGGGCGACATCGTCTTCCACGGCGGCCACCCCATCGTGTGGGCCGGACCGGTCGCCAATTGGATCGCCGCCTGTGATCGGCTCCTCGGCCTCGAGGGGGTGACCACCGTCGTGCCCGGCCATGGCCCGGTGACCACCCTCGAAACGGTCGCCCACCTCAAGGGCTACTTCGAGCACCTCACCGCCGAGGCTCGCGCCTGCCACGACAGCGGCATGAGCCCGCTCGAGGCCGCGCAGGACGTCGACCTCGGCCCGTACCGCGACCTGCGGGAACCCGAGCGGCTGGTCGCCAACATCGCCGCCCTCTACCGCGAGATGGGCGCCGACGTCGCCACCGATCCCGCCACCATCGTCGGCCTGATGGCTGCCGCCCGCAGGCCCTAGAACGTGCGCGGATAGGCACGCCATCCTGGCTCTCGGTGGTCAGCGCTGCTGGGAGGCCCAGCTGTTGAGCTGCGACCCGGCAACAAATTCCCACGCGGGTGCCTGCGGAACGCCCTATCCGCTGGGCCTCCTAGACCTCCTCGAGGATGAGCAGCCCGTTGTGGGTGTTCGAGGTGGGCACATGCGTGGCCCGGTACACCTCGCGCACGCCCGGGCCCAAGGCACCGCGCATGACGAGCCACATCACGAGCTCGATGCCCTCGGAGCCCGCCTCGCGCAGGTACTCGACATGGGGGATGCCGGCGACGGTCTCGGGGTCGGCCACCAGCCCGTCGAGGAACCTGGTGTCGAAACCGACGTTGATGAAGCCGGCCCGCTCGCCCTGCAGTTGGTGCGACATGCCGCCCGTGCCGAACACGACCACCCGCTCGTCGCCCTCGAAGGCATCGACCGCCCGGCGGATGGCCTGGCCGAGCCGGTAGCAGCGATGACCGGTCGGCGGCGGGTACTGGACCACGTTGACGCAGAGCGGGATGACCCGGCTCGGCCACGCCGCTGGCTGGCCGAACATGACCGACAACGGCACCGTGAGCCCGTGGTCGACCGGCATCTCGTTGACGAGGGTGAGGTCGAACTCGTCGATGATGAGCGATTCGGCCAGGTGCCAGGCCAGTTCCGGATGGCCCTCCACCACGGGCACGGGCCGGGGGCCGTAGCCCTCGTCGGCGGGCCGGAACTCGTCGGCGAGCCCGAGGGCAAACGTGGGGATGACCTCCAGCGAGAACGCGGAGGCGTGGTCGTTGTAGACGACGATGCAGACGTCGGGCCGCACCTCGGCCATCCAGGCGCGGGCCGGCTCCAGCTTGGCGAAATAGGGCGCCCAGTAGGGCTCGCCGGTCTTGCGCCTGTCGATCGCCGCACCCACGGCGGGCACGTGGGAGCAGCCGACACCGCCGACGAGCCGGGCCATCAGCGAGCCCCCCGCTCGTCGCGGCGGCGGTTCCCCTCGGGAGGTCGACCGCCATCGAGCATCATCTGCGCGAAGTCCTCGCCGGTCATCCCGGTCTGCGCACCGGCCAGGTCCTGGAAGGTCATCCCGTCGCAGGCCGCCAGCTTGTAGGTGTAGTAGACGTTGCCGCCCAGCTCGAGGAGTCGCAGCCATTCGCGTCGCAGCACGGCTTCCCGCTGCTCGGCGTCCAAGGCGAACCGGTCGAGATATGTGCGTTCATCGGTCTGGAACGCCTCGCGGTTGGCGGCTTGGTTCAGCGACATCAGGAACTTGTTGAGCGCGTAGCCCCTCCGGCTGCGCCGGCCATCGAACACGATCGTCCCCGGGATGTCGTCGTAGTCGCGCGGTGCCGGCAACGGGCCGCTCCCTCCTCGGTGGGCGGTGGTCAGGGTAGCATCCACCTGTTGACAGGATTGTTCACAATGTGATCGGGGACGGGATGATCATCGATTGCCACGGGCACTACACCACCGCCCCGTCTCCGCTCGGTGAGTTCCGGGAGGCGCAGAAGGCGGCCCTGGCGACCGATCCCGATCACGTCGGCGAGAAGGGAGTGGTCGCGATCGGGGACGACGAGATCCGGGTGAGCCTGGAGGGCGCGCAACTCCGGCTCCAGCGGGAGCGTGGCACCGACCTGACCTTGTTCTCACCGCGGGCGTCCTGGATGGGCCACCACATCGGCAACATCCACACGAGCCGGTTCTGGACCGAGCACTGCAACGAGTTGATCCGGCGCGTCTGCGACCTGTACCCGCAGAACTTCGCACCGGTGTGCCAGCTACCGCAGTCGCCGGGCGCACCGGTCGAGCCCTCGGTGCGCGAGCTCGGGCGGTGCGTCGACGAGATGGGCTTCGTGGGGGCCAACGTCAACCCCGACCCCTCCGGCGGGTACTGGGACGGACCACCGCTCGGCGACCGGTACTGGTACCCCCTGTACGAGGCATTGTGCGAGCTCGACGTCCCGGCCATGGTCCACGTGAGTGCCGCCTGCAACCCACACTTCCACACCACGGGATCGCACTACCTCGGCGCCGACACGACGGCGTTCATGCAGCTGCTCACGTCCGACGTGTTCGCCGACTTCCCCGAGCTGCGGATGGTCATTCCCCACGGCGGTGGCGCCGTCCCCTACCACTGGGGCCGGTTCCGTGGCCTGGCGCAGGACATGGGCAAGCCGCGCCTCGACGAGCTTCTCCTCCGGAACGTGTTCTTCGACACCTGCGTGTACCACCAGGCCGGTGTCGACTGCCTGCTGGCGGTGATCCCCACGGAGAACGTCCTGTTCGCCTCGGAGATGATCGGCGCAGTGCGCGGCATCGACCCCGAGACCGGCCACCACTTCGACGACACGCGCCGGTACCTCGACGCCGCCGGGCTGGGCGAGGCCGAGCGCAGCAAGATCTTCGAGACCAACGCCCGCCGCGTCTATCCGCGCCTGGGAGGGATCGTGTCATGAGCGAGCGTCCGCAATGCAGCGAGCGAGGCCCGAGCGGCCCGCTGCGAAGCAGCAAGAGCGGGAAGCAATGAGTGCCCGCCACGTCGTCGTCCGCACCATCGAACGCGCCGACCGCAGCACTGTCGACGCCCTCGGCGCGCTCGGCACTGCCACGGTGCACGAAGCCGTCGGGCGGCGCGGGTTTGCCGGTCCGCAGCTCCGCCCGATCCAGCAGGGCACGCGCCTTGCCGGCACCGCCGTCACCGTCTCGAGCCACCCGGGCGACAACCTGATGATCCACGCCGCCGTAGAGGTGTGTCAGGAGGGCGACGTGCTCGTGGTGACCTGCACCGCCCCGTCGAGCCACGGCGTGTTCGGCGAGCTGCTGGCCGCTTCGCTCATGGCGCGGGGGGTGCGGGCGCTGGTCACCGACGCGGGTGTGCGCGACACGGCGGAGCTGCGTGAGATGGGCTTCGTCGTGTGGTCACAGCATGTGTCCTGCCAGGGGACCGTGAAGGCCAGCCCCGGCTCGGTGAACGTCCCGGTCATCCTCGGTGGGCAGGTCGTGGTGAGCCCCGGCGACGTGGTGTGCGGCGACGACGACGGGGTCGTGGTGGTGGCGCGCGACGAGGCGGCATGGGCGCTCGAACGGTCGCGGGAGCGCGCGGCCACGGAGGACGGCACGCGCGCCCGCCTCGCCGCGGGCGAGCTCGGCGTCGACATCTACGGCTTGCGCGCCACGCTCGAGGCGCTGGGTGTGGAGTACGTCGGATGAGGGGAGCCGTGCGGGTCTGCGTGTTCGGGCTCGGCGAAGCCGGCTCGCTCATCGCGGGCGACCTTGCGATGCTCCCGGAGGTCGAGGTCCACGGCTATGACCCCGCGGAGGTGGCGACCCCGGCCGGCGTGTCGCGCCACGGCCACCCGGAGTCGGCGGTGGCCGGTGCCGACCTCGTGCTCGGCATCACCGCGGCGGCCGACGCCACCGCAGCACTCACCCAGGCACTCGACGCCATCCCCCGCGGGGCGGTCTACGCCGACCTGTCCACGGCCTCGGCCGGGCTCCAGCGGAGTTTGGCCGCGATTGCGACCGGGGCCGGCCTGGGCTTCACCGACGTGGCGCTCATGTCACCGGTGCAGGGGACGGGCCTGCGCACGCCGGCACTAGCCTCGGGCCCATCCGCCCGGGCATTCATCGCGGTCATGGGGCCGCTCGGCATGCCCGTGGAGCACGCAGGCGACGAACCAGGAATGGCGGCCACCCGCAAGCTGCTGCGCAGCGTCGTCATCAAGGGGCTGACGGCGCTGGTGGTCGAATCGATGCAGGCCGCCGAGGCGGCGGGGCTGACGAACGAGACCTGGGACAACATCGTGGGCCAGCTCAGCGCGGCCGATGAGGGGCTCATCCGCCGGCTCGTCACCGGGACCGGGCGCCATGCGGCCCGCCGGGTCCACGAGATGGAGGCGACCGCCGAGCTGCTGGTGGAGCTCGGGGTGGAGCCCATCATGACCAACGCCACCGCGGCGCGGCTCCGAGCTGTGGCGGTGGCCGACGAGTCGGCCGTCCCGCGGCTACCGGGCTGAGGGCCGCACGGCACGCAGGGGTCAGGCGCGTGTGTCGAACGCCTCCCAGTGGCGCAGGACGTCGATCACCGACGCCAGGTGGGTGCGCATCGCTGCCTCGGCCGCGCGCCCGTCGCCGGAGGTCACCGCCTCGACGATCGCGCGGTGCTGGGTCAGCGACTCGGCCGCACGGCCGGGCACCAGAGCCAATCGGAACTGGTGGTGGGCGGCACGGTTCCGCAGGTTGGCCACCAGCTCGTCGGCCACCCGGTGCCGGGCGATGCGGCAGAGCGATCCGTGCAGGTCGCGGTTGAGCTTCGAGTAGGCCAGCTTGTCGTCCTGCTCGACGGCATCGGTCATCTGGGCGAGCAGGGCTCGCAGCCGGTCACGCTCGACGTCGGTGGCCCGTTCGGCCGCGAGCCGGGCGATGAGGCCCTCGAGCGCGGCCCTAGCCTCGGTGATCTCGACGGCCTCGGCCACGCTGATGCGGCGCACGGTGGCGCCCCGGTTTGCTTCGCGCTGCACGAGACCCTCCGCGTCGAGCTCGACGAGCGCGGCGCGGATCGCCGCCCGGCCGACGCCGTACCGCTCGGTGAGCTGCAGCTCGATCAGCCGCTCGCCGGGCGGGAAGACACCTTGGAGGATCTCGTCGCGGAGCCGGTCGGCTACGGGCGCTGCGATCACCATGGTCCGGTCCCGGATGACGGGGGCAGATCGTCAACAGTATTGTGCACAACACGCCATCGTAGAGGAGGGGCATGGCTCAGCGCACGGGCGTCGTCGTCGCCGGTGAGGGTGCGATCGCCCGCCAGCACATGGCCGCGCTGCGCCGAATGGACGATGTCGAAGTGGTTGGCGTCGCCGGGGGCGACGCGACCGGCACCGCCAACTTCGCAGCCGAGTTCGGCATCCCGCGCCATGGGCTCGACCTGGGGCAAATGCTCGACGGGCCCGGGGTCGACGCCGCCATCCTCACCAGTCCCACCCCGGTCCACGCCGCACAGGCCATCCAGGTCATGGATGCCGGCAAGCACGTCCTCATCGAGATCCCGATGGCCGACTGCCTGGTGGACGCCGAGGCCGTCGTCGCCGCCCAGCGGCGCACCGGTGTCACGGCCATGGTGTGCCACACCCGCCGGTTCAACCCGAGCCACCAGTGGGTCCACCGCCGGACCGTCTCCGGCGAGCTGACGCTCCAGCACCTGATCGCCTCGACGTTGTTCTTTCGCCGCGAGAACAAGAACGCGCTCGGCCAGCCTCGCTCGTGGACCGATCACCTCCTGTGGCACCACGCCTGCCACACGGTTGACCTCTTCCTCCACCAGACCGGCGAGATCCCGGCCAAGGCCTGGGCGCAGCAGGGGCCCCCGCATCCGGAGCTCGGCATCGCCATGGACCTGACGGTTGGCTTGCAGGCGCCGTCGGGCGCGCTGTGCACGGTGGCCCTGTCGTTCAACAACGACGGGCCATTCGGGACCACGTTCCGCTACATCGGCGACACCGGCACCTACATCGCCCGCTACGACGACCTGGTCGACGGCTACGACAGACCCATCGACGTGTCCGACGTGGGTGTCTCGACGGATGGCGTCGAGAACCAGGACCGCGAGTTCGTCGCGGCCGTGCGCGAGGGGCGAGAGCCGGCTGCGAGCGTGGCGCAGTGCCTGCCGACGATGCAGACCCTCGATCGCCTCGAGCAGAGTCTGTGAACGCACCGCCGGGCGTGCCCGCCCGCGTGCCAGTGGTGATCATCGGGGGTGGCCCGGCCGGGCTCCTGCTTGCCCGGTTGCTCGGTCTCGGGGGCGTCGAGGCGGTCATCCTCGAGCGGCAGAGCCGCGAGCATGTCTTGGCCCGGGTGAGGGCGGGCGTGCTCGAATGGGGCACCGTCGAGACGCTGCGGGCGGCGGGCGTCGGGGACCGGATGGACCGGGAGGGGACGGTCCACGATGGCGTCGGCCTCAGCTTCTCGGGCCGTCACATACGGATCGACTTCAAGGGGCTGACCGGCAAGAGTGTGATGGTCTACGGCCAGACCCAGGTCACCAAGGATCTGTACGCGGCGGTCGACGGGATGGGCGTGCCGGTCGTCGACTGTGCCGCGGACGTCATCCCCCACGACGTGACCGGGACGGCTCCGTACGTGACCTTCGTCAGGGAAGGCACGAGCCATCGCATCGACTGCGACCACGTGGCCGGCTGCGACGGCTCCCACGCCGTGAGCCGCACTGCGATACCGCCGTCGGTGCTCCGCACCTACGAGCGGATCTATCCCTTCGGCTGGCTCGGCATCCTGTCCGAGACGCCGCCGGTCGACAAGGAGCTGATCTACGCCCACAGCGAGCGGGGCTTCGCACTCTGCTCGATGCGCCACTCGATGCTGAGCCGCTACTACGTGCAGTGCGACATCGAGGACGCCCTCGACGACTGGCCGGACGAGCGGTTCTGGGTGGAACTGCGCGGCCGGCTGCCCGGCGAGGTCGCGGCCCGGCTCGTGACGGGTGTGTCCATCGAGAAGTCGCTGACGCCGCTGCGCAGCTTCGTGGCCGAGCCCCTGCGCTACGGGCGCCTCTGCCTGGCCGGCGACGCCGGCCACGTCGTCCCGCCCACGGGCGCCAAGGGCCTCAACCTGGCGGTCTCCGACGTCCATTACCTGGCCGCCGCACTCGTAGAGGCGGTGCACGGAAGGTCGTCCACGGGGCTCGACGAGTATTCCGACCGGGCGCTGGCCCGCGTCTGGAAGGCCGTCCGCTTCTCGTGGTGGCTGACAACCCTGATGCATCGCTTCTCGGGCGGCGGCGCCTTCGACCGGCGCATCCAGGAGGCCGAGCTCGGCTACCTGAGCGGCTCGGAGTCCGCCCAGCGGTCCTTCGCGGAGAACTACGTCGGGCTGCCCATCTGACGGTGAACAGGGAGACCGACATGCCACAGCGCACCACGCCACCGTTCCGCGGCGACCATGTGGGAAGCCTGCTGCGCCCACCCGAGGTGCTCCAGGCGCGGGAGGATGCCGCGGCCGGGCGCATCAGCGCCGAGGAGCGGCGCTCGATCGAGGACCGCGCCATCGCCGACGTGGTGAGGATGCAGGAGGAGGTCGGTCTGCAGTCCGCCACCGACGGAGAGTTCCGCCGGGCGGCGTGGCACATGGACTTCATCTATCAGCTCGGCGGCGTTCACCCGGGCGACGAGAAGCTGACCGTCGCGTTCCGCGACGAGCATGGCGAGTTGTCGTTCCAGGCGCCCGCACTGGTCGTAGACGAGCGGATCTCGCTGCCCGAGCCCATCTTCGGCGCCGACTTCACGGCGTTGGCGTCGATGGCCACGACGGCGACGCCCAAGCTGACGATCCCGTCGCCGAGCATGGTCCACTACCGCGGCGGACGGGCGGCGCTCGACCCCGACGTCTACCCCGACATGGACACGTTCTGGGACGACCTGAGCGCGGCCTACGCGCAGCAGGTGGCGGCGATGGCCGACCTCGGCTGCACCTACCTTCAGTTCGACGACACCAGCCTCGCCTACCTCAACGACCCCGAGCAGCGTGCCCAGCTGGCGGCGCGCGGCGACGACGCCGAGCACCAGCACCTGCGCTACATCCGGCAGATCAACGCCGCGTTGGCCGACAAGCCGGAGGGCATGACGGTCACCACCCACATGTGCCGGGGGAACTTCCGCTCGTCGTGGGCGGCCGAGGGGAGCTACGACTTCGTCGCCGAGGCGCTCTTCGGGGAGCTGGCGGTCGACGGGTTCTTCCTCGAGTACGACGACGAGCGCTCGGGTGGCTTCGAGCCGCTCCGGTTCGTGCCCCCGGGCAAGCAGGTGGTGCTGGGCCTGGTGACCACGAAGCGGCCGGCGCTCGAGTCCAAGGACGTGCTGAAGCGGCGCATCGACGACGCCTCCCGCTACCTACCCCTGGATCAGCTCTGCCTGTCGCCGCAATGCGGCTTCTCCTCGACGGTCGAGGGGAACAAGCTCACGTACGACGACGAGGTTGCCAAGCTGCGTCTCATCGTCGAGGTCGCCGGCGAGGTCTGGGACTAAGCGAAGTCGTAGAGCCGTTCGGGGTTGTCGACCAGGATGCTGTTGCGCGTCGCCTCGTCGGGGGCGAAGTCGGCGAGCAGGTCGACGAGGTCACCGTCGTCGGGCATGTGCCGCACGTTGGGATGGGGCCAGTCGGTGCCCCACAGCACGCGGTCGGGGGCGGCGCCGATGAGCGCCCGGGCGTAGGGCACCACGTCGTCGTACGGCGGCGCTCCGTCGGCGGTCAGGCGCTCGGCGCCCGAGAGCTTGACCCAGCAGCGGTCGTCCGCGAGCAGCCGCAACAGCGCCCGGAACGGCTCCTGCCCGAGCCCCGCGGTGGCGTCGATCCGTGCCATGTGGTCGATCACGTAGGGGCAGGGCAGGCGATCGAGGAGCTCGGCGTGGGTGGGCAGGTCGGTGGCGTCGAAGTGGAGCACGACGTGCCAGCCCCGCGGTGCCACCCGGGCGACCGTCCGTTCGACGTGGCCGGGGTCGGGGGCGCCTCCGAGGTGGGCGACGAAGTTGACCCTCGTTCCCCGGACACCGGCGTCGTGGAGCTCGGCGACCTCGGCGTCGGTGGTGGCGTCGTCGATCATGGCCACGCCTGCGTAGCGACCGTTGCCGCGGCGGAGCGCGTCCAGCAGTGCGGCGTTGTCGGTGCCATGGCAGCTCGCCTGCACGAGCACGGCCCGCGACAGCCCGAGGCGCCCCTGGAGGCACTCGAAGTCGTCGATGCCGGCGTCGGGCGGCGTGTAGCTGCGGGTGGGCGAGAACGGGAAGCGGTCGGCGGGCCCGAACACGTGGCAGTGGGCGTCGCACGCCGCCGCCGGTGGCTGGAACTGTCGCGGCGGGTGGGGGTCGGGATGCGGTGGCGGGATGGTGCGTTCCATCACTCCCTCGCGAAGACCATGCCGTCCATGAGCTTGCGGGCCGTGCGGATGATGCCCGCCCGCTCGACCACCGGGTCGCCATCCACCATCGTGAGCTGCACCGCGGCGTCGAACGTGCCAGTGGGGTGCTCGACCGACACGGTGTCTCCTCCCTCGTGCACGGCGACCTCGGCCGCGGGCCCTTCGGGCAGCAGTGCCGCGGTGGCCACGCTCACGGCGCCGAGCACACCGATGGCGTCGTGGCAACGGTGGGGGATGAAGGTGCGGGTGGCGATCGCCCCGCCCGCCCGTGGCGCGGACACCAGGGTCAGCTTGGGCACCGTGGTGGCCGTGACGTCGCCGAGGTTCATGAGCGGCCCGGCGGCCAAGCGCACCCGCTCGAGGGTCTCGCGAACTGCCGCGTTCGCCTCGAGCTCGGCGCAACTCTCGTGGCCGGTGACGTCGAGGTCGCCGGCGCGCAGGACGACGACCGGCATGCCGTTGTCGACCAGGGTGACGGCCAGGCCACACACCTCGTCCACGGCGCGGCCGGTCGGCAGGAGGGCGCCGCAGGACGAACCGGCGACACCGTCGAAGTCCAGGCGGATGGGCGCGGCGGTGCCGGGCACGCCGGAGATCGCAGTGGTGCCGTCGTAGCGGGGCCGGCCGTCGCGCAGCGGCAGCGTGGCCGTGGCCAGGCCACCGGTGTTGAGCATGCGGATGCGGACGGTCGCCATGTCGCCCGGCGGGGGCTCGACCAGGCCACGTTCGAGTGCGAAGGGGGCCACGCCGGCGAGGAGGTTGCCGCAGTTCTGCCGGTCGGTGACCACTGCCTGGTCGACCACCACCTGTAGGAAGTGGTAGTCGACGTCGCCGTTGCCGTCGGTGCCCGGCCCCACCACTGCGACCTTGCTGGTCAGCGGGTGGGCGCCGCCCAGGCCGTCGATCTGGCGGTCGTCGGGCGAGCCCATGATGCCGAGCAGCAGCAGGTCGCGGGCCACCTCGTCGGCCGGCAGGTCGTCGGCGAGGAAGTACAGGCCCTTCGACGTCCCGCCCCGCATCACCATGCAGCGGATGCCGTCGCTCACAGGGCCAGTCTGCAACACCGTTGACTTTGCGCGCAATCATGGTGACAATCGGAGGGTGCGCGATCAGGGCCTGGGCTCGTGGCCGGCTCGCCGACGCCGCATGTCGCCGCAGCGCCTTGCGCTCGTGCACGGCGAGACGTGCCG
>DASSDL010000063.1:0-23752 GCA_035697145.1 Acidimicrobiales bacterium
AGACTGGATCATCGTCGGCGAGGATAGAGCTAGTCAGAGCAGCGATCTGTGCCGCTTTGAGTCCGGTCAGGAACGTCGCCGCGTATTCCGGCTCGATTACCTTGACCTCAGGAATTCCCGCAAATGCCGCCTCCACAGAGCGGATTTGCGTCGCTCTGGTGAGCGGATCCCAGAAAAGGACTATGTAGTAGTCCCGAGCAGACGGTCGCCGTACCGCGCTCGCGCATAAACCCATTGGGCTTTCAACTTCTCGTAGACGCCAGCTACCGCTTCGACATTGGATTTCACCTGGAATCCAAGGTATCCCGTGTTCGACCCGTCGTTGAGTACTACTAGGACATCGATGCCAGAGTCACTCGGCCCTGAATGTCGTAAACAACACTGTGTTGGCGCTGGAGCGATAGAAGTACATGCTCGCATCGTGTCTTGAGCATTGGGCACAAGTCACTATTGTGTGAAAGGCCAGCCAGTTGGCGCGCGTCCGCTATGGCTGCGCGTCGCTGCTGCACGAGTTCGAAGAACACCTTTCGGAACGGTGCGAACATCTCTGCAGGACTCTCGTCAGACCACTCGGAGAATCGCGCGACACCGTGGAGACGGTCAGCCGCGTCTACGCTCACTGGCTCCGGGACGATCGGGACGTGCCGGCCGCCGTTCTCGACCGGGTGCTCGCTCCGGGGGGGCGCGCTACGGGAGCGTGATGAGGCGTCGGATGCGGGGTCATGACGGGCTCCGCCCCTGGTCAAGGCCGGTTGTGACGGTGAGCCGGCCTGTAAGCCGGATTCTGTGGGGCGGTTCCCTGGTGGTCACCGCCCCGGTGGCCATCCATCTGTGCGGCCTACCTGGGGACATGTGCCGGGCCAGCGTCCCCTGCTTGGCCTTGCTCCGGGTGGGGGTTGCCAGCCGCCGGGGTCGCCCCCGACGCTGGTGCGCTCTTACCGCACCGTTTCACCCTTGCCTGTGCGGGCCACCGGTGGACCGGAGTCCCGCCATCGGCGGTCTGCTCTCTGTTGCCCTGAACCGGCAGGTCACCCCGTCCTGGCTCTCGCCAGCACCCTTGCCCTGTGGAGTCCGGACTTTCCTCGACGCCTCCCGGCGCCGCGGCCACCCGACCGGCTCACCGTCGCAATCCAGGTTACCGGTCGCGGTCGCACCACACCCCGACCGGCCATGTATACGCCTTGACAGGTATATACGTGGACTGGAATATTAGATGCGTGCCCACAGACACGTTCGCGGTGCTGGCCGAGCCGACCCGGCGGCAGATCATCGATGAACTGTGCACGTCGGAGAGCAGCGTCGGCGATCTGGTCGAGGCGCTGTCGGTGAGCCAACCGACGATGTCAAAGCACCTGAAGGTGTTGCGGGACGCCGGCTTCGTGTCATGCCGGGTGGCGGCGCAGCGCCGCATCTACCGCATCGAGGCGCCGCCGTTCGAGCGGCTCGACGCGTGGCTCGAACCGTACCGGCGCCTCTGGACCCGACACCTCGACGCCCTCGAACGCCATCTCGACCGCAATCTCGACAGCCATCTCGACAGCCAGGACGCCACGCACGACGACAGTCAGGAGCAGCGATGAACCGCACGACCTTCGAGCCCGGGCCACTGGCCCACATCGAGTGCCGCCCCAGCGACGATCGATGGACCCTCGTGTTCGTTCGTGACCTGCGGCATCCACCCGAAAAGGTGTGGGCGGCGCTGACCGACCCCGCCCAGCTCCGGGAGTGGTCGCCGTTCATCACCGACCGCGACCTCGGCCAGCCGGGAGAAGTGACGCTTACGATGATCGACGGCGATGTCGCCGAGGACCTGCCGGCCACCGTGACCCGATCCGAGCCGCCGGCGCTGCTGGAGTACACGTGGGGCAAGGACCTCTTGCGCTGGAAGTTGGCGCCCACGGAGCGGGGGACCCGCCTGACCCTGCAGCACACGATCGAGGACCGCGAATGGGTGCCCAAGGTGGCCGCCGGCTGGCACATCTGCCTGGTTGTCGCCGAGCTCCTGCTGGACGGGGCGCCAATCGGTCCCATCCGGGGCCAGGACGCCCGCAACTACGGGTGGGACGACCTCAACCAGGCGTACGCCGAGGCGCTGGGTCTCGCGGCCCCGGGATCGCCCGACGAGCAAACCTGAGCCGATCAGCCCCGCGAGAAGAAGAGCTGGAACTCGAAAGTGCCGTCGTCGGAGATGGAGAGCACCGAGAATCCCGTGGGTGGGTCGATCCCGTAGTCGGCCAAAGCGACCGGGGCGCTGCCCACGATCACGGCAGCGTCGCCCTGCAGCTCCGCCTGTAGCTCGACGGTGGTCTCGTTGGTGACGCCATGGATCGTGAGCTCGCCGGTCGCCGACACCGTGGCCCGCTCGCCGTCGGCCAGTCCGGCCGGCAGGGCCACCGGGTCCGTGAGCCTGAAGGTGGCGGTGGGGAACCGGTCGGATTCCAGGCCCCGAGTCCGCAGGGCGCCGTCGCGCCGGTCGCTGTCGCTGTCGAGGCTCGTCAGGTCGACCTCGACATCGACGGCCGTCACCTCGTCGTCGGCCACGGTCATGTTCCCGGTCACGTCGGGGGTGCGGCCGACGGCGGTGTTGGTGCCGATGCTGGCCAGCTCCTCGTCGAAGCGATAGCCGGCCCAGGTGCTGGTGAAATCGGCGAACGAGCCGACGCCCTGGTCGACGGTCCACGTGCCGTCGACGCCGGTATCCCCGGCGGTCCCGTCGGAGGATGCGTCCCCGGTCCCGGGCGTGGCCGCCTCGTCGAGGGTCTCACCGGCGGCGTCGATGTCGGCCTCTGGCGGCGCGTCGTCGCGCACCAGGAACCACCAGCCGGCGAACGCCGCCGCCCCCAGCACCACGACGGCTCCGGCCGCCACCCCGATCGTCCGGCGCGATCGTGCCATTCTGATCCACCCTTCGGCGCTAGAAGCTGATGGCGCTGAGATCGGGCTCCCAGCCCGCGGCGCGTTCCACAGCTTCGCGCCACCGCGCCCGATCGAGATCGCGTGCCGGCTCCACCACCGCGGCCGGATGCCAGCCGGCGGCGATGTCGTCCCACCCCGACCACGTGCCGACCGCGAGCCCGGCCAGGTATCCGGCACCCAAGGTCGTGGCTTCGCGCTCGGGTGACACCTCCACCGGCCGGCTGGTGGTGTCGGCCAGCGCCTGGACGAAGGTGGGATTGGCGCTCATCCCGCCGTCCACCCGGAGGCGGGGGATCGCCAGCCCCGTGTCGGACTCGGTGGCCTCGACCAGGTCTGCACCCCGGTGGGCCACGCCCTCCAGTACCGCCCGCACGACCTCGCAGCGGCCGGTGCCCCGTGTGATGCCGAGCAGGGTGCCGCGGGCGCCGTAGTCCCAGCGCGGCGTTCCCAGCCCGAGCAACGCCGGCACGTACATCACGCCGTCCGCCGTCGCGCAGGCGGCGGCGACGTCGTGAGACTCCCCGGCGGTGGCGATGAGCCCGAGATCGTCGCGGAGCCACTCCACGTTGGTCCCGGCGGCCAGCATCACGGCTTCGACGCCCCACGCCAGCTTGCCAGCGCGGCGCCAGGCGACGATCGGGAACGTTCCCTGCTCGCCCTGCCGCTCGAACGCCGGCCGGTGGGGGCCGACGCACACATCGAGCATCCCGCCGGTCCCGAAGGTGATCTTGGCCAAGCCGGGCTGCACGCAGCCCTGGCCGACGAGCGACGCCTGCTGGTCACCAACCAGGGCCGCCAGGGGCGGGGCGCCGGGAAGTGCACGGGCGAGCCCAATGATCCCCGAGGTGTCGACCAGTGCCGGCAGCACCGACTCGGGCACCCGCAGGGCCTCCAGCACCGTCGGATTCCAGGCCGACGCGTCGCCCCTCACGAGCCCGGTCACGGCGGCGTTCGAGAGGTCGGTGACGTGGAGCTCGCCCTCGGTCAGGTGCCAGGCGATCCAGGTGTCGACCGTCCCGAAGCACAGGTCGCGCTTGCGCTCGGGATCGGCCTGGTCGAGCAGGTGCGCCAGCTTCGTGGCGGACTCGTTGGGTGCGAACCGCAGGCCCTGGGCCTGCCAGACCAGGCATGCGCCGACCGTGCGGAGGTCCTGCCAGCCGAGCCCGGGACCGACCGGCTTGCCCGTGGCCCGCTCCCACACGACGGTGGACGCTCGCTGGTTGCTCACGCCCACGGCCGCCACCGGTCCGCCCTCGGCCAGCACCGTCCGGGCCACGTCGAGGGCGGCGTCGGCCATCGCCGAGGCGTCGAACTCCACCAGGCCAGGCGCCGGAGACGACGGAAGGATCTGCCGGTATTGGACCGCACCGACGGTGGCGTCGGGCCGCACGACTGCGCCCCGGACCCCGGACGTGCCGACGTCCACGACGAGGATCGATCCGTCACGCTCGGTCATTGGCCCTCACCAGTTCTCGACGCCGCCGAACGGGCACGGCAACCCCAACTTCCCCGGGTTGAGGATGCCCCGCGGATCGAGCGCGCGCTTGGTCGCGTCCAGGACGTCGAGCGCCGGCCCCAGCGCCTCGGCCATGAACCGCGCCCGGTTGAGCCCCACGCCGTGGTGGTGGCTCAGGGCGCCGCCGTGCGCCAGGACCGTGCGCTGGCCGACGTCCCACAGCGTCCGGTAGTAAGCGTCACGCCGCTCGGCATCCACCTGGCCGGCGAACGTGAAGTAGAGGCAGCCACCGGATGGGTAGCTGTGCGACTGGTGGGCCGAGGCGGCGATGGTGCCCTCGACCGCCAGCAGGGTGTCCAGCGTGGCGCGGTAGACCCTCGGCAGGGCCGACCACGAGGCCGAGACCTCCATGGTGTCGACCGTGAACCCCTTGCTGGTCAGCGCCTCCAGCGCCGCCACCTCGTTGCGGTGCGCCAGCCACTGCTCCACGTAGGCGGGGTCGGCGCGCCGGGCGGGAGGGGTGCCCCGGACGCATTCCTCGGCCACCACCTCCATCACCGTGTCGACCAGGTCGGGGTCGCCCTCGTCGAGGACGAGGAGCAGTGCCCTGCCACCCGTCTGGTAAGTGCGGTCTGCCTCGGTGGCGTCGTACAGGCGCAGCATCGCGGGCGTGGCGCCCCGGTGGACGATGCGCCGCATGGTGTCCAGGCCGTCCTCGAACGACGCCAGCAGCCAGGCGCTGCGCCGCTCGTGGCGGGGCGCCGGATGCAGCTGCAGGCGGGCGCCGGTGATGACGCCGAGGGTGCCCTCGCTGCCCACGAACAGCTGCGTCAGGTCGGGCCCGACCGCGGCCCGGGGCCAGCCCCCCGTGGTGATGCGGCGCCCGTCGGCCAGCGCCACGTCGAGGCCCAGCACGATGTCCTCGATCTTGCCGTAGCGCCCGGAGAGCTGTCCGGCCGAGCGGCACGCCAGCCATCCGCCCACAGTCGACAGGGAGACGGACTGGGGCCAGTGGCCGAGCGTGACGCCGTGGTCGGCGCGCAGGTCACGCTCGAGCAGATCGCCGAAGGTTCCCGGACGGACATCGAGGATCAGCGACGTGGCGTCGATGTCGACGATGCCGGACAGGGCGGTGAGGTCGAGGACGACCCCGCCGTGCACCGGTACCGACGCGCCGCACACGCCGCTGCGGCCGCCGGCGGCGGTCACCGGCACCTCGGCCTCGTTGCAGACTGCGAGCACGGCGGCGACCTGATCTGCGTCGGTGGGCCGGGCGACGGCACTCGCGAGGCCGGCAACCTGTCCCTCGGTCGCCCACGCCATCGCCAGCGGCCACCAGTCGCGGCTCGCCTCCGCCAGCGCGGACCGGTCGGTGGTCACCTCGGCGCCCGCGCCCCGCAGGCGCTCGATCACGCCCTCGGGCACGTCGATCCGGTGGGTGGCGAGACGCGGAGTGGCGCCGCCGGCGCCGCCGGCGATGGCGATCGGCGGTGTCGGCGCGCCCGGTCCGGCCGGGGGGAGGGAATGGGGCGTGCTCATGCCCGCGGGCCGTGGATCATGGGTGTGCCTACCACGCGGGCAGCTCGGGCGGAGCGTCGGCGCGGCCCACGAGCCAGGCGAGCAGCACGGCCCGGTCGGCCGGCGACAGCCGGTCCGGGAGCTGGGCCAGGGCCCGGGGCAGCTCCAGCTCGACGTAGGCCTCGGGCCAGTCCGCCGGCTCCGGGCCCAGACCCAGGTCGACCCGGTGGATCTCGACCTCGCGCCAGCGCCTGGCCGGCAGCTCGGCGCACGGGCACAGCTCCCCGTTGCCCATGCGCCCGTGCCCGCTCGTCCACACGTCGGGGGGGACCCGGCGCCAGGTGGCGTCGAGATCGTCGATGGCCCGGCCCAGGTCGGCGACCAGCTCGGCAGCCGGGCGCCCGGCACCGGCCGCGATGTCGCCCGCCCGACCGTCGAGGCCACCCTCGTACTGGTCGGCGACCCTGCCCGCCATCGCCCCCTCCAGCATGCGGATGTGGGAGTCGGCGTTACGGGCCAGGTGGGTCACGACGTGGCCGACGGTCCAGTCCGGGAGCCTGCTGGGTCGGCGGGCGGTCGCGTCGTCGAGCCCGTCGAGCGTCTCCAGCAGCCGGCTGCTCGCGCCGCGGCAGGCGTCCAGCGCCCGGGCGGTGGCGGACGGCAACGCTGTGAACCGGTCTGCGTCGCGCCGAGCCTCGGCGTCGGGCGGTGCCATCATCCGCTCCCGGCGACGGCCACGTGCTCGGGCAGGCCGGGTACCTCGCGTTCGTGCGCCAGAGCGGTGCGGAAGCGATCGACCTGGGCGGTGCGCTCGGCTTCCGACCAGCCCAGCTCCGCGGCGAGCAACTCGGCAACGTCGTGCGCCGCCACCGCGGTGGCGTCGCGGCCCAGCAGCCGGCTGCGCGTGCGCCGTGACAGGACGTCATCGACGGTCACGGCCATCTCGTAGCGCGCCGCGTAGAGGGCCTCGGCCCGGCGGTAGGGGAGGCCGGGCACGAGTGCCTCACCCGTCGTCGGATCGGCAGCGATGATGGCCTCGACGACTACGGCCTCGCCGCCGTAGCGGCCGGCCAGGTGGGCGTCTCGCTTCCGGGCCTCGCGCCAGCCCGCGGCACCCCGCAAGGCCAGCGATCGGGTGCGGCTGCGCCGAGCGCGGCGGGGGAGGGGTTCGCCGGCGGACGCCATCGCTCGCACGGCGGCCTCGACCGCGTCCGCCGCCATCTCCCGGTAGGTGGTGAGCTTGCCGCCGGTCACCGTGATCATGCCGCCGGCGCTGGTGAGCACCCGGTGGCGGCGGGACAGGTCGGCGGTGCGGCTGTTGCTGGCGTCGCGGACCAGCGGTCGCAGCCCGGCCCACGTGCCCAGCACGTCGCTCTGCTCGAGCGGCTCGGAGATCGCGTGGTTGATCGCGTCGAGCAGGTAGGCGACGTCCTCGGGCGTGCACTGGGGATCGTCGACAGCGCCGTCGTAGTCGGTGTCGGTGGTGCCGATGTAGGTGACGCGGCCTACGCCGCCGGCGTCGTCGCGAACGTCTCCCTCGTCTCCGCTGCCTCCGGGATCGAGCCAGGGCACCACGAACACGGAGCGGCGATCCTGACGGACGGGCACGACGGCGGCGATGTCGTTGCGCAGCTTGTGCCAGGGCACGGCGATGTGGATGCCCTTCGCCGGGCGGATGGAGTTGGGGTTCGCCCCCTCGTCGAGGGCCCGCACGTCGTCTGCCCAGACGCCGGTGGCGTTGATCACGATCCTGGCGCGCACCTCGATCTCGCCGGTGCCCAAGGCGTCGACTGTGGCCCCGGCGACCCGGCCGCTGTCGTCCTTGACGATGGCGGTGACGGCGGCGTGGTTGACGACCGTGGCCCCGAAGTCGAGTGCCGCCGTGCGGGCCACGGTGAGCGTGAGGCGGGCGTCGTCGGCCTGGGCGTCGTAGTAGAGGTAGGCCCAGGCCAGGCGGTCGCCGAGCGTGGGCATGTGGGCGAGGGCGGCGTCCCGGTCGAGGCGCCGGTGGCGCTTGCCGATGCGCAGGCCGCCGGTGAGGTCGTACATCCACATGGCCGAGCCCAGAGCCCGGGCGAGGCGCTTGGGGATGATCCCGCCCTTGCCCTCGAACACCGGGATGAGAAAGGGCAGCACCTTCACCAGGTGTGGGGCATTGCGCAGCAGGCGTTGGCGTTCCCGCAGCGCCTCGTACACGAGGCGGACGTCGCCGTTCTGCAGATAGCGCAGGCCACCGTGGATGAGCTTGGACGACTTCGACGACGTCCCCGATGCGAAGTCGTCACGCTCGACCAGGGCGGTGCGCAGTCCCCGGGAGGCCGCGTCCAGCGCCACGCCGGCGCCGGTGATCCCGCCGCCGATGACCAGCACGTCGAAGGTGCCTTCGGCGAGGCTGGCGATGTTCTCGTTGCGGTCGAAGGTGCCGAGGGGCATGGCAGCTCAGAGCCTACGGGGTGGTCGCCCGAAGTCTTTGAAGGGAGAGCGGTGCACAGCGCCGCAAGATCTTCGAAGAGCGTCGTGCGCGGCGTCGCTGGCGACGAGACGCTGGCCGAGCTGCGTCAGGATCTGCGCCTCGGCGGCTGAACGGTCGCTCGCGCCAGCCGTCGCACGAACTAGCTGGTCAGGTGGCACGAAGCCGTCGGGCAACAGCCTTGCCAGCGGCCGGTCGGGAGTGCCAAGATCGACTGTCCCCCGGTGCCGGGCCGGTGCGTCCCCCACGGTTTGCGTTCCGGCCCCCGGGGAACAGAGACTCCGATCCGAGCTCGCTGCTGCGACGCCGATCGCGTACGACGAACTCAGCCATAGGGGGACCCACCCGCCACCATGATGCAGACCTGGCGCCAGCATGCCGCGTGCCGCGGCCTCGACCCCTTGACGTTCTACCCGGCCACCGACGACGAGGCCGAGGGTGCCAAGGCGGTCTGTGCTCAGTGTCCCGTTCGGGAGGCGTGCCTCGAGCACGCCCTCAGCGTGCGCGAGAAGGACGGCGTGTGGGGCGGCTGTACCGAGCGGGAACGCCGCCGCATCCTCCGCCAGCGGAGACGCGCCTCCTGACCCTCGGGAGCCTGGGTTTAGTCTGACGCCCCTATGGAGTTCGACGAGGTGGGCGGATGGCCGGCGATCCTGGGGACGCTGGCGGCGCGGCGCGACTTGACGACCGAACAGGCCCGCGCCGCCATGGCCGAGATCCTCGACGGCGCGGCCACCCCAGCGCAGATCGCCGGGTTCATCGTGGCATTGCGCATGAAGGGCGAGACGGTAGACGAGCTCGGGGGACTGGTCGACGCCATGCTGGCGGCGGCGGAGCGGGTGACGCTGCCGCCCGACGAGCCCGTTGTCGACATCGTCGGCACGGGCGGCGACCGCGCCCACACCATCAACGTTTCGACCTTGTCGGCGCTCGTCGTGGCGGGCGCGGGCGGTCGGGTGTGCAAGCACGGCAACCGGGCAGCGTCGTCGGCGACCGGTTCGGCCGACCTGCTGGAGGCGCTCGGGGTGCGGATCGACTGCGGTCCCGAGGAGGTGGCCCGCTGTGTGGCCGAGGCCGGCATCGGCTTCTGCTTCGCGCCGCGGTTCCACCCCGCGATGCGCCACGCCGGTCCGCCGCGGCGCGAGCTCGGCATCGCCACCGCCTTCAACTTCCTGGGCCCGCTGGCCAACCCGGCGGGCGTCCGCCGGCTCATGATCGGTGTGGCCGACCCCTCCATGGCCGAACGCATGGTAGGCGTGCTGGCGGCGCGGGGGACCGAGCGGGTTCTCGTGGTCCACGGCGACGACGGGCTCGACGAGCTGACCGTCTCCACCACCTCCCAGGTGGTCGAGCTCCGCGACGGGGAGGTGCGCGACTACGCCGTCGATCCCAAGGAGCTGGGCATCACGTCGGCACCCACCGAGGCGCTCGTGGGTGGCGATCCCGCCAGGAACGCCGAGCTGGCTCGGCGGGTTCTGGCCGGCGATGCCGGTCCCCACCGGGACGTCGTGTGCCTCAACGCCGGTGCCGGGCTGGTCGTCGCAGGCGTGGCCGACGACCTCGCGCACGGCTTGCAGGCTGCGCAGGCGGCGATCGACGGCGGTGCCGCCGCCGCCGCTCTCGACCGCCTGGTCGCGGTCTCGAACGGCTGAAACCGCTCGGGCGGGCGCCGAGGCGAATGCAGCCGTAGATTGACGTCGTGTCCGGAGCAGCCCTACCGACCGGCGACCCGACCCGCGACCGCCTCCTGACGGCCGCAGCCGAGGTGTTCGCCGAGAAGGGCTACGACCGTGCCGGCGTCCAGGAGATCGCCCGGCGGGCGGGCTTCACCACCGGTGCCATCTACGGCCGCTTCCGCGGCAAGGCCCAGCTGCTGCTGGCAGCGATGGAGGCGAACTCGCACGACGAGTTCGAGGAGCTCTTCGCCGAGCGCCGTTTCGAGGGGCGGGCCACCGACATCCTGACGACCGTCGGGTCCCACCTCGTGACCGACGAGTTCGACAGTGGGCAGGCGCTGCTCCTGGAGGCATTCGTGGCGGCCCGGCGTGATCCCGAGGTCGCGGGCATGCTGCGCCGGATCATCGAGGAGCGCACCGTGTCGCTCACCGCCCTCGTCGACGAGGCAAAGAGTACGGGCGCCATCGATCCTGCGCTGGACACGCGGTCGATCGTGCGGTTCTGCCACGCCGTGGCACTGGGGTTCCTGCTGTTCGGCGCCATCGACCTCGACCGGCCGGATCCGGTTCCCTGGGAGACGCTCATCGCCCGGCTGGTCGATGCGGTCGCAGTGGACGCGCCGGATGCCGCTGCACGCGGCCACGTGTCGCCCTCCCCCGGCGGTGGGTAGTCCGGCCGCAGCGCACGGACCTGTGTTGGTTCCTGCAGGCCCCTACGGGACCAGCGGCGGCCGGAGGTGCGCCTGATCTGGCAACTGGGCGCTCTGATTCACTCGATGCCTAGGGCCCACATCGAGTCGAGGTCGTGGCGCGAGTAGGCCTGGAAGGCGATCATCGTCGTGGTGTGGACGATGCCGGGCAGCGCGGCGATGCGGCGGGTGACCACCTCGGCCAGCTCCTCGTGCCGTCGCACCCGGACGATGGCCACTAGGTCGAGGTCGCCGGTCACGGAGTAGACCTCGGCAACGCCATCGACATCGGCGATGTCGGAGGCGAGGTCGGCAATCCGGTCGGGCTGGGCATTGATCAGCACGAAGGCGGTCAGCACGGCTGGGCAGCGTACGCCAGGGGCCGGCGCGCCGGATCACTAGGCTTTCACTACGTGACGACGCGCTATCGCTGCTCCGCCTGCGGCAACCAGACCCGGTTCGACGTGGTGACATCACGGCGTACCCGGGCTTTTCATCACTTCACCGTCGGCGGTGAGTTGAAGGTCGAGGACGAGGTCGTGCTCCACGAATCGGTCGACGACGTCTCCTGCCGCTGGTGCGGCACCGGGGCATCGGTCGCAGTCATCGAGCACGAGGTCGAGGGCGCTCTCGTCCCCTCGGAAGCAGGCAGGCCGCGGGCAGCCGACGCCGCGGGGGAGATCTGACCGACCCGACAGGCACGATCCGCCCGGCGGTCGAGGCCGCCCTCGAGGCCGCTCGGGCGGGCCAGCGAGCCGACCCTGTCGTGCTGCCGCCCTCGGCGCTGCGGCCGTACCTGGGTTTCGCGAGGCTGTCACCCGCGGCTCTGTCTGCCATCGCTCGGGTCGTGGACCAGGACGACGACTTCCGGGCCTGGGTGGCGGAGTCCGTCGATGCGGACGCCGTGGGTCGTGGCGGCTGGTTGTGGCTGACGCGCCCCCCGGGATGGTCCGACGAGCTGGCGGCGATCGAGGCCGAAGACCGCGAGCGGCGGGCCAGCCGCGCGGCCGATCGGCGCGAGGCCCGGGACGAGCGCTCTGCGGCCCGGCGGCTGGCCGCCGCCCAAGCGGCGCTCACCCGGGCGGAGACGGTGGGCGAGGAGCGACGCCGCGAGCTCGATCGGCTGCAGCGGGAGATGGACGACATGCGCCGCACCCGGGCGGCCACCGAAGCACGCCTCGCCGAGCTGGAGACCTCGGTCGCCGCGCTGGAGGGGGCGCGTGCCGGCGCCGTGCGGAACCTCAAGGATGCCGAGGCCCGGTTGGCCAGCCGGGCCACCGAGCTGAAGGCGGTCAAGGCCCGCGTGCGCGAGTTGGAGGCCGAGGCGCTCGGGCGAGAGGCATCCGGCGCCGAGGCGATGCCCGTCGAAGCCGAGCCAGCGGCCCCCGCGGCGCCGGGGCCCGACCTCAGCGTGGTGGCGCGTGAGCTCACGCGGGCCGCCCAGGGGGCGGCGTCGCTCGCGGAGGGGTTGGCCGGCCTGGCGGCAGCGCTGGGAGAACAGGGGAGGGAGCCGGCGCCCTCAGCGCCGGTCCCCGAGCCCTCGGGCCCTCCGGTGACCACTGCCGTCCGTCGCGAGCGTCGCATCCCGGTGGCGCTGCCCGGTGGGTTGCTCGACGATTCGGTCGCTGCGGCCGAGCACCTGTTGCGCACCCCGGGCGCCGTCCTCGTGGTCGACGGCTACAACGTGACGATGACGGGTTGGCCCGAGCTTGCCGCCGCCGAGCAGCGCCGCCGGCTGGTGGCACTGCTGGCCGACCTCGCGGCCCGCACGTCGACCCGGGTGGAGCTGGTGTTCGACGGCGCCGAGGTCGACACGGGGACCATCACGGTGCCGGCACCAGCCCGCCAGTGGGTGAGGGTGCGGTTCTCCCCGCCGGACGTCGAGGCCGACGACGTGGTGCTGGACCTCGTGGCCCAACTTCCGGTCAGCCGTCCCGTGATCGTGGTGTCCAGCGACAACCGTGTCCGCGAGGGCGCTCGCCGGGGCGGCGCCAACCTGCTCCACTCTCGTCAGCTCCTCGACACGCTGGGCGTCGGCGCCGCCTGAAACCGAGGGACACCCAGGCCCACCCGGGCCCCCTTCGGACGACCCTTGACTGTCACAGGTCACCCGTAACGTCGGGGCATGGGTGGAGTGACGAGATTCCAGGCGGCCGTGTCCCGCTGCCCGACCCGAGGAGACGTTCATGGCCCGTGCCCACGATCCGAGCGACGACGTCCTTCGCATCGACTGCGACGACTGTGCCATGCAGGGCACCGACTGCTGCGCCGACTGCTTGGTGACCTTCATATGTTCCCGCGAGCCGGGAGAGGCGGTGGTGGTCGATGTCGCGGAGGCACGGGCCATCCGCATGCTGTCCGAGGCCGGCTTGCTGCCTGCATCGCGCCACATCCGCCGCACGGGCTGAGGCACAGCCGGGTGTGTGCAGCGCGGCCAGAGTTGCCCGGCGACCAGGTGACCGGCACGATGGCCGGGTGCCTACGGTCCTCGTTCGCCCGCCTCGACGCGTCCCGCCCGTCGCCGACCTGGTGGCCGTGGGCCAGGCCCACGGGCTCGACGCCGTCGGCGTCGCTCCGGCCGGGCCGTTCGCCACCACGCGCCGCCACCTCGAGCGCCGACGTGCCGCCGGCATGCACGCCGGCATGGCGTTCACCTACCGGCGCCCCGAACGGTCGTCCGATCCGGGGCGGGCGCTCCCCGGCGCCCGGGCCATCGTGGTCGGCGCCCGCGGCTACCGCCGTGCGGCCGCAGTGCCGTCGTCCGGCGGGGCCCGGCCGTCCGGGCCAACCGGGTCATGGGAGTCGGCCAGGCCTCGGGGTCGGGTCGCACGCTACGCCTGGCAGGACCACTACACGCCGTTGCGGGCCGCGCTGACCGTCGTAGCCCACGAGCTCGAGGCCGCGGGTTGGCACTGCCGGGTCCTGGCCGACGACAACGCCCTCGTCGATCGCGAGGCCGCCTACCGGGCGGGCATCGGCTGGTACGGCAAGAACGCCAATCTCCTCCTGCCGGGCCAGGGCAGCTGGTTCGTGCTGGGATCGGTGGTCACCGATGCGCCGCTGGACGCCGGCGAAGGACGGCAAGCCGATGGCTGCGGCACCTGTACCCGTTGCCTCGAGGGATGCCCCACTGGTGCCATCGTCGCCCCCGGGGTGGTCGACGCCCGGCGGTGCCTGGCGTGGTTGCTACAGGTCGACGGGCCATTCCCTCGCGACCACCGCGCCGCGCTCGGCGATCGGCTCTACGGATGCGACGACTGCCAGGAGGTGTGCCCGCCCAACCACCGCGCTGACCGGGTCGGTCCGGCCGCTCCGCCCGCTCCCGACGCGGAGCGGGTCGTCGACCTCCTCGACATGCTGGCAGCCAGCGACAGCGAGCTGATGGCTCGGCACGGGCGCTGGTACATACCCCACCGCCAAGCTCGGTATCTCCGCCGCAACGCCCTGGTGGTGCTGGGCAACGTCGCCGATCCCCGCGATCCCGCCCTGGTGGCGGCGCTGTGCCGGGCGCTCGCCGACGCCGACCCGCTGGTGCGGGGCCACGCGGTCTGGGCCGCCCGACGGCTCGGGCGCCACGACCTCCTGAGCGAGGTCGCCGACATCGCCCACGACCCCGATCCGCTCGTTCGGGCGGAGCTCGAGGGGGTGGTCGAGGCTCGGCTGCCCGCGACGCCGATCTCGGCCAAGGCGCCGTCCGGCTGATCCCGCCGCCCAAACCCGAGGACCCGGCGTGTCCCACCTCCTGGTCACAAACGACTTCCCGCCCAAGCTCGGTGGCATCCAGTCCTACCTGTGGGAGCTGTGGCGGCGGCTGGATCCCGACAGCTTCACCGTGCTCACGACGCCGCACGACGGCGCCGCCGCTTGGGACGCGGCCCAGGCGTTCGGCGTCGAGCGCGTCACCCAGAAGATGCTCATGCCGACGCGCGCGATGGTCCGGCGCATCGATTCCGTCGCCGCCGAGACCGGCGCCGGCCTGGTCATGCTCGACCCCGCGCTTCCGGTGGGGCTGGTGGGCCCCCGGCTGCGCGGGCCCTACGGGGTGGTGCTCCACGGCGCCGAGGTGACGGTGCCCGGACGGCTGCCGGTCACCGAGCGGCTGTTGGGTCGGGTGTTGCGGGGCGCGGCGGAGGTCGTCGCCGCGGGCGGATATCCCGCGGTCGAGGCCGAGCGGGCGGCGGGGCAGACCCTGCCGGTCACGGTGGTCCCGCCCGGCGTCGACACCGAGCGATTCCGGCCCCTCGACCCGGAGCAGCGGGCCAAGGCGCGGGCCCGCTTCGGCCTGCCGGAGGACGGGTGCGTGGTGGCGAGCCTGAGCCGCCTCGTGCCCCGGAAGGGCATGGACGTCCTCATCGAGGCGGCGGCGCGGTTGGCGTCGACGCGACCCGACCTGGTGGTGGCCATCGGCGGGAGCGGACGCGATCGCTCCCGCCTGGATCGCCTGGTGTCCGGCACAGGTGCGCCAGTACGGATGCTCGGTCGTGTGCCCGACGACGACCTCGCCGAGCTGTACGGCTGCGCCGATGTTTTCGCGATGCTGTGCCGCAACCGCTGGGGTGGCCTCGAGCAGGAGGGCTTCGGCATCGTGTTCCTCGAAGCGGCCGCCTGCGGCATACCCCAGGTGGCCGGCGACAGCGGGGGCGCAGCCGAGGCCGTGGTCGACGGGGAAACCGGTCTGGTGATCGACCGTCCGTTGGACGCGGCCGCGGTGGCCGCGGCCCTGGCCCGCCTGCTCGACGACCCCGCCAGCTGTAGGGCGATGGGCGCCGCCGCCCGTGCCCGGGTCGTCGCCGAGTTCGGCTACGACCGCTTGGCGGGCCGGTTGGGGGAGGTCCTGGCACGGTGGTGAGCGCCGGGGGTGACGGACCGGACGAGCACGGCACGCAGCGCGAAGACAACGGTGTCGTCGGCGCCGATGACGGCTCGGCCGAGTCGATCCGCAGCGGCGGTGCGCCAGTCGGCGATCGCATCGCCGATGCGCCTGATGGGGATAGCACCACCGATCGGCCGGGCCCGGTTGCCGGGACCGACCTGATCTGCCGGGTGGCGGTGTGGGCGACCGGCGTTTTCGTGGTTGTCTCGGCGCTGGCGGCGGGGTGGCCGGACACGTTCCTGCCGCTATCGGTCCCGGTCGACCTCGTGTTGTTCGCGGCCGGATGCGGCGCCTTCCTGTGGGCCTACGCGCTGGCGATCGGCCGGAGCCGCTACCAGACCGTGACGATGGGCGGGGCGTTCTTCCTGAGCGAGGGCGTCGCTCCGCCGGATGTGACCCGGCTGCTGCGCGGCGCATTGGGCGTGCAGGTGGTGGTGGCGGTGGCGGCGGCGTCGGTGCGGCCTTTCACGGCGCTGGCGTTCTCGGTGCTCGTGCCCATGCTCGGTTTGGGCCTCATGGCCCTCTGGGCGGCCCGCCACGGTCGCTTCCCGGCGAAGCCGTCCGAACCGGGTGACTAACGTGCCCCACGTTCCATCGTCCTTTGCGGGAGGAGCCCAGCGAAATGGACCAGGCGACGCAGCAGATGGTCATCGGCGCGTCGCCGCAACGCATCTGGGACGTGCTCACCGACTTCGACGGCTACCCGACCTGGGCGCACGACCTGAAGTCGGCAACCGTGGTCGATCGCGACGACGACGGCCGCCCCCGCGACGTGGCCTTCCGGGCCGCGGCGATGGGTCGCAGCACCAGCTACACCCTGCGCTACGACTACGAGCGCGCACCCGACGTGCTCGCATGGCGCCTGGTCCGGGGTGACATCACCCGCAAGCTCGACGGGTCCTACGAGCTGCGGGCCGTCGACGGCGACGCCGACCGCACCGAGGTCACCTACCACCTCGAGGTGGACCTGCTGGTACCCCTGCCGGGCTTCGTCAAGCGGCGCGCTGAGGCGCGCATCGTCCACAGCGCGCTCCGCCAGCTGCGCGATCACCTGGAACACTGATGCCGACCGCTGGGGCGCGATCCGGAGGCCGGGCGACCAACGACGCCCGGGTGCTGCTGTTCACCGGCAAGGGTGGCGTCGGCAAGACCACGGCAGCCGCCGCCACCGCCCTTCGCTGCGCGGACGCCGGCCTGCGGACCCTGGTGTTGTCGACCGATCCCGCCCACTCGCTGGCCGACGCCCTCGACGTCGAGCTCGGCCCGCTCGTGGCGCCGGTGGCGGACGGGCTGTGGGGCCAACAGCTCGACGCCCAGGACCGCATGGAGGACTCCTGGGCGGAGATCCAGCGCTACCTCGTAGAGGTGTTTCGCTGGGCGGGGATCGAAGCGCTCGAGGCCGAGGAGCTGTCGGTGGTGCCCGGGCTGGACGAGGTGTTCGCGCTGGCCGACATCCGTGAGCATGCCGGCGCGGACTGGGACGTCGTCGTGGTCGACTGCGCCCCCACCGCCGAGACGATCAGGTTGCTGTCGCTGCCCGATGTGCTGGCCCGCTACATGGAGCGGGTGTTCCCTATCGGGCGCCAGGTGAACCGGGTGGTGTCACCGGTGGTGTCCCGACTCACCACGCTGCCGGTGGCAGACGACGACCTGTTCGCCGCCACCCGGCGCTTCTACGACCGCCTTGCCGGCGTGCGCGAGATCCTCACCGACGGCCGGCGCACGAGCGTGCGCCTCGTGGTGAATCCCGAGCGGGTCGTGATCGCCGAGGCGAGGAGAACGCACACCTACCTGGCACTCTTCGGCTACCACGTCGACGCCGTGATCGCGAACCGCATCTTGCCTGACGAGGTCGCCGACCCCTGGTTCGCCCGCTGGAAGGCGCTGCACGCCCAGCAGCTGTCGGCCATCGACGAGGACTTCGCCCCGGTGCCGGTGCTCAGGCTGCCGCTGCAGCCCACGGAACCGGTCGGCGCGGGCGCCCTGCGAACCGTCGCGGACGCCATCTACGGCGACGAGGACCCGACGGCGCGGTTCGGTTCGAGGGAACCCATGCGCGTGCGGCGCCACGGGGCGGCGACGGTGCTGGAGGTCGACCTCCCGTTCAGCGAGCGCGACGAGCTCGAGCTCGGCAGGCGGAACGGCGAGCTGCTCGTGCGCGTGGGCCCGTATCGTCGGGCGCTGATGCTCCCCGACTCGCTCCGCCGCCGGTCCGTGGCCGGGGCGCGACTCCACGATGGCCAGCTGCTGGTGACCTTCGCCGCCGCTGCGGCGCGCTGAGGCGAGAGGGGACGTCGATGGAACCCGACACGAACTGCCCGGACCGTGCCCGCGACGGGCTCCATCACCTGCAGGCGGCGGCGCGGGAGCTGATCAAGGCAGCGCGCGCCCTGCTCGACGTCGCCGAGGACCTGATCGACGACCCCGCGGCGATCGCCACCCTGGCGGGCGCGCTGGCGGCTTTGGGCGACGCGGCCCGTCACGGGGCCACTGCTGCTCCCGAGGCCGCTGGTGACGGTGAGCCCGGAGCGGAGCCGGGAACGACGATCGAGCGCATCACGGTTGCGTGACGGGTGCGGCGCCCCGACCTGCGGCGCCGACGACCCCAGACAGCCCCGAGCGGGGTCCCGGACGGTCGCCTACGATCGGCACACACCACGTCGACCGATCGCCCGAACCCCCATGCTCCAGGAGGCGCCGTGGCGGCCATGACCGAAGCCACGATTCGCGAGTTGGCATCGATCAAGGGGGAGCGAGCACCGATCACATCCTGTTATCTCGACGTCGACGGTAAACGGGTGGCCCGCCAGCGTGACCTGGAGCACGAGGTCGACGTCCTGCTCAAGGACGCTCGGGCCCGGGCCGACGGCGAGCCGTCCGTGTTTCGTGACCTGCGCCGCATCGATCAGTACGTCCGTGGCGGCATCGACAGGTCCCGCGTCCGGGGCCTGGCGATCTTCGCCTGCTGGGCCGACCGGCTCTGGGAGGTGATCGAGCTGCCGATGCCGGTGCGCAGCCGCGTGGTGATCAACCACGTCCCAGCCGTGGGCGAGCTGGAGGTGTTGCTGCGCGAGCACGAGCCCATGGGCGTGCTGCTGGCGGATCGCCAGCGCGCCCGCATGTTCGTGTTCGAGCTGGGCGAGCTCGCGGAGCGATCAGAGCTGTTCGAAGCCATGCCCCGCGATCTCGACGTCCGCGGCGAGCGGGACCGGGGCAGCGACCTCAGGCAGGTCGTGGAGACGCACACCCAGCAGCACCTGCGCCACGCCGCCCGGGTGGCGTTCGAGGTGTGGAACCAGCATCCCTTCCGGCACCTGGTCGTCGGCGCCTCCGACCCCCACGTCAGGACGCAGCTCGAATCCGATCTGCATCCCTATCTCCGGTCGCGGCTCTGCGGGCAGATCTCGGTGCCCGTCACCGCCGGCCACACCGAGGTTCTGGCCGCCGCCCAGGCCGCCGAAGCCGAGGTCGAGCGCCGGTGCGAGGCCATGCTGGTCGAGCGGCTGCGGGCCGCCGTCGCCGGCCGACGCCGGGGGGTGGCGGGGCTCGGTCCGGTGGTGGATGCGCTGGCCGCACACCGGGTCGACACGCTGATCGTCTCCAAGGGCTACGCGGCGCCGGGCTGGCGTTGCACCGGTTGCGACACGCTGGCCGCATTCGGCCGCCGCTGCAAGGGCTGCCGGGCGGAGATGGTGCCGGTCGACGATCTGGTCGAGGACGCCATCGAGGACGCCCTGACACAGTCGTGCCAGGTGGAGATCTGCACCGGCAACGCCGACCTCGACGTCATGGGGCGGATCGGCGCCCTACTCCGGTATTGAGCCGTCCTCGTCCTGCCGCGTCCGGGCGGGAAGCGGCCTTGCTGGCGGGCATCGACGTCGGTGGGACCAAGGTCCTCGGGGTGGCGCTCCGGGCGGAGGACCCGGCCGCAGTGCTCGGCGAGGCCCGGGTACCCACGCCGGACTCGGAGACCGGGCTCCTCGACGCCATGGCCAACGTGGTGCGGCAGCTGGACGCCCAGGTCGGGAGTGCGGGAATCACGTCGGTGGGCGTGGGCATCGCCGGGCTCATCGACCGGACCGGTCGCCTACGGGTGAGCCCCAACCTGCCGGGTAGGCGCGACATCGACATCGGGGTCGAGCTCGACAAGCGGCTCGGCCTGCCCATCCGCGTCGACAACGACGCCACCTGCGCCGCCTGGGCCGAATACCTCGCCGGCGCCGCCCGTGGCGCCGACGACGCCGTCCTGGTCGCGCTGGGGACCGGCATCGGCGCCGGAATCATCGCCGACGGCGAGCTCGTGCGTGGCGTTCACGGCTTCGGCGGCGAGGCGGGCCACATGGTGGTCGATCCCCGGGGGCCGCGCTGTCCCTGCGGGCGCCGGGGCTGCTGGGAGCGCTTCGCCTCCGGCAGCGGTCTCGGCTGGCTCGGCCGCCAGGCCGCGGAGGCAGGGCAGTTCGCACGCGGGGTCGAGCTCGCCGGCGGACTGGCCGACAACGTGCGGGGCGAACACGTCACCCAGGCGGCCCGTGAGGGCGACGACGATGCCCTCGACGTGATACGGGAGTTCGCCGTGTGGGTTGCCCTCGGGGTGGCCAACCTCGTCACGCTGCTCGACTGCTCCCTGGTCGTCATCGGTGGGGGCCTGGTGGAGGCCGGCGAGGTCCTGATGGAGCCCGTACGCGCCGCCTATCTGCGACAGGTCATGGCACCCGAGGAGCGTGAGGACGTGCGCATCGTGGCGGCCGAACTGGGGGAGCGGGCCGGCGCCACCGGCGCCGCGCTGCTCGGCGGCCGCGAGGCCTCGGTGATCGGCGGCTGAGGCCCACGAGCCTGCGGCGGATGGCGGGGCGAAAGCGCCTCAGCCACCTGACGTCGGGGTCTCGGCGTACCGCCGGCGGCACGCCTCGATCTCGCTGACTGCGGCGTCGGCGCCCTCGAAGCCGCGCACGTTCGAGTGCTTGTCGGGCTCCAGCACCTTGTAGACCTCGAAGAAGTGCTCGATCTCGTCCGTCATGTGGGCGGGCAGATCGGCGATGTCTGACACCCGCTCCCAGCGGGGGTCGCCGGCGGGCACGCACAGCACCTTGGCGTCGGGGCCCTTGTCGTCCTCCATCCAGAAGACTCCTACAGGACGGGCGCTGATCCAGCACCCTGGGAATGTCGGATCGTCCAGCAGCACCAGGGCGTCGAGCGGGTCGCCGTCCTCCGACAGGGTCTCGGGGATGAAGCCGTAGTCGGCCGGATAGACGGTGGCCGTGAAGAGGCGCCGGTCGAGGCGGAAGATGTGACGGTCGTGGTCGTACTCGTACTTGTTGCGGCTGCCCCGGGGAATCTCGATCATGACATCGATGGGCGCGGTCACCGGGGAATGATCCCCGACGCTCCGCCTGGTGGCCAGGGGTTGCAATCGGCTCCGGGGCGCGAAACCCACCCATGTACCGTGGAGGTAATGGAGTTCCGCCGCATCACCGGGCTGCCCCCCTACGTCTTCACGATCATCGATGGTCTGAAGGTCGAGGCCCGGCGAGCCGGCTTCGACGTGATCGATCTCGGATTCGGCAACCCCGACCTGCCGTCCCCGTCCGTGGCCGTCGACAAGCTGTGCGAGGCCGCCCACAACACCCGCAACCACCGGTACTCGGCGAGCCGGGGCATCCCCAAGCTGCGCCAGGCGCTGGCCGACCTCTACCTGCGGCGCTTCGGTGTATCGCTCGATCCCGAGCGCGAGGTCATCAGCACCATCGGGGCCAAGGAGGGTTACTCGCACGTGATGTGGGTGCTGCTCGGGCCAGGGGACGCGGCGCTGGTGCCGTCTCCGTCGTATCCCATCCACATCTTCGGCCCGCTGTTCGCAGGAGCTGCGGTCCGCGAGATCCCGATGTCGACCGACGGCAACTTCATCGAGGGTGTCCACGAGGCCTACGAGTACTCCTGGCCCAAGCCGCGGGTCATCGTGCTGAGCTTCCCGCACAACCCGACCACGGCCACCGTCGACCTCGAGTTCTTCCAGCAGGTGGTCGACTTCGCACGCGAGCACGAGGTCGTCGTCGTGCACGACAACGCGTACGCCGAGCTGGGTTACGACGGCTTCATGCCGCCGTCGATCCTGCAGGCGGAGGGGGCCAAGGAGTGCGCCGTCGAGCTGTACTCGATGACGAAGGCGTTCTCGATGGCCGGATGGCGGCTCGGCTTCCTGGCCGGCAATGCCGCGGTGGTGCAGGCGCTGGCCAAGCTCAAGTCGTACCTCGACTACGGAACCTTCCAGCCCATCCAGATCGCCGCCACCGTCACCCTCAACGAGGCCGCTGACACGCCCAACGAGGTGCGGGAGGTGTACCAACGGCGCCGCGACGTGCTGATCGACGGCCTCCATCGCATCGGCTGGGACTTGCCCCGGCCGAAGGGAACGATGTTCGCGTGGGCGCCGATCCCCGAGCCGTACCGTGACATGGGGTCCGTCGAGTTCGCCTCCATGCTGGTGCGGGAGGCCCAGGTGGCCCTGTCACCGGGTGTCGGCTTCGGTCCCGGCGGGGAGGGCTACGTCCGCTTCGCGCTGATCGAGAACGAGCAACGCACGCAGCAGGCCATTCGCAACCTCAGGCGGTCGCTGACCAAGCTCGGCTGAGATTCAGCGGCTGCCGTTGTCCTCGCCGGATCGGCCCCGGGGCTGGGTGTCGTCGAGGCCCCGCTGCACCCCGGCGGTGAAGCTGGTGAGGAAGCTGTAGACGTCGTCGGCCGAGCGGGTCTGCCGGGGCGGCTCGGCCACCGGCGCGCCGGGCGGTGGCGCGGGGGCGCCCGGCGCGACCGCCGCGGCCGGGTGCTCGCCGGTCGTGCGAGGAACCGAAAACGGGTTGGTGGTGGGCATCTGCGCCCCGCGGACGCGCCGGGTGAGCGGGGGACCCGAGTCGGGAGCCCGGGCGGGGGGCACCGGTCCGGGCGGTCCGTCTGGTCCCGGAGCTCCGGGCGGCGGGAGCCGTCCACCGCCGAGGTCGGGCCTACGCGCCGCCGGTTCCCCGGGGGCGGGCGGACGCTGCCGACCGTCGTCCCCGGGAACCCGATCGTGCCGTCCGGTGGGGGCGTAGACGCCCGACGTCGGCCGCTGGGTCGGTGGGAGCGGCGGAGACTCCGGCCCGGATGGCGCCGCCTGCGGCCCGCGGGCCGTGGCCGGCGTGCCGTAGGGGGGCTGCCCGGCCATGCCCGGGATCCCCTGCAGGTTGGCCGAGTGGCGCCTCAGGGCGGCGAGCAGATCCCCGCTGGGCCCGGCGCCGGGGGCGGCGCCCGGTCCGGCTTCGGCGGCGCCCGGCCCGGGTCCGGCGTCGGCCGGTACGGCGCCGTTGGCGCGAGCGCGCTTGACGAGCCCGCTCTGAGTTCGGCTTGTCGCGGGCTCGGGTGGCGGCGTGCCCGTCGACAGACCGACGGGTGCCGGCCAGCTGCTGGTCGTTGCCGCCTGGTACTCGCCGGTCAGCCACGGATCGCCCGCGTCGTCGACGCCGGGCGCCTGTGCGGTAGCGCCGACTCCGGCGCCCGCCAGGGCTGCCACCCCGGCTGGGTCGGAAGCAACCGGCACCGCCGCCGATGCCGGGAGCTCGCGGCCGTCGTCGGGCGGCATGACCGGAGGGCCGGTGACCGACTCGGTGGTGAGCAGGGCTGGGGGTATGTTCACGGTGGCGGTGATGCCGTTGCCGGGGGAGGCGTCGAGCCTCACGCCGATGCCGTGGCGAGCGGCCAGGTTCCCGGCCACGTAGTGGCCGAGATACTTGGACGGGGCGATCGTGAACGACTCGGCGCCAGCCAGGCGGCGGTTGGCGGCCTCGATGTCCGCCGGTGGCATGCCGAGGCCCGAGTCGATGACAGCGAGGGTGTAGCTGGCCACCTCGTCCGCTCCCACGGCCGCTCGGGCCATGCCTTCCGCTCCCTCGGCCGCTCGGGACATGCCTTCCGCTCCCACGGCCGCTCGGGCCGGCGCGCGGAAGCGGCCGCGGATGTCGACGGTCTGGTCGGGGGGCGAGAACACCAGGGCGTTCTCGATCAGCTCCGCCAGCAGGTGGGCCAGGTCGGCGGCGGCGGCGCCCACGATCGTGGCGGGTTCCACGCCCCGGACCGTGACCCGCTGGTAGTCCTCCACCTCACCCAACGCCGCCCGGATCACGT
>DASSDL010000064.1:0-29459 GCA_035697145.1 Acidimicrobiales bacterium
GAGGAGCCGCCCTTCTACAAGTACGTCAGCGTCGAGGGACCGATCGTCGACGTGGCACCGGCCGAGCTCGAAGCCGACCGACGCCCGCTGGCGCACCGCTACTTCGGCCCGGAGCTGGGCGACGCCTACGTGGCCAGCACCCACGAGGAAGGCAGCCTCAAGTTCTCGATGCGCCCGACTCGCTGGTGGTCCGTCGACTATACGAAGCTCTCCTGAGCGCAACGAGGCAGACTGCGATCGCACCCCCCGCCGGCCGTGCGCCGTTTGGTGCCTCTAGGCGGGGGGCGGAGGCTCCTGCCGGAGCCCCTGCTGTCGCTCGACCCGGCTCCGCCGGTCGAGCGACCGGAAATCGACGCCGCCGGAAGGCGGCGACCCAAGTTTCGCCTCGCAACCTCTGGTTGCGAGGCGAAACCTCACGCGGGCGGTAGCCCGAGCACCCGAGCGGCCACCCGTTCCTGCTCGGTGACGGTATTGACCGTGGCGGTCTCGGCCAGCGCCGCCAGCCACTGGGCCGGCCAGGCGCCGCTCGGCCACGGAAAGGGCCCACCGAGCGAGAGATCGAGGCCGTCGCTCCCCAGCGCCTCGGTGCCGGCCAGGTGGACCCGCTGGCACAGCTCCTGAGTCAGGAGTGGCAGCATCGCCAGTTCCGGCGCCGGGCGGCCCGACGCCTCCTTGGCGAACGCGCGGTACGCCAGCGCCCGAGCGCTGTCGCAGTCGACGCGCAGCGCCGCCACCGTGTCGCGGAACACCGGGTCCTGGGCCAAGCCCCGCGCCTGGCTGGCAGCCACCAGCGCCTCGAGGGCTCGTTGGGCGTCGAGCAGGCGGGCGGTCCAGCGCGCCGTGCGTTCGTGTGCCCGCGCCGCCTCCGCGACGGCCGCCCCACCGGCGGCGTTGACGACGGCGTCGGCCCCCAACACCACCTCGTCGAAGATGAGCTCGTCGGGGTCGTGCGCGGCGTCGGTCACCTCGGGCCGGAGCGGACGCACGACACCGGTCGCCCGGAGGTCCACCACCAGCACCGCCAAGTCCTCGGGACCGCCCCGGATCCGGCCGACGACCTGCGCCGCACACAGGCACCAGTCGGCGTGCTGGGCGCCCGGCGGCGCCGGCTCACGGCCGCTCACGACGAGCTCGCGGTCGCGTTGGGCGAGCCGGAACCCAGGCCGGACGGCCTCCCCCGGACGCACGCCCTCGTGACTCACGGCCAGGCACCAGGTGATGTCGCCCCACAACGTCGGCAGCGTCCAGCGCTCCCTTTGCTCGTCGGTGCCGTGCTCGACCAGCACCGGCGCGCAGACGTCGAGCCCCTGCGGGTTGAGTGACCGGGGCACGTGCCGGCGCGACATCTCCTCTAGGTAGATCAGGTGCTCCACCGGCCCGGCGCTCCGGCCGCCGAGCCCCGCCGGCCAGCGGGGCATCAGCCAGCCGGCGTCGAACAGGGTCCGCTGCCATTCTCGGGCCCAGTCGGGCAGGTGACCGGTGGACAGGGACGGATCGATGGCGCGCGCTCCCGGTGGCGGATGCTCGTCGAGCCAGGCCTCGAGCTCCGCCCGGAACCTCGCTGTCCCTCGGCTGTCACCCAGACGCATCCTTGCTCCCCGCACCGGTTGGTCGGGAGCGGCGGCCCGGCTGACGCTCCCTGGAGACGACGCTAGCCGCGGCGGTCTTCGCCGTCGGGGCGCAGCAATCGAGCCAGCTCCTCAGCGACGGCACCCAGTAGCTCGGGGCGGATGGTGGCGATGATCCTCTCGGCGACCGTGGCCGCGATCGCCTCTGCGATCTGGCGCTCGAGCCCGTCGAACGCGTCCCGGGCGATGGCGGCGTCGATCGGGTCGAGCGTGTCGTTCTCATCCGCCCCGTTGGCGGCGGCCTGGCCTAGCGCCTGGGCGAGGTCGACCACCACGGCGCCGGTCGGCTCGTCGTCGTCCACGACCGACAGGTTCACGACGACGGCAGTCGGTTCGTCGTCACCCCGCACGGCCAGGTCCACGACGATGCCGTCCCCCTCCTTCTCCTCTTCGGTTTCGGGGGCGGGGGCCTCGGGCTGCTCCGGCGTCAAACCCAGCACCTCCGGCAGCGGTTCGGCGTGCACGATCGCGAGCCGGCTCGTGCAGCGGGTGAGGGCGACGAACAGCGACCGCAGCCCGTGCTCGGCCTCGGCGACGATCTGGGCCGGCTCGACCACAACGACGCAGTCGAACTCCAGGCCCTTGACCTCGTCGGCGCCCAACACCACCACGGGCGAAGTCGCCGCCCGCAGCTCGGGCGACCAGGCCAACCCGTCGGTGTCGAGGCTGTGGGCCAGCTCCGCTCGCGCGGCTGCCGGGCAGACGACTCCGATGAGGCCGGTGCCCAGCAGGTCGCGGATCATCGCCACCGTGGCCGTTGCGAGGTCGGATGCGGCCGTGGTCGTCACCATCACCTCGTGGCCCGTCCGCCGCACCGCCCGCGGGCTCTGCAGAGTCGGCGCCACCTCCGGCATGAGCCGCATGGCCACCTCGTGGACCTCGGCCGGCAGGCGGTAACCGAGCTCGAGCTCGACCGTCTCGTTCGCCACGCCGGTGTGGCGGAGTTGCTCGACGACCTCGTCCCACGACTCGTGGGCCCAGGGGCTCGTCGCCTGCGCCAGGTCGCCGAGCACGGTCATGGAGCCGGAGCGCGACCGGCGCCGGACCGAGTCGAGCTGCAGGGGTGACAGGTCCTGGGCCTCGTCGATGACGATGTGTTCGTAGCTGGCCGGGCGCCCGTTGAGCAACGCGTCTGCGGCATCGAGCAACGGGATGTCGTCCACGGACCATTGCCACGTGCCGACGCGCGTCTCCGAGGGGAGGGCCAGCAGCTCGATCTCGATGTCTCGCAGGGTGCCGAGCGCCGCCACGACGAGTTGCTGGCGGCTGGACAGCAGGTCGACGAGGAACGACTGGGGGGTGAGCTGCGGCCACACCCGCTCGAGGTAGTTGTCGATCTCTCTGCCGGACTCACCCCGGCCGCTGATCTCGAAGGCCCCGAGGTCGCGCACGCCGGCCCTGGTGAGCTGGCGGCGAGCCTCGTCGATCACGAATGCCCGCAGCTCGCGGTGGGCCTCGTTGTGCGGCCGCCCGAGGAGCTGGCGACCCCGGGTTGCGATCCGCCGCCCGTTGAGCGAGACCTGCCGCCCCCCGACGCGCAGCTCTACGTCGTCGGTCGTGACGCGCTGCCGGTTCCGCAGCCCCCGCTCCAACAGCCGCAGCATCCGCCGGTCTCCCTTGAGGCGCCGCACTGCCGGAGGGTCCACACGGCCGATGCGGACCCGGGGCCCGAGCGCCGACAGCGGAAGCTGCACGACCGCCTCGTCGCCGAGTGAGGGGAGAACTGCGGAGATGTAGCGGACGAAGGCGGGGTTCGGGCCCACGATGAGGACGTCGTTGGGCACCAGCCGGTCACGGAGGTTGAACAGCAGCCACGACACCCGATGGAGCCCGACCACCGTCTTGCCGGTGCCCGGCCCGCCCTGCACGACCAGCAACTGATCGACCTCGCGGCTGATCACGTCGTACTGGGCGGCCTGGATCGTGGCGACGATCTCGGCCAGCTCGCCCGAGCGATCACGCCCGAGCGAGTCGAGCAGGGCGTCGGAGACCACCGGCGCGGGCTCACGGCCCTCGACGATCGCCTCGGCCAGGTCGCGGAACACGATCTCCTCGATGGCCTGGATCTGGTTGCCCTGGCAGCGGTACACGCGCCTCGCGTCGAGGCCCTCGGGATCGCGGGGCGTCGCGGTGTAGAACGGCGCCGCTATCGGGGCCTGCCAGTTGACGACCACGAGGTCGTTGTCATCGTCCCAGATTGCGCCCTTGCCGATGTACCAGCGCTGACCGCCGGCGTCGATCCGCCCGAAGGCGACCGCCTCGTCGGGATCGACCACGCCCAGCCCGCTGACCCGCCGGCGGAGCTCGAGCACAGCCTTGGGGTGCGCCGACAGGCTCGGCGCCTGCTCGAGCACGGCATGTTGCCGGTCGCGCAACGCGAGGGCGCGATCGAAATAGGCCTGCTCTTGCGGCAAGTCCGGATGCATGTAGCTCTGTGCCCTTCTCCCGGCCGGGCGCCGCGCCCATCCCAGGCTGACGCGGTGACCGGAGGATACCGGAGCCGAGCGCCCAGGTGTCGCTCCGCGCCGTCAGGCGGAGAACTCGGCCGAGCACCACACCAAGCCGTCGCCGTCGAGCACCGACACCGAGGCCACCTCCTCGGCGTCGCCGTCCACCGGCACCTCCCACCAGGTGTGATCGGTGCCGATGTGGGTCATGGACCGCGAGCCATCGTCCAGCTCGATGGCCAACCAGTAGGTGGCACCCTCGGGCACGGCGTCCTCCCAGCCGGGCACGTCGACCGCCACCGTCGCCGGGTTGCCACTGCGGACCGTGGCGGTGCCGACGACCTCACCCACGCCGGTCGTCATCTCGGCCCTCTCTGCGGTGGAGGCCGGCGGGTCGTCGCGGCTCACGAGGACGGCGGCCACCAGCACGACCGCCGCGGCCGCGGCGGCCAGCGTGGCGCCGACCGCCAGCCGCCGCCGGTCGGGACGGCCATGGCGGCCCCGGCGATGGAGGTGGGCGGGCCGGCCGCTGCGCGTGGGCGACAGCGCTTCCGCGGCCCGAACCTCGGTGAGGCGGGCCAGCACCCGGCGATCGAATCCCTCGGGTGGGGTCGCCTCCGGCCCGGTGAGCAGCAGCTCGTCGGCGACGCCCGCGAGCGACGCCACCTCGGCTCGGCAGGCGGCGCAGCCCTCGAGATGCGCGAGCGCGACGGCACGCTCCTCCCCGGTGAGGAGGCTCAGCGCGACGTCCGGCGCCATGTCGCGCAGCTGGGAGCACCGCAGCGGCGTCATGAGATCGGCGCCCCCATCTCGTCGCGCAGCTTCCGCAGCGCCAGGCGCACCCGCGTCTTGACGGTGCCCTGGGGGATGCCCGCCATCTCGCTGACCTCTCGGGTGCTCATCCCCCACAGCGTCACGGCGACCAGCGCCCGGCGCTGCGGGTCCGGCAGCGAACGCATCAGGTCGGCCACCCGCCGGGCGTCGGCCCGGCGCTCGATGGCGCCGGCGACGTCCAGCGGGTCAACGGTGATGTCGGGGGCCGGGTCGGCCACCGGTTCGGGACGCCGGCCGCGGCCACGCACGCTGTCGAGCGCAACGTTGCGGGTGATGCCGAGCAGCCAGGCCGCCACCGACCCCCGGCGCTCGTCGAAGCTGGCCGCGAACCGCCATGCCCGCACGAAGGCCTCCTGTGCCACCTCGTCGGCGTCGACCGGGACGCGCACGATGGCGAGCGCCAATCCGTAGACGCGCCGCTGGAAGCGCTCGACGAAGTGGGCCGCCGCCTCGGGATCACCCGAGGCGTAGCCCGCGAAGAGCGCCTCGTCGGACACCTCCCACACACGTTCTGTACTCCGCCGGAGTGCCAGAGGATCTCGCGCCACCCCGCCAGCACAGCCAATCGCGTGCCGGGGGGCAACCCCCCGAGAAATCCGCCGGAGGTTCCGGTACGTAGTCGAAGCATGGCAATCACGTCTTTCCCCCGAACGAGCTCACCGGGCACGACAGCGGCCAGCCGGCGCCATCCCGGGCGTCGGCTCGTCGCCCTGGGAGCGGCGGTAGCGGTGTTGGCGCTGCTGACGGCGGCTTGCAGCGACGACGACGATGACACGGTCGCCGGCGATCCTGCGGCCGAGAGCGGCGGCAGCGACTCCGGAGGTGGAGGCGGCGGGGACGGCGACATGACGATCTCGATCGCCGATCCCGCCGACGGCGCCACGGTAGAGCCGGGGTTCCAGGTTGAAGTCGACCCCAGCGTCGACGTCGGCGAGCCCGACACCGGGCTGCACCACGTGCACCTCTACTACGACGACAACCAGTCCGACGGCGAGTACGACATCGTCTACAGCGTCGACGAGCCCTGGACCGTCGACCGCGATCTCTCGCCCGGCGAGCACACCATCGAGGCGTTCATCGCCAATGCCGACCACAGCCTCACCGACGCCAGCGACGAGATCACAGTGATGGCCGGCGAGGGCGCCGAGGGTGGTGGCACCGACACCACCGAGTCGGACGGCGGTCCCTACGGTTACTGAGGGCCCCACGGGTGGCCGGGTCGTCAGGAACAACCGCGCCACCCGCTGGCTGCACGCACTGTTGTACCTCGTGACGTTCGTCCTCCTGGCCACCGGCTGGTGGCTGCGGACGGGCCACGAGGGGCAACCGACGCTGCTGGCCGACGTGCTGAACACCCCCGACACCGAGGTCCACCGCACATCCGGTTGGGTGCTGCTGGCAGTCGCGGTGGTCGGACCGATCCTGGGGATTCGGGGGACGCTCACGTTCGTGCGCGAGACCGTGCGCGTCAACAGGGGCGATGGCGCCTGGTTCTGGCACTGGCCCCGGGGCGCGCTGACCGGCCGCTTCGGCCGTCACCGCGGGCACTTCGATCCCGGCCAGCGGCTGCTCAACGTGGCGCTGGTCGGGACGCTCGGCACCGTGATCGTCAGCGGGGTGTTCCTCACCACGCTGTCGGGCGGCCAGACCTTCGCCACGATGGTGCGGGTGCACCGGGGTTCCACCTACGTGCTGACCGGGCTCGTCGCCGGGCACCTGCTCGTCACCCTCGGCATCCTCCCCGGCTATCGCGGCGTCTGGCGGGCCATGCACTGGCGCGGGCGGGTAGCCGAGGCGACGGCCCGCCGCCTGTGGCCGGCCACGGTGCCCGGGTCGGGCGACCGACGGCGCACCGACGGGGGCGATGGCGAGACAGCCGCGACGGACGTGCGGCCCGGTTCGCACCTGGAGGCGACGCGCGGCGATCCTTGAGCCAGTGAGCGACGACCCCGCCGAACCCACGCCCACCGGGCGCCAGGAGCTGTGAGCGGAGACACCGTCAGCGCCGTGTAGGCCCAGTTGTGCGCCGGCACACTGGGCGCATGCCCGCGCAGCTCAACCACACCATCGTCGCCGCACACGACCGCGAGGCGTCCGCCGCGTTCCTGGCGGAGATTCTCGGCCTTCCCGCGCCCGTTCCCTACGGACCGTTCCTGGTGGTCGAGGCCGACAACGGGGTGAGCCTGGATTTCGCACAAGCCGGCGGCGAGATCGCGCCCCAGCACTACGCGTTCCTGATCAGCGAGCCGGAGTTCGACGAGATCTTTGGCCGGATCCGGGCCCGGGATCTGCCCTACTGGGCTGATCCCGGCCAGACCCGTCCCGGCGAGGTCAACCACCGTGACGGCGGTCGGGGTGTCTACTTCCTGGATCCCAGCGGCCACTTCCTCGAGGTGCTCACGCGCCCCTACGGCAGCGGTTCGTGAGGTAGCGCCGTGTCGGTGCCGGACATTGGTGTGTTCCTGCCCAGCATGAGCGCGCCCGAGGACAAGCCGGGCGACATGGCCGCCACGGCCCGGCATGCCGAGGGCCTTGGGCTCGAGTCGGTCTGGGTGGTCGATCAGCTGGTCGCCGGCACCGGCGCGCCGTTCATCGACAGCGTGGTATCGCTCTCCGCCGCGGCCGGGGCCACCACGCGGATCCGGCTGGGGTTCGGCGTCATGATCCTGCCGCTGCGCCCGGTCGTCTGGGTGGCCAAGCAGGTGGCCTCACTCCAGCATGCATCGGGTGACCGCGTCATCCTCGGGGTGGGGGCGGGCGGTGACCGCCATGACCAATCCTGGGTCGCCGCCGGCGTGCCCCGACGCGAGCGCGGGCGCCGTACCGACGCTGCGCTCCGTGCCCTGCCCGATCTCCTGTCGGGCGCACCCACTCCGCTGGACGACCGGCCCGGCAGCCCGCCGATCCAGCTGGCACCCGCCGCGACGGTGCCGCCCATCGTCGTCGGCGGGATGTCCGAGGCCGCAATGGTGCGCGCCGTGGAGCACGGCGACGGCTGGTTCCTCCTCCCGATCCCCCCGGCAGCAACGGCAGAAGGTCGGGCGCGCCTGGCGCGGCTGGCCAGCGCCCGGGGACGGCCTACGCCATCGGTCACCGCCAGCATGCTCGCCGCACTGACGGGCGATCCGGCGCTGCCGGACCACGATGGACTAGTCCGAATCTTGACCGATCCCGACGGTGTGTACGGCATGCCCAGCGACCAGGTCCCCAACATGCTGCTGCGCGGTGGACCCGCCGAGGTCGCGGCCCGCCTCACCGAGTACGGAGAAGCTGGCGCCGAGCGGGTCGTCGTGACCCTCGCCGCCGGTGATTGGATGCGCCAGGCGGAGCTCCTCGCCGAGGCCGGCGCAATGCTCGGCTGATGGGCGGTGCCTCGGCGAAAGCACGCCACACAACGCGAGCCGATCGTCAATGCAGCCCGTACGAGTGGTGCACCTCGAACTCGTAGATGAGACGCCCCTCGTCGACCATCGCCCGGAGGAAACCGTCCTCGGCGAGCTCCCCGCCGAACCAGCTCAAGGGGCCCGTCGGCCGGTCCTGCATCACGCGGAACAGGCGCATGTTGCGCTCAGCGGCATCCGGCCCGTCGAGGATCGTCACCGACGTCTCGAGTGCCAGCCAGGCGTAGCCGGTGTCGAAGACGAACAACGTGCACCCGGGGCCACGGCGCAACCGACCGGTGCGCACGCGGTCGGCGGTGCCGCTGCTCCAGAGCTTGCCGTCCACGAGCGCCACGCCGACGCGCACCGCCTTCGGGGTGCCGTCACGCCCAATGGTGATCATCGCCGCCGAGTGGTTGTTGGCCAGGAAGTCGAGATCCTGCTCGGAAAGCCTCATTCCCGCAGGCTAGGCACGGCGCCGAGGCGCCTCCCGACCCACAGGGCGTCACGTCGGCGAAGCCATCCCCCTCGCCACCGTCGTGTAGAGGTTCAGCTCGTTGCCCTCGGGGTCGGCGAGCCGTGCCAGGCGGTACCCATCGTCCAAGTCGTCGACCACGTCCAGGATCGTCACGCCACGCGCCCCCAGGTCCGCGAGCGTGGCGTCGAAGTCGTCGACCGCGATGTTGGGAACGCAGCGATTCCGATGGCCCGGCTCGCGGGTCTCGTCGCCGACGAGGTGAAGGACGGGCCCCCCTCCCGGCAACGCGAGCACTGCGAAGTGATGATCCTCCTCGACGTAGGCGCCCGCGAAGCCGAGCGTGTCCTGATACCAGACGAGCGCGGACGGCCAGTCGCGCACGTACATCGCCACCATGTCGATCCGCTGCAGCACGGTGCCCACCTCACGAGCCGCGACGACGATGTCGAGGACGCCGCGACAAGGTAGCGCAGCGCGTTCCAGCCGGTCGCGCCGCGATCAGGCGCCCGCCGCCCGCAGCACCGCGCCCACGGTGTCGGCGATCAGGCGCTCGCGGCGCCGGCGGCCGGGCCCGGCCGGCCGAGTCGGGAGCCCGTTGTGCGGCGGGGTGGCAAGCTATCCACCATGCCCGAGGGCGACCCGCTCGACCCGGCTGAGGGGGGAATCGTCGCGTCCACCGCCGCCGTGCTGGCGTTGCGGGATCTCCTGGTCGAGAAGGGCATCATCACGCCGGACGAGTTCCTCGAAGCGCTCGACCGGCACAGCGCCTTCATCGTGGAGCAGCTCCGCCGGCGTCGCGAGGCGGAGGGCGAGAACGCCGACCGTCGTTCTCGGTCACGCTGGCGGCGATGACCGGGGTTGATACGGCCGTCGGAGGGGTGGCCGCCGCTGCTGCCCTGAGATGTCTGGTCCCGCGACCGGTCGGGTACCAGTCGCGAGCGACAGTCCCTTTGGCCTGCCCGTCGGGGGGCCTGTAGCGCGCCGGCCCCTCGCCCCTCGGCCGAGGGGCCGCAGCGCGCCAGCTACAGGTATCGGCCGGGTCTGCGCTGGGTATCCCGGCCGGCAGGCCACCGGCCCCCGGGCAATTTCCCCCCGCCTGGGGGCCGGTGCCGTCGGGCCGGACCCACGGTCAACGCGTTGATCGTGACGGTGTCACCTCGGCGATGAGCGCGGGACCGTTGTTGCGCACGCTGTTCACGAGCTCCGACACGGGGTAGGCGGTCAGCAGCTCGGCCGGGGCCGGCACGAGCAGGCGGGCAAGCGTGACCGTGTCCCAGTTGGCGGGATCGAGCCACGCATCCCAGGCCGAGGGCGGCAGGATGACGGGCATCCGGTCGTGCAGCGGCGCGACGGCGTCGTTGGCCCTGGTGGTGACGATGGAGCAGGTGCGCAGCCGCCCGTCGTCCGGGGTGCGCCAGATCGCCCCCAGCCCGGCGAACGCCATGGGGTCGCCATCGGTGCGGCAGATGAAGTAGGGCTGCTTGGACTGGCCGTCATCGAGGACGCGCCACTCGTAGAAGCCGTCGGCGGGGATGATGCAGCGGCGCTTCTCGAACGCTTCGCGGTACGCAGGCTTGGACACGAGGGTCTCCGCCCGGGCGTTGATCATCCGCGCTGCGCTCCGGCTGTCCTTCGACCACCATGGCACCAGGCCCCAGCGCAGGACGTCGAGACGTCGCTCGCTCTCGGCCTCGAGCACCGCATGCACGCTGTCGGTGGGCGCCACGTTCCACGACGGCTCGGCCAGCGTCTCCCGGATGGCGGCGTCGAAGTAGGCGGCGACGACGTCGGGCGGGGACGAGGAGGTGAACCGGCCGCACACGGGCGCGCACGATATCGGTCTTGAGCCCTGCGATCTACGAACGTACGTTCGTAGTGTGGGCCTGACGTGGAGCCGGAAGACGTTCCGGGACGGCTGGGAGGGCAGCGACGCCACCGGCTACTCGTTCGCCCACGTCGTCCCCGGCTGGGACGGCCGCTGGGGTGCGTTCATCCCGGTCGAGGCGTGCGGCTACCCCGACGGGCTGTGGCTGGGCGGCTACGAGACACCTGACGAGGCGATGGATGCCGCCCATCGTGTCGTCACCGCCCACGTCGACGCTGCCGGGCTGCCGGCCGTTCGGGAGGCCCTGCGGAAGGCCCGGCTTCGCGGGCGTCACTGACGGCCCCGCTCCGAACCCCCGAGGGCGGCACGCGCTCTACGTGCGACTCCTCGGAAGCCTGACCGTCAGGACCGTTTTGCCCGGCTGCGAGGCGATCAGGATCTCGCCGTGGTGGCGGTCCACGACGATCCGGCGCGAGATGTCGAGGCCGAGACCCGTGCCATTGCCCACGGCCTTCGTCGTGAAGAACGGCTCGAACGCCCGGGCCTGCACGTCGGGCGGCATACCGGATCCGGTGTCGGCGACCTCGACGATGACGTGCTCACCGTCGGGGCGCGTCGACAGCCGGAGCGTGCCCTTGCCCTCCATGGCGTCGATGGCGTTGTCGATCAGGTTTGTCCAGACCTGGTTGAGCTCGCCGGGAATCGCCTCGATGCGTGGCAAGTCGTCGGCGTAGTCGCGGACGACCGTGATGCCGTCGTGGAGCTTCGCGCCGAGAATGACAAGGGTGCTGTTGATCCCTTCAGTGACATCGATGTCTTGGAGCGAGGCCCGGTCGAGCTGCGCGTACGACTTCACCGTCGCCACGAGATTGGACACGCGGCCCGTCGCCTCTTTGATCTCGGACAGCAGCGCCGTCATCGACAGCGCGCTCGCGGTCCACTCCAGGCCGGCGCCGAGCGAGTCGGAATCGAGCAATTGTCCGACCTGCTCGCACCACGCCAGCTCGACGCCGGCCAACGCCAGGGGTGGCGCGACCTCCCACGAGCGGGGGATGTCGTGGCTGTCGAGCCAGCCGATGAGCGCTTCCTCGCGGTCGGCGACTGCCAAGGGATCGTCACTCGCCGAGGACGGGTCGATCCCACGACGCATCTCATCGAGCGCCAAGAACTGTTCCGACGACATCGACCCCTCGGCGACCTGCACCAGCGACCTGAGCAGCGTGTCGCACGTCGCCTGCAGTTCGTCGACTGCGCGCGTCGCCGCCGACGCGGGATTGTTGAGCTCGTGAGCTAGACCCGCAGCGAGCGTTCCGAGCGCGATGAGCGCTTCGCGCTGACGCGACAGCGCGTCGATCATGCGAACCGTCTGGAAGAAGCCCTGGATCAGGTGGAGGCTGAAGGGGAACCAGGCACGGACAAACTCCCCGAGGGCCGCGGTCGGCACGCGCAGCGCGCGACCGGGCCCGGGGGCGCGGGCTGTAGCGAGGTAGCCGACCGAATCGGTCCATGCCCGGAAGCCGCCGGCCCAGAGCCCCGGACGGTCCATCACTCCGATGACCGACACCTCGTGACCCGACCGGCGGAGGAGCTCGATGCGGCCATCGAGCAGTACCCACCAGAACTCGGCGGGCTCGCCCTCGCGGAAGAGCACATCGCCCTCTTGGAAGGACACGGTCGTGCTCGCGTCGTCCAACTGTCGCAACTGCTCGTCGCTGAGCCCGGCGAACAGGAACAGTGACCGCAGCTCGTCGATCGCCATCACATGGCCGCCAAGCAGTGATGCACGAGATACACCGTCAGAATTGCCCGCTTCGTCACCGCACCGCCCTCCTCGAGCAGCCCTGTGGAGCGTATTCGCCGAGCAACGGGGGCGCACCGCTGCCGGAGGTCGCGGGCACGTCGAACGCCCGCCGGCCGGACCGCGTGTACATCAGGCGGCCGTAGCCCTAGCTTGGGCGCGGACCCAGGGAGTAGCCGAGTGCGGGTGCATGTCGATCCTGAGAAGTGCCAGGGCCACAACCGCTGCTATGCGCTGGCGCCCGAGCTGTTCGACGTCGACGATCTCGGCAACGCGTTCGAGCTGAACGACGGGGTCGTGCCCGAGGGGCTCGAGGACAGGGCTCGCAGCGCGGTGGCCAACTGTCCCGAGTACGCAATCTCGGTATCGGAGTGAGCTGATGGCGACGCGACGTGCACGGGTGTCCGACTGGGCCACCGACTTTGATCACACCGACCCGCAGTGGGTCGCTGATCCTTACCCGATCTGGGACGAGCTTCGTGCCAGGTGTCCCGTGGCCCACACGGACCGCTACGGCGGCACTTGGTTGCCAGTGCGCCACGAAGACGTCGCTGCGGTGGCATACGACACCGAGCACTTCACGTCCCGGTCCGTGGTCGTCAGCGAGGTGCGGCCCGGTCCGGACGATCTCCCGGCGCCGATCGGCTTGGCCCCACCCATCACCTCCGATCCGCCCTTCCACGCTCTGGCGCGGCGCCTGTTGCTCCCGGCGTTCTCGCCCAAGCCCATCGAGGCGCTGGAACCGTTCACGCGCGAGCTGTGTGTCGAGCTGCTGGACGCCACCGCCGGAGAGCCGCAAATAGACGCGGCCGTTGACTACGCCCAACACATCCCGCTGAGGGTCATCGTCAGGATGCTCGGCTTCCCCCAGGAAGACGCCGACGTGTTCCGTCGCTTCATCCGCATGGTGCTCGAGGACGTCGACCAGTCCGCCGAGGACCGCCAGGCGGTGGTCGACGAAGGCGAGCTCGACGTCTACATGGACGCCCGCATTGCCGAGCACCTCGCCGACCCGAAGGACGACCTCACCAGCTTCTTGCTCAACGCCGAGCTCGACAGGAACAAGCTCGATCCCGACCACGTACGAGGCACGATGGTGCTACTGATGATCGCGGGCATCGACACCACGTGGTCCGCCATCGGCGCGTCGCTTTGGCATCTCGCCCAAAACCCCGTCGACCGCCAGCGCCTGGCGGCGGAGCCTGAGCTGATGACCACCGCAGTCGAGGAGTTCCTGCGCGCTTACGCACCGGTCACGATGGCCCGGCTAGTCGCGACGGACTTCGATTTCCACGGTCGCCCCATGAAGGAGGGCGACTGGTTGCTCCTGCCCTTCCCCGCCGCGAATCGAGACCCGGAGTTCTTCGCCGACGCCGACAAGGTCCAGATCGATCGGGCAGAGAACCGCCATGCCGCTTTCGGCCTTGGCATCCACCGTTGCATCGGTTCCAACCTGGCACGCATGGAGCTTCGCGTCGCCCTCGAGGAGTGGATGAAGCGCTATCCCGACTTCGAGCTCGTCGACCCCACGAAAGTCACATGGTCGGCAGGCCAGGTACGGGGCCCGCGCGCCATCCCCGTGCGGATCCTGTAGGTCAGCCGGTCGCACGTTCCTCTGGGACACCCTAGGCGGCTCGGACTTCCTTGACTATCGAAGTTCGATATATCAGAATGCGAGCATGCGTAGGTCGAGACCGCTGCCCGCAGCATCGCTGCACGTCGTGCTGGCCCTCCTCGACGGTGAGCTCCACGGCTACGCCCTCATGCGCCGCGTCGAGGAACTGAGCGACGGGGCTGTCCACATGGGCCCCGGCACGCTCTACGGCACACTCAACCGGCTGGTTGACACTGGGCTGATCGAGGAGACCACCGATCGGTCGCCCCGCCGCGACAACGAGCGGCGTCGCTACTACGAGCTCACCCCCAATGGTCGGCTCATGGCGATCGACGAGCTCACGCGGCTCCAAGGTCTCGTGCGCCGGGCCGCCGGTCACCTGCCCGGCGGTGCGCCGGCATGAGCGGGCCGGCCAGAGTCATCCGGTGGTATCGGCTGGCCGTCCGCCTCTACCCCCGGCGGTTTCGCGAGGAGTACGGGCCAGATCTCGTGTTACTAGTCGCCGACCAACTCCGCGACGAACCCTCCTGGCGGGTGCTCGCGCGCAGCGCCACCGACCTCGCCCTCACCCTTCCCACCCGACACCTGGAGGCCCACATGGACCGCTCACCGACACCCCTCGTTCCCGCAATGTTCGGTGCTCTCGCGCTGAGCTCGGTCGTCGTCGGGATAACCGTCGGACACCCACTCGTCCTCGTGGCCTGCGTCGCCGTCGGGCTCGTCGCCGGGTGGCTGGGACTGCTCTCCGCACACCGAGCCCGGCCCCTCACCCAACCCCGCCCGAAGACCGCCCAGTGGTGGAAGCTCCTCGCCGCCGGCGCCGGGCTGTTGACGGCGCTGATCGCCACGACCACCGCAACCGGTGAGCTTCCGGAGGGTGCCTGGTTCATTGCCATGGTCGCCGGGCTCACGGCCGTGGTGCTCCTCGGGGCCGGCGTCGTTCTCGGCATCGCCCACTTGGCCAGCCGACCGTCGCGCGGCGCCACCGCCTAGTCGGGGCTCGCCCGGGCAATCCGGATACGTTCGGGTGATTCGCGCAGCAGCCCCAGCCAGTTACCTACCCTGACCAGGGCTTTCAGGGTGGGCCGTGAGGGACTCGAACCCCCGACCCCTTGCGCGTCATGGACCACTGGTGGTGTCCATGCCGTGCTTTACCGAATCACCCAGTCGCACGATAGCACGCCCCCTTCGCGGCCGTTTGCCCTGCTCGGCAAGGCCTCGATCATCCAAACCGTGCCCTACGGTCCAGGCGATCGCCTGACGTGCTGTCGACCTCCAACGTAGCCACGCGCCGGCACGTGGCTACGTTGCTGGCTACGTTGCTCGGCGTGGATGGGGGCCGCTACCACTTGCCGTCTCGCAATTGGTTCTATCAGGGCGTCCAATTCCAATGAATATCGGGGCGTTTCGTTGCGACAATGAAGTGTCAGCTGGCTACGTTGCTGGCTACGCCTGTGCCGCCTCAGCCGAGGTTAAGTTGACGAGACGCCAATGATGGAGACGTCCACCATCCCAGGGACGACGGTGATTGCGCTCTCGTGGCGGGGTTCTCGCTACGGGCGTCGACAGCGGGCCTCCGCCTCGATCCGCTCCACCTCACACTCGACCTCGCGCGCGACCAGTAACTGAATGGTCTCGTCGCTCTGGCGGCAGCGACCTGCAACCGGCCACGGTGAGGTCGTCGATCTCGCTCAGGCAGTCTCGCAGCACGTCCTGGCGGTGCCCAATGTCGGCCGGGTGGGTGAGGCTCCCCAGCACGGCCCCACTGTGACGGCGTAGAGGAACTCGTCGCCGCGGACATAACTCACGTGGGTCGCAGAAACGGGAGAACCACCTCCGCCACCGGCCACATCGAACCCTCGACCTTTGCGTCCCGAACGGCTCTGCCACCCTGCTACCAGGTATTCGCGGCCTACAGGGAAACCAGCTGGCGTGCCCTGGAACCCAGTTCGGGCCTCCTCTGGCGGAAAGATGGCGACAGCCCGCGGAGGTGACCGACGCGCCTTACGCAACATCCTTACTGTCGGCCAGGACGCGAGCGTCACCGTGCTCTCCGGCGCCAGGCATCGCCGGTTCAGGCTAACCCTGCCGGCCACTTCGTCGTGGAGCGCGAACCCACGCATGCACCAACATCCATGGTTGCGAACTTTCGCGACGGCACGGCCGCGCCAGGTCTACGCGTTGTCGGGTCCGGGACGAGGCTCCGACCTGTGCGGTGTGTCGACAGGACGTGACTCCCGGCGCGCCCGGTGTGATCCGTGCTGCCGAGGTCCTCCACGAGCAGGACTTCGCTAGCGCGCCGGTCGAGGCTCGCGAAGGCAAGGTGATCCTCTTTCACGAGGCCGTGCCAGCTGAGACGGGGAGCTGCCGCATCAACTGACGTGACCCGGCTGGCCAGCAGGCGATTCGGGTGACCACGCCGGCGATCCTCACGCTGCCGGCGCGTGAAGCCCCGCTCGGGGGTGAGGGTGGCCCGGGTGCCTCGGCTACGCCGAAGACCCTGGCGCCAGGGGCCGGTGTCGGTCGGCGCGTACCAGCCGTAGATGCCGCAGCCACAGCCTGCCTGCGGGGCGGGGTGGGCACCGTCGTGTTGATCCGAAGCACATGAGCCGGGGGGACGGATGACCTGGTCCGGCGGCCGTGGCCCCTTCTCCCGTGTCGGGTTCATCCCATCCAGGTGATGCCACGGCCGTCGTGGTTTCCTAGGTTCAAAGGGCCGTCCGATATTCACCGCCGGCCGTCGTCCCCGCTGGTCGGCGATCATCTCGTCGAACGGGTCCGTGGAGACAGGGGATCATGATGACGAGCGCAGAACGGGCGCGGGTCCAGCATTTCGGTGGGATGGAGAGTGGCCTCCGCCAGGCCGGCGAGTGGTACCAGTGGGGCCCCTACGTCAGCGAACGCCAGTGGGGCACGGTGCGCGAGGACTACAGCGGCGGCGGTGATGCGTGGTCCTACTTCCCCCACGACCAGGCCCGATCGCGGGTATACCGCTGGGGCGAGGACGGGATGGCTGGCTTCTGTGACGTGGAGCAACGCCTCTGCCTCGGCTTGGCGCTGTGGAACGGTCGCGACCCGATCCTGAAGGAGCGCATGTTCGGTCTCACCGGTGCCGAGGCCAACCACGGCGAGGACGTCAAGGAGCATTGGTGGTACCTCGACGCCGTGCCGAGCCACGCCTGGAACCGGTGGCGCTACCACTACCCCCAGCGGGCCTTCCCCTACGAGGACCTGCGCGTCGAGAACGGCCGGCGGGGCAAGCTCGACCCGGAGTACGAACTGCTCGACACCGGCGTGTTCGACGACGACCGCTACTGGATTTGCGAGGTGGACTACGCCAAGGCCGAGCCGAACGACATTTTGATGACCGTCCGGGCGACGAACGCCGGGCCCGAGCCCGACACGCTGCACGTCCTGCCGACGGTTTGGTTCCGCAACACGTGGTCGTGGGACGTCGACGCCGAGAAGCCCGCGTTGCGTGGTGGACCAGCGGGCACGATCCTGGTCGACCATCCCTTCCTCGGAGGGCTGGAACTGGTCGCCGGGGCCGGTCCGGGCGACGTCGAACCGGTTGTCCTGTTCTGCGACAACGAGACCAACAGCGCCCATCTCTTCGGCGACGACAGGGGCCCGCGATTCCCCAAGGACGCCATCAACGATCACGTGGTCGGCGGTCGCGACTCGGTGAACCCGGAACCCCTCGGCACCAAGGCCTCGTTCTGGTACCAGCTGCCGGTCGATGCCGGGGCGACGGTCGAGCTGCGCTTGCGGTTGCGTCCACGAGGCGCCAAGCCGACCAAGGCACCAGCGGCCGTCGGGCGTGACTTCGAGAAGGTCATGGCCCGGCGACGCCAGGAGGCCGACGAGTTCTACGCCGAGCTGACTCCGGTCGGCGCCTCGGCCGACGAGGCGATGGTGATGCGCCAGGCGTTCTCCGGGATGCTCTGGAGCAAGCAGTTCTTCAACTACGACGTCTCGCGCTGGCTCGACGGCGATCCCACCCAGCCGGTCCCGCCAGCGACGCGGTTGACCGGCCGCAACTCGCGGTGGCGGCACTTCGAATCGTTCGACATCATGTCGATGCCCGACAAGTGGGAATACCCGTGGTTCGCCGCGTGGGACCTCGGGTTCCACTGCGTCGCCCTCGCCCATCTCGACCCTGGCTTTGCCAAATACCAACTGCTGCTGATCTGCCGGGAGTGGTTCCAGCACCCGAACGGCGCCCTGCCCGCGTACGAGTGGGATTTCGGGGACGTGAACCCGCCGGTGCAGGCATGGGCGGCGCTCGAGGTCTTCGCCATCGACGGAGGCCGCGACCTCGATTTCCTCAGCAAGATCTTCGACAAGCTGCTCGTCAACTTCACATGGTGGGTGAACCGCGAGGACGCCGATGGGTCGAACCTGTTCGAAGGTGGCTTCCTCGGGCTCGACAACATCGGTCCGCTCGATCGCTCGCATCTGCCCGTCGGCGGTGTGCTGAAGCAGTCCGACGCCACCGGCTGGATGGCCTTCTACGCGCTGGCCATGGCCGCCATCGCCGCCATCCTCAACCGAACAGGGCAACGGCCGGCGACCGATCTGGTGCTGAAGTTCTTAGAGCACTTCGCCGCCATTAGCCAAGCGATGGAGCACCTCAACGTCTGGGACGAGACCGACGGCTTGTACTACGACAAGCTCGTCACACCGGACGGCACCGAGGTACCAGTCAAGGTGCGCTCGATGGTCGGCATCATCCCCCTGCTCGCCGCCGTCGTCATCGACGAGGACGTGATCGCTCGATCCACGTCCGTCGGCAAGCAGTTCGCCCGGCTGATGGAGGCCCAAGGACTCGGCGACCTGCACGAGCTCACGGAACGAGGCGTCGTACGCGGTGAGCCAGGCAATCGCCGCCTCCTGCTCGGTGTCGTCGGCGTCGATCGGCTGACCCGGCTGTTCGAGACGCTCTTCGACGAGGGCGAGTTCCTGTCACCGTACGGTCTGCGGGCCGTGTCGGCGTACCACCGCGAGCACCCCTACGAGCTGGCCGTCGAAGGGATCACGGCCACCATCGACTACGAGCCTGCCGAGTCGACGACCGCGATGTTCGGCGGGAACTCCAACTGGCGGGGCCCGCTGTGGTTCCCGCTCAACTACCTCGTTGTCTCGGCGCTCGAGCGCTACCACCGCTTCTTCGGGAACGACCTCCAGGTCGAGTACCCCACGGGCAGCGGCACGATCTGGTCGCTCGACAAGGTCGCCGACGACCTCCGCCAGCGGCTGGTCGCGCTCTTCCTCGTCGGCCCCGACGGCCGGCGCCCCTGCTTCGGAGGGGTGGAGAGCCTCCAGAGCGACCCGGCGTGGAAGGACAACCTCGTCTTCAACGAGTACTTCCACGGCGACAACGGTGCCGGGCTCGGCGCCACGCACCAGACGGGTTGGACCGGTGTCGTCGCCGACCTCATCCGCGGCCGCCCCGGCGACGGCGTGTACTCCGTCGGCGAGCTTGCCCACGTGCTGCAGGAGCGGGCGAAGAGATGACGATCCTGGACGCCCAGCGCCCGCCGGCGACCCGACCGGGCCAGCGGGCGCCGCTCGGCGCCACGCCCCTGGATGGCGGCACGAACTTCGCCGTCGTCTCCAGCGTTGCCGACGGTGTGCTGCTGTGCCTGTTCGACGACGCCGGACAAGAGACCCAGATACGGCTGCAGGACTTCGATGCCGGCGTCTGGCACGGCTTCGTCGGCGGCGTCGGGCCCGGCCAGGCGTACGGGTACCGCGTGCTCGGCGGCTTCGAGCCCGGACGCGGCGTGCGCAGCAACCCGGCCAAGCTGCTGCTCGACCCGTACGCGCGGGCGACCACCGGCGCCGTCATCTTCGGCCCCGAGGTCCGTGGCGACAACCCGGCCGATCCGGCGGTGCCCAGCCTGCTCGATTCGGCCGCCCACGTCCCGCGGAGCCTCGTCGTCGACCCGGCCTTCGACTGGGGGCCCGGCACCCGGCCCGCCATCCGCTACGCCGACATGATCATCTACGAGGTCCACGTCAAGGGCTTCACGATGACCCACCCAGACGTACCACCCGAGCTACGCGGGACCTACGCCGGCTTCGGCCACGAAGCCGCCATCGCCCACCTCGTCGACCTCGGCGTCACCACCGTGGAACTGCTGCCCGTGCACCAGAACGTGCCCGAGTCGTTCCTCGTCGAGCGCGGCCTCACCAACTACTGGGGCTACAACACGATCGGCTTCTTCGCCCCCCACGAGGGCTACTCGGCCACGGCGCGCGCCGGTCGACGCGGCGGCCAGGTCGCGGAGTTCAAGGCAATGGTGCGGGCGCTCCACGAGGCCGGCCTGGAGGTCCTGCTCGACGTCGTGTACAACCACACGGCCGAGGGCGACCACCGGGGACCAACGTTGTGCCATCGCGGTCTGGACAACCCGGCGTACTACCGACTCGATCCGCACGACCCGCGTCACTACGTCGACACGACCGGGTGCGGAAACGCGCTGAACGCCGACGACGCCCACTGCCTGCAGCTGATCATGGACTCGCTGCGCTACTGGCTCACGGAAATGCGGGTCGACGGGTTCCGCTTCGACCTGGCGCCCACCCTCGCGCGCGAAGGCGGCACCTTCGACCGCAGCGCCGCCTTCTTCGACCTCGTCGCGCAGGACCCGGTGGTCGGCCGGGCCAAGCTGATCGCCGAGCCGTGGGACGTCGGCCAGCCTGACAGCTACGACATCGGCCGCTTCCCGCCCCTGTGGAGCGAGTGGAACGGCAAGTACCGCGACACGATGCGCGACTTCTGGCGGCGCCGGGACGGGATGGTGCCCGAGTACGCCACCCGCTTCAGCGGGTCGAGCGACCTCTACGGCGGCTCCCGGCGGCGACCGACCGCGTCGGTCAACCTGATCACCGTCCACGACGGCTTCACACTCGGCGACCTCGTCTCCTACGACCACAAGCACAACGAGGCCAACGGCGAATCCAACCGGGACGGCACCGACGACAACCGCTCCTGGAACTGCGGCGCCGAAGGACCCACCGACGACCCCGAGATCCTCGCCTTGCGAGCCCGCCAGTCGCGGGCCATGCTGACCACGCTGCTGTTGTCGTTCGGCGTCCCGATGTTGCTCGGCGGCGACGAACTCGGCCGCACCCAACACGGCAGCAACAACGCCTACTGCCAGGACAACGAAACGACGTGGTTCGACTGGTCGAACGCCGACCGCGATCTCATGGCGTTCACCCAGCGGCTCATCGCACTGCGCCGAACCCATCCGGTTTTCCGCCGGCGACGCTTCCTCGTCGGCATGGACGCCCAGGAGCTGCGCTGGTTCACCCCAGGCGGCACGCCGATGACATCAGAGAACTGGGCCGACCCCGGCGCCCGCTGCCTCGGCATCTACCTCGACGGCGACGACGCCCCGGACCGTGCCGACGACGGCGCGCTACTCGTCGACGACGAGTTCCTCGTGCTCGTGAACGGCTGGTGGGAGCCCCTCGAGTTCACCATTCCCGATGTCGGCCACGGCCGCGACTGGCGGGAGGAGCTGGAGACCTTCGACCAGGCCCCGGCGTCGGCCGCCGCCGCACTGGCGACCGGTGACCACCTAACACTCGGCCCCCAGTCCATCAGCGTGCTACGCAGCCCAACACCACGCGACGTCCACTGACCCGCATCGACAAGCATCCGGGGGAACACCACCCCGCGGTCGCCCGCTACCGATCGTCAAGATCATCATGGCGCGCTGCCGAGCTCCCGCAGCACCAGCCTTCGATCTTCTCGCCTGTCCACGTCCCACTTAACGAGGCCTCAAATCACCCGTGCGGCCACACCGCCTCGACCAGCCACGAACTCCGAACACCCATCTCCACCCGAGATGCGCTCGGCGCCGTGCTCGGCCCGCGCCTCCTGCACGAAGGCGGACACGCCGTTGTGAGCACCACCACGACGAACACGGCAAAGCCGAGCTGGGGCATCCCAGCCACGAAGGCCAGGCCTCGCGCCACCAGAACAGCAGCGCGAAGATGGAACATCTCGGCCGCCGGCCGCCGCCAGGCCCGCACGGGCGCGGGTGCGTACTGGTGCAGCCACTTGTAGAAGTTGGGCCGGCTGATCCCGTAGTAGCGGCACGTCGCCGCCACATTCCCCGACACCTCCTCCGCGTGGCGAAACACCGCCGCCCGGTGCCGGATCTTGGGCTGCTGCTCCCGCTCGTCCATCAGAGTCTCCTCTCACAATGGAGGCTCCGGCTGTAAGCGACCTCGGTCAGTTCCACAGGGTGGGCGCGGAGGGACTCGAACCCCCGACTCCTGCCTTGTAAGAACCCCGCGAACCCCGCCACCAGGTCATATGCGGCGAACTCGACGCCAACTGGCACTCAGCAAGACGCCACGGACCGCCCATACGTTGGCAGCATGTTGGCGAGTCGCTGCAACCGACGTCACTCGCCCACGACTGATCCCGCGCCTGCTCCTGTCGACGAGTCCCGTGACGTCGTCGGGCAGCTCGTGGTCGTGGACGGGCTTGACTCGGGCTGGACGTGGGGTCAAACCCCTGCACTTCGATGTCGCAGCCGCTCGTCTTCAAGAGCACGGTAAACAGGTCGACGAGACTGGCTGCGGCGAGAGGCGGGGCGGCAGCGGCGAACGGTCGGCCGTCCAGATGCCCGACAGCGAAATGAGCGTCATCCGGCTAGAGCAGCTGCCCGTCCGGACTGTCGATCACGACCCGACCTACATCCCCAGCCGGCATCACGGCTCCGAGCGCGCGCACCGTCCACCCGCGCGAGTCGTGCCATACCTGCTATAGCTCCATCACGCCCTTCTGCGCCATGGCGTAGCGCAGATCACCGATTATGGCGCTCTCGGCGCAACCGTCGAGGTACGCCAGATCGCCGGTTCCGCGTGCGTTTTGCATCTGCGTCCCGCGTGTTCTGTGCGGCCGCGGATGAGCGATCTGGGCGTCGAGGTCAGGTCGTGGCTGCGAGCCGGACATCGTGACGGCTCGCGATCCGTCCGCAGATCGCCCCGGGAGGGTTGACCGCAGTGTTCGGCGGCAGACCGCACGTATGTCACCAGCGCTTCGCCCAGAACCACAGGTCATCGGTGCACCACCAGCTCACCTCGTCGCGCAAGCCGGGATCGACCCCTGCCCGGGCCATCGCCGCCGCCCGCAGCGCATGTTCGGCCTTGTGGTGCTGGGCCTTCGTATGGGCCCTCTATGATGTGCAAGCCCGACAAGGGACTCCGGGCTAGGCCCAGATCGGAGCGTGGGTGAGGTGCAGGACGGCGGCTACGTCTGCTGGGTCAGCGGTATTGGTGGCTTTCAACCAGGTCGATGATCTGCGCCGACGGCGAGCCGACCTTGGCGGGGGCCTTGTCCGACGAGGACCACACGTCGTTGCGAAGGACGGTCAGGAACGCGTCGGCTTCCGACGGCGTGTCGAAGTCGATATCGAGCGTGACCCTGCGGTCGTCGCCTACAGCCCTGAAGATGCGGTGACGGCGTGCACCGTGACGGCCGCGGCCGCCCGCATCCTTCCCGAAGGCATCCCGCCACATGCCGAAGTCCCTGACCTCAAGATCGATCCGGAGCGTCGCCACGGTATTCTCCTCAAGCTGTTCACTACTCAATGATGGTAGTGAATACTCGGCTACTGTAGTGATGTGGCATCGGATGTCAAGAGCCGCTCCTACGACTCCCCCAGACGACGCGCGCAAGCGGCCGAGACACGGCGAGCGATCCTCGACGCCGCCCGCCGCCGCTTCGAGGAAGGCGGCTACGCATCCACGTCGGTCCCGTCGATCGCGGCCGAGGCGAACGTCGCCCTCAAGACCGTCTATCTGATCTTCGAGACCAAGGCGGGGCTGCTTCGCGCCGTCTGGGAAGCGCGACTCGGCGGTGAGGAGGAAGCGACACCGGTCCTCGAACGGAGCTGGTTCCGCGAGGTCACTGCAGAAGCTGATCCGGTGCGGAAGCTCGGTCTCGTGGCCGCACAAGCCCGGCGGGTCAAGGCCAGCTCAGGAGTGCTGCTCGACGTCATCGGGACCGCCGCCGGCAGCGACCCCGAGATCGCAACCTTGTGGAGCGACATCGAGGCGAAGCTCCTCCGTGTCCAGCGAGCCATCGTCGACCAGCTCGACGAGACGAAGTCGCTAGCACGTGGGCTGACCAGGCGTGAGGCGACCGACGTCCTGTGGACGCTCAACCACCCGACGGTGTGGCAGTTACTCGTCCGCGAACGGCGCTGGTCATCCAGCCGCTACGAGACATGGCTCCACGGCGCCTTTTGCCTTCACCTCCTGGGCACACCAGGCGCGACAGCCGACGAAGTGCACTGATACGACGGTTTGCGACAGTACGAGGCGAATCCAGCGAGATCCCAGCCCGCGCCCCTGGAACGCCCAGTGACACCTCGATCGCGAGCCCTGGTCGCGCCAGATTCGCTCGGTGCGACACATCGCGCCAACCCGCTCGGTCGTCGTTCTGGCGCGTCCGACCGGCGGTCGAGTCGCACACTCATAGACGGTGTCCGGTAATCAGGTGCTTCGCGTCTGAGCGGGGTGTAGGGCCAGCGCGGTCAGGGTCCGCGTTCGGGGCCGGGAACCGAGGGGCGGGGAACTGCGGGGGCTGGGCGGACACAGGTAGGTGTGAGCAGAGGAGCGAGCGTCGCGGGTGACGAGTCGGCGCTGGGTCGACCGGTGGTGATTGAGTGGCGCGAGTCGACACGGGGGACGAGGCCGGTGACGCCGGACGAGCCATCGGACATTGAGCTGTGGGACCTTGCCGTCGACGGCGACCATAAGGGCCTCGGCGTGCTGTTCGAACGGCACGCCCGCAGCGTCTACAACCACTGTTTCCGGCGTACCGCCAGTTGGGCCGACGCCGAGGAGCTCACGTCCGCAGTGTTTGTGGAGGCGTGGCGGCGACGACGTGACGTGCGACCGATCGGCGAGTCCGCGCGGCCGTGGTTGCTGGGTGTGGCCAACAACCTCCTGCGCAATCATCGGCGGTCGCTCCGCCGATACCGGGCGGCGCTGGCCCGGCTCCCGCGCCCGGGCCCCCAGCCCGACCCCGCCGACGATGTCGCCCGGCGCCTTGCCGACGAGCGGCAGATGAGCCGGGTGCTGGCTCTCGTCGAGCGGCTGCCTCCTGGCGACCAGGAGGTGCTGGCGCTCTGCGCCTGGTCGGAGCTGACCTACCAGGAGGCGGCGACGGTGCTCGACATCCCCGTCGGCACTGTCCGGTCGCGACTCGCCCGCGCCCGTGCCCGGCTGGCGGAGCTGGATGGGAACCCCGGGTCGCGAACGAACACAGATGGTATGAAGCTCAATCGAGCTCCCCGGAAAGTGGTGGAGGAACAGTGACTGAGCATTATATCCCCCAGGAGCGAGACCTCCCCGCGGGCCGGCTCACCCAGCTGAAGGAAGATCTGATGACCCAGAATGAACATGACCTCGAGATGGAGCCGCGGGCGGCGCCCGTGGTCACCCATCGCCGCTGGCGCCGCATCGGCCTCACCGCCGCGGCCCTCGCGGCGGGGTTCGGCCTCGCCACATCACTCGTGCTCGGCGGGCACGACAGCGCCAGCGCGAACACCGCGGTGCGCACCGCCGACGGTGCGATCATCATCACCATCCGCGAGGGCAAGCACCCCAAGGACCTGCAGCGACGCCTCACCGACCTGGGTGTGCCCGCCGTCGTCGATTTCCTCGAGAGCGGCTTCGCCTGCGACCCGGCCCGGTCGACCGGATGGGTGCAAGAACCGCCGGGAGAGGCGCTGTTCACCTGGGCGCCCACGTCTCCGGACGACGATCCGCAACTCGTCCTGCACCCAGACCAGCTCCAACCCGGCGAGACCGCGGTGTTCGAGTTCCAGATCGACGAGCACCAGGACAGGATCGCGGCGAACGTGAACCTGCGCCTCTCGACGAGCCCGGTCGGACCATGCGTGCCCGTGCCCGATGCCTCGATCGTCGACGCCGAGGGGGGCATCGCCGGCGGCTGATTCCACCCACGGTCCCCCCGAACGGCACGCCCCGTTCGGGGGACCGGGCGCGCCCCAACGACCCATGCCCGCGGCGCTCGACGGGCACCCTGATCGCCGCGTCCTACAGCCCATGGCCCGAGCCCCGGCCCCGAACGCGGGACACCCCCCTCACCATCGACGCAGCGGCTATAACCCGCTCAAACGCGAAGCGCCCCGTAATCACCGGTGAAACGGAACGCGGTGACGAAACTCACCGGTGCGTTTAGCATACCTCCCCTCCTGACTCTCATCGGTCCGAGCTAGCCCGACATGGCCATGTCCCAGAAGCCTCGCTCGTAGTGAGTCACCCAGAGGAATGCGTCCTCAGCTTCTCGCGCCTGCTCGCCGACCGAGGCCTCAACCAGGCGATCAACCGCAGCCTGGAGGTCGCCGACGTAGGACCGGAAGCCGTCGGTGGTCCACCTCTCGACGAACTCCCGGTAAGGCGGAGCACCGGGGCGGGCGCCCTCCCAGCTCTCAAGGTACGTGCGTTCCAACGCCCAGATCCCGGAGATCAGCGCCGGGTAGACGGCGTAGGTCAATGCCAGCAGGAAGTCGCAGTACGCCCGAGTGGTTGGATGCACGGGGGCGTCGAGGGCCACGCCGCGCCCAGCCGCCATCTCCTCAAACCAGCTGAGCTCCCCAACGGTGGCGACCACGCCCCCGGCGAGGAAGCCGATATCCGCGATGGGGGCGGCGGCCGCGATCTGGGACTGGGCGCGCACCAGTGCCTGCGCGAACAGGTAGTCCTGGGCCAGCCAACGGACGAAGGAGTCCGCGGGCACCGACCCGTCCCGCACGCCGGCGAGGAACGGGTGAACGGTGGCCGCCTGCCACGCCCCCGCGTGGCGCGTCAACAACGCATCCGCGTTCAAGGCTTCTCCCATCGGCCGGCGGCGTCGAAGAACCGCAATTCGAGTTCCATCGCCCGGTGATACAGGACAGCCAGGCGGTCGTGATCACCGCCGTAGCGGTCGAGCAGACCCTCCAGACGTCGCGCCAGAGCCTCGAACTCCGCGCTCGAGTACGTCTCCACCCACTCGCGATACGGACTGTCGAGCTTTGTGCGGCCCGACAGCTGCTCGCCGAGGTAGGCGTAGAGCCGCATGCACGGCGTCATCGCCGCCGCGACATGACCAACCGGCTCGAGCGCCGCGACCGCAACCAAGAAGTCGGTGTACGCCAACGTGGCTGGGTCTGCCGCCTGGTCAAGGTCGACGCCCCACCGGGCCGCGTAGCCCTTGTGAAGGCGGAGCTCGTCGACAGCCGCGTCCAGAAGCTCCCTGAACGCGATCAGCCCCTCTCGGTCGGGGCTCTTCGCCAGAGCCAGGGCGTAGGCGCGGCAGAACGCGTCAAGGAAGGCAGCGTCCTGTCCCACGTAGTAGGCGAACGTGGCCCGAGCCAACTCCCCAGACGCGATGCCCTGGACGACCATGTGCTCCAGCGCGGCCTCGGCCAGGACACGGTTGCGGCGCCACAACGACCCAGAGAGCGAGGCCACGGAGGAAGGCTAAACGCAACACGAGCGGAACGTGGGCAGCGCGTACGGCACGCGGACGTCATCGTCGTAGCAGCACGAACGCCTCGGTATTAGTGGCTATTCTCACGTTGACGTTCGCCCGAGCGCTGCCCGCCGCAGCATGTCAATGGTCAACGGGACCGTGCCCTATACGGCACAGCGAATGCCTCGGGGCGGCCAGTACGCTGAGTAGTCGGATCGTGGTTGCCACCCGCGGGGTGAGCCATACGGAACACTGATTCGGTGCGCGTGGGTCTGCGTCGACGGCGCACAGATCGAAGCTCCTGTGTTGTCAAGGGGCCGGTGGGTGCGGCGGTCGGACAAGACAGAGTGAGGCCACCCGATTTCGGGGGGCAGGCTCCTGGTAGGTCACGGCCGCTGCGATCGTGAGCGGGGTGGGGCGGGGTCGACGATTCGTTCGTTGAACAGCCCGTAGGCGTTTGCCGGTTTCCGGGTCAGGCCCGGCCCCGATGCGGACGCGTTAGGCGAGCCGCGGGAGGTGCTTGTAGACCTCGCGGGCGACGTAGCGCTTCAGGACCCGGACGATCTCGCCGGTGGACTTGCCTTGTGCTCGGCGGCGAGCGACGTAGTCCCGCGTGGGCTGGTGGTTGGACATGGGGCTGATGACGATGCGGTAGAGCGCGCTGTTGGCCTGCCGGTTGCCGCCCCGGTTCAGGCGGTGACGGACGACCTTGCCCGAGGACGCCTCGAGCGGCGCCGTGCCACACATGTGCGCCCACGCGGCTTCGGATCGGAGCCGCTCCGGGTTGTCGCCGGCGGCGAGGAGTCGGGCGGCGACGTCGTAGCCCACGCCGTAGACCCCGAGCAGCCCGGGCGCGGTGGCTTCGATCAACGGCTTGACCACCCTGGTGAGCTCGGCGAACTCGCGCTCGAGGTAGGCGACCCGACGGGCCAGGGTGCGGATGGCGAGCAGGGTGGCGTAGCGGACCGGGTCGGTCGGCCGGGGCCGCAGCGATGCGGCCACCTTCACCAGACGCGTCGGTGTGAGGCCCTCGAAGCGCTGGCGCGTTTGTGCGTCGGCGGTGAAGGCCAGGTGGCGGAGCTGGTTGAGCGCCACGATCCGCTCCGACGCCGCGGAGCGGCGGGCCACGGTCACGACTCGGATGGCCTCGACGTTGCCGTCCCGCGACTTGGGCAAGCCGAGCGCGGTGCCGCCCAGCGCCGCCCGAGCCGCAGCGACGGCGTCGACGGTGTCGGACTTGCCGGCCCGGTGGCGCGCCTGGCGGTTCGGGCGATCGACCTCGACCACACTGATCCTGGCCCGCGCAAGGTGCCGGGCCAGCCCGGCTCCGTAGGAGCCGGTGCCCTCAACCCCGACACGCTGGACGTCGCCGTGAGAGCGGAGCCATCCAACGAGGCGTTGGTAGCCGGCCTCGGTGGTCTCGAACGCTTCGACGTCGACCACGCCGCCCAGCTCGTCGACCACAGCGGCGACGTGCAGATCCACGTGCGTGTCGACGCCCCCGGTCACTGGGCGCGTCGCTTCTACGATGACCATGGCCATCCCTTCCTGTCACAAACGGGCTAAGGGGTGGCACGCACTTGCCGGGAGGGTGACCAGGAACCCCCGACCTGTTCCCGCAGGACGGGCCGGCTCCCACCCGACCGGTGAGTGCCATCCCGGAGCCGACCGACGATTCGTTCTAAAGACAGCCATTGGTGGCGTCAGCCGGTTCGAGAGCCAAGCCGACCCCGGGACCCAGCCGACCGTAGGCACCCCACCGTGGGAGACGGTGGACCCCCAGCCGGAGGCACCGCTACAGCATCACTCTGCCGGATCTGAGGTGCGCCCGGGTTGGGTTACGCGGCGCCGGCTGAGACGCGTGCCGATTGCCCGAGCCGCGACTCGTTGGTCAGATCGCGGCGAGGGCATCCGGATCGATTGTTGCCGTATGGATGC